>JAGAPA010000086.1 GCA_017623455.1 Clostridia bacterium | reverse complement strand
TGTTCATGGAATAATGTATTAGGCGAACAATGCGAGGAATTATTTTATAAAAAGTCGACTTTTTTTCAAAAAACCAAACAAAATATAATAAAAAAAGCATAAATATAATAAATTACATTGACATACGCTATCCAAATATGTTAAAATTATATAACTATGTTCGTGGAATACATTATTCCATGAACATTTTCTACCAAACGTATATTATAAAATACGTTTTCCCTTTTACCTTTTTCCCTTAAAAAAGACCTTATTCGTCGAAAAATGAACAAGGTCTTTTTTATTACTCTTTAATTACTTTACCGGGAACAACTCCCTTTATCCTTTTATAGCACCTATAAAAATAACTTTCGTCTTCAAATCCGCATTGCCAAGCAATTCCGGAAATGCTTCCCAATCGTCTTTTTAGCATTACTTCGGCAACGTCTATTCGATATTTGGTAATATACTGCACGGGCGTAATACCCATAACTTCCTTAAACACTCTGCAAAAATGGTACTTGCTTACGTTACACACGTCTGCAAGATAGTCCACGGTTAACTTTTTCGTATAGCTAAGATGAATTTCCGAAAGCGCCGGAGCAATAAGCTTCATTCTCTTCATATCTGCATTCGTGAAGCGTTGCTCTTTATCCGTCTTAACGTAATCCCTGAGCATAAGCGCAAAAAATTCGTTTACCAAGCTTTGCACTACGATTTTGTAGTATTTCGACTTGGTTTTAAGCTCGTCGCCTATTCTTTTGATTATTGCGCCCAATCTTTCGTTACCTTGAATGTGATTGCAAAACTGCTTTTCTTCGCCGATAAAAATACGCCTTAAATCTATTCCGTCACGGTTGGATTGGGTAAGGAAATCAGGATTGAGAATTATAAGTCTATATCGCCCTTCGCAATTTTTCAGCTTTATAGAGGAATGTACCTCGTAAGGGTTTGCAACCGTGATATCTCCTGCCTTTGCCATAATTATCTCCGAGCCGATCGACACGGCGGATTCGCCCTCGTAGTAATACTTAATCTCAACCTCCTCGTGGTAAGCCTTATCTACGAACTCAGACGTATTATCGAGCACTCTAATCTTAAAATCGTTGTCCTCGAAAGCAATTTTTTGAGGTGTTGCTTTTTTTATCTCTGCTTTCATTTTTATTGCTCCGTTTTCTCCATAAGCCTTGTATATACAATGCTTAGTATTATCAAAATCTGCGACGGATAGTAAAACCACCAACAGTCTATTTCATGTATTATCGTACCTGCGCCTATTCCCACAAACTGCGCGCCAAGGAAAAAATCACACGCTATAAACAATAATAAGCCTATCGCAAAAAGCGGATCTTTACCAAATCTTGCAAACGCAAAAAGGCATGCTGTGACCAAAAAACTAAAATACGTTATCGCGATAACCGTCAAACCGTTCGGTTTACCCATCAATGCTAGTGTTATGAAAAACAAGACGCAAAACACAGTGGGAAGCACAATCCCAAACGCAATTCTTTTAGCTTTGCTTTCCTCTAAGTAATAGCTTTTGAAAAAATACGCAACCTGAGTAAAGGTAAATAAGATTATTCCCATATCTATCAAGCTCATTACGTTATACGATAAAATTCTATCCGCAAAAACAGTAAACAGTAGCGCAGTTGAAACAAGCCAAAAATCCTTACTTTTCCACGCCAGCACTATGCCTGCGACAAAGTTTAGAACAACGAAAGCAAAGCATGCGTTTTGCACTGACTTTAGCTCAAAGTTACCGTGTATCACGACTCCGAGCGGTACGACGGCTATCAAATAGAGTAAGGTGATTATTATGATTTTCTTCTTTGCCGTCACGTTCCACTCCTTTGCGATTTTCTAAATTTATTGTAGTAGCAAACGCACTGCATTGTCAAGCATTTTGCAGACTTTTACTGACATATTAACGACAAAACTGCTTAAAGAACGTGCACGTTTTAGTTTTCCGTATAAAACATTTTTCGCATGTAAGCAATACGCGCTGAAAGAGCAAGCTTTGTAGTGGGCGCGTTCTGTACTATATCAAAGCCGTGCATAGTACCCTCAGTTTCGTTTATCACAGCTTCTACTCCCTCTGCTTTCAACCGCTCTGCATAAATTATTCCATCGTCGTGCAAGCAATCAAACTCGGCAGGCTCTATATACGCAGGCGGAAGTCCGCTCAAACTATCAGCCTCAACGGGCGAATAGTATTTGTAGTTGGGATTGGCTTTATCCACCTTTGTCATAGGCGTAATACGGGCGGATAGGGAAGAGTTCCACATAGGCGTGTCCGTGTATTTTTTGTTAGACTCGCTCACGCCTCGCATGTCCAAAAACGGATACGGCAACATCTGAAAAATTGGCATTACCGGATACTGTCGGTCCTTTGCCATCATACACACTCCAACCGAAAGCGTAGACCCTGCGCTGTCACCGCCTATACCTATGCGGTTTATATCCACACCAAGCTCGCTCGCATTATCGCACACGTAGCAATAACCGGCATAGCAATCCTCGAAAAATACGGGATAAGGATGCTTGGGCGCAAGGCGGTAATTAATAAAAAACACCTTACATTCAACCTCTTTTGCATAACGCATTGCATTTTTGTAATGGTAGCCTGCGGCAGGCAAAACAAATCCTCCGCCGTGAATATAAATCAAACACGGCGCGTTATCCCCTATGCCTTTGGGCGACATAAAAAAACATTCTACCTTCTCGTTGTCATAGCTTGCAATCTCCACTCTCTCCACATTCAATTCCTTATCCTTAAAAAGGAATCTCGGCACTTTCATAAACGGTACGGACATTTTTAAAAAGCCTTCGCTTATGGGTGGAGTAAAATTATTAAACGGAAAAAATTCTTTCTTTATCGGGTATTTAGACATCGCGTCTGCTCCTCTTTAAGTTAGTATTCTTAGTGTAAAATCACCAATTATTGCACTAAAAACGTAGCTACGTATTCGTCTTTTTCGTGCACTGGGGCTTTTTCTTCTCTTACAAATCTTGCGCTTATACCGCACTCACTAAGCTTTTATAAAAGAATACGTAGACAATTTATAACTATCCGTTTCGTTCTCCTTTAAGTAAAATTTTATAAGTATTTGCAACCTAAATAAGTACGCCGTTGCAGTGATCTATTTCGTGTTGGATTATTTGAGCTGTCCAATCGGTGTAGGTTTTGACGCAGGTTTGCATCTGAGGAGTTTGAAACTGTACTCTGATAATTTTGTACCGCTTGCATTTGCGCGGTCCGCCAAGCAATGAAAGACAGCTTTCCTCGGTTTCGTATGCTACTTCCTTTTTAACTATCTCGGGATTAAACATAACGGTATACTTAGGAATCTTTCCGCTCTCGTCGTAAAACGCAATTATCCGCTTGCGCTCGCCAATCATATTAGCCGCCATTCCCACACAGCTGTCCCTGTGTGCCGTAAGAGTATCCAACAGATCCTGAGCTATCATTGTGTCCTCTTTTGTCGCAACCTCGGACTTTCCTGCAAGAAAAATGGGGTCATGCACTAACTGTTTTAACATATTTCCTCCTATACGTATGCCTATAAATCAAACAAAAGCAGTTCAATCTCTTTTTTATTCTTCCTTTTAATTACGTAAAGCTTTCTTAAGTTCTCTAAACGGAATTGGCAAAACTTCGCCTTGACGGTTAATACACAAAACTTCACAATAATCCATAAATCCGCCTACACAAATTCCTACGTCGTTTTCTAGCCATAATACGATATGTGTAACTATTTCCCGTTTCGTACCCACTTCATCAAATTTCTCACAGGTCATTGGATCGGCATCCACGTAATCCTTGGCAACTTCCACCTCAACTATTTCCTTTCCCAATGCAGGTGAAAACACGATGGACGCATCAACATTGTTCGAAGAACTCTTGTCGGGAGAAATATTCCACGGAATGCAATTCATACTGAATTGGTACTCGGGAACCTGCAAAAGCTCAATCTCAAATACGTTACCGTCCGTAAATTTTATTAAAAACGGATCGTCAATAACAACGTAACGTTCATACGTTAAATCTTCGGAGATATTATTATATTCCGATTTCTCTTGTCTTTCCACCTCATCCATGCCCTCAGACAATAAGCCGTAAGCAGTCTCCTCAATCCAATCCTTAGAATGCCAATAGCTATAACCGACCAACCTGACGTCCTCTATCGTTCTGCCGACAAGGTTCATTGATTTTATCCTATCCTCTATTTCCTCAGGCGAAACCATTCTTTGTGCAGACCATTCCTGCCAGTCAAAAACATTGTCCTTATATGCATTTTTCCCCTCGCTCAAAATTGTCTTTCTCAGCATTTTCGCAATCTCCTCAATAAATTCAATTCGCTTTTGTCTCAAAATCTCCAACACGTATGCACGTAATAGTGTAAAATTCCTCAATTACCGCAAAAGCCAAAGCTGTTATCTCAATTAAAAAATAGTAAATTTATATATATTGTATCACTTTTTCGGGCAAAATGCAATGCTTTCTCAAAATTTTCTTTCGTTGCGCACACCTTTTATGCGTTCGCTTTTGCATTTTACTTGCTTTCCGTTAAGTAAAAAAGCCTGTAATCCGCAAAGTGGGTACAGGCTTAAATTTGTTCTTATTTTTATTGCTCTTTTTACTCTGCGTTATCTTCCTTAAGGTGGGGGAAACGGGTGCAGAGAAGGTCGAAAATTATGTCTACGGACTTTTCGGCACCGAAGTTTTCGTGATGCGCAATTGCGTTTTGTGACAACATATCAAGCTCGGTTCTATCGGTAAGATAAGTTTCTATCTTGCCTACAATCTCGTCCGTATCGAAAACGTTGAGGGCGCACTTGACGCGTTCTACGTAGTTTTGCGCTATCTCCTTTTCTATGGTGGTTGCGTGCTTAGTTATAAAACTGGGCACTCCAAAAAACGTGGGCTCTGCGATAATG
Source organism: Clostridia bacterium (assembly GCA_017623455.1). Taxonomy (GTDB): domain Bacteria; phylum Bacillota; class Clostridia; order Christensenellales; family Pumilibacteraceae; genus RUG12826. Next base: position 10,174 of record JAGAPA010000086.1, on the reverse strand, counting down.
TTACCGCTCTTTCCGCAGAACAGGTCGGCACTTGCGATATATCTTAGAATACTTTCGGTAAAGCCTTGCGGTTTGAATTCAGTGTTTTTACCAACGGGCAACGACGCAAAATGCTTGAGCAGTTCCTCGTTTTTACCGCAACACGGAATAAGCGTTACAGGTAAATCCTTGGCAATAATCTTTTCGCAGATCTCCTGCATTTTACCTATACCGTAACCGCCTTCTGCGAGCACGATAGTAAATTTATCCTCGTTAAGACCGAGCACGCGTCTGTTTTCTTTTTTGTCAAGAGGGATTTCGAAAGCCTCGTTCCTGATACAGAACGGAACAAGCTTAAGATTATTCTCATTAAACCTGCGCCTGTTCTGAAGCGCTTTTTCATATCCGCCCTCCATGGAGATAAGCGCAAGATCGCAACTGTACGAAAACAACGGATTGAAATGCGCGTCGGGGCAATACACTACCGTTATAATATCCTTTTCTGAGTTTTCGGCATAGTAATTTGTAGCCCAATGCGTGGTAACGAGCATATCAGGATCAAGCTCTTCCATATGCTTTAATGCGGCTTTGTTAGAGCCGGGAACCGCCGCCTGCATACACACCCACGAATCCAATTCCGTACCGAAAAAGTCCATAGCGATCATGCTCGCTTTGGAAAACGACGGGTTCTTGTTTTGACTTATCACGAAGTTACGCATAATATTTTCAAGCGCAATAAGCCGTGAATCGTTCGTTTCGGTAAAGAAATTTGAACGGACTATTTCCACCTTATCGCCGTACTTGCGTTCAAAAGTATCGGCAAGAGAGCGGAGTGGCATAATATGCCCCATACCCGCTTCCGTAAATGGAAAAACTACTCTTGGTTTCTTCATCTCATTCTCCTTTTAGCCGATTTATGCTTCATTATTATAATACGCTAATCAATACTAAAATTATTCTTGAGCCGTTTGCTCCGCTTGCTTTTGTTCTGTTACTTGCTCTGTCTGTTCATTCTTAGCCCTGCTGTTTACGTAATCAATATCCGCTACCGCAAGAAGTATTGCATAAAGAATTACGAACTGAGGGAAGAAGAAAATCTGATCCAAAAGCGCAAGCAGTACAAAGGCAAGAATCGTAAGTCCGACAAACATTCTTGACTCGCTGTAACGTTTTACGAACACACGTACCGTTGTAAAACGATGAAACACGTATGCAAGAACGCCTACTGCGCCCGTGCTTCCTATCATTTGGAACACTGTGTTGTGAGCAAGCGCGGTATACAGATTCATACTGTTTTGGGCATGGTTGTTTATCTGGTACAGCACCGAAAATCCTGCTCCAAACACGGGGTATGATGCGAAACACTGAAGCATTTGCTCCCAAAGCGAGAATCTTCCGCGATCCGCAAATCCGGTATCTGCAAAGAATCCGCCTATAATTTCAATTCCGCCCATACACAAGAACACAACTATTCCAACAACAACGAGAGCAATTCCCGACAGAGTGAATATACGGCTGAATTTTTTACATTCGCTCTTAAAACAACACCAAACAACTCCTACTGCATAGATAGGTGCTCCAAAGAGCAAGGACGCTCTAGAAAGAGTGAGAAGAACCACCACCATCATTGCCGTTGCGCCCAAAATATACGCCCAACCGTGTTTTTTTACAGTTGCGAAATAGAAGAAGGCAGGAAGCGATATCACTATCATTTCGCCTGCGGAGTTGGACACGTAAGCTCCGAGCAACATCGTATCCTTGAACGCGCTGTCAAGAGCTTGTCCGCGATAGGTTGCCACGTAAAACTCGAGCACTGCCAAGGCTACACCGATAGCCAACATCATTACGCAGAACATAGCGTATTCTACAAGTCCATCCTTATCGCTCACCGTGAGCTTGAAGAATAGGAATACGCATACGAGAATAACGCAGAATGTGCCCGATACTATATACGACATTAAGTCGAGGTACTTGCTGAATATTCCGCCCAACAGCATAGCAATACAAAGCACGGCTATTCCCAACACAAGGGGCGAATTTTTGATTTTTTCCCAACCGCCTTTATATCTTTTGTAAATGACGATATGCGCAATCGCGCTCGCTACGGCAATCGCACCGAAAACTATAAGCACTGTAAGCACGACGGGGGATGAATAGAGAGAGCTTGCCTCGCCCTTTCCGAACGCATTAATTCGAGAAGTAGCCATAGCTCCTATCAGAAGGGGAGCAATAAACGGTCTTCCGTCGTCCACCGTGACGTTTACAAAAGAGGCTATTGCCACTATCACGGCATAACCCGCTACGTCCAAGCCGGTAACGTGAGCCAGCATTGCGATAGCGAATATTACCAACGGATAATATTTGCCCATACAAAACTTTTTTACTTTGACGAAAAACTCACTTTTCGTAATACCCATAAGTACTCCTTTTTTTTCGTTGCTTTAGTAAAACGCGATACGCGCCATTGCTTTAAGGGCGCTTACTCTCCATTATATATCAATTATACCAAACGTAAAGATAAAAGTCAACCCCAAAATAAACTTTGTTTTATTTTGACAATATTGTGAAAAGTGGCGCTCAGGAGCACTCACAATATAGAAAAACCAACGGCGGTTGATTGCTAAATTTATTAAAGAACAATAATCGGATGCAATGTCACGTTGCCTTTGTTAAAGTACAATTATCGAGAGTGCGTCTGCGCACCGCCTGCGTACTGGGCAGACCCACGGTCAATATGTGGACGATTCATAAATCGCACGTACAGCAAGTTAAGAAACTAACTACACTCAATTACTCTCTTTCTTAAAGCACAATAATCGGATGCAACGTCACGGTGGGCAGACCCACTGTCAATATGAGGGACTAACGGTAGTTAATTACTCTCTTTCTTAAAGCACAATAATTGGATGCAACGTCACGTTGCAAAAACGGCTTAGTTGCGAGTTAGAGAAATAAATGGGGTTTTCCCCGACGGGCGCGTACAAGCCGTACGTAACCGAGGGGAAGTTCTCATTTATGCACTATAACGACGCAAATAAGCCGTTTTTTATTTTCAAATAAGCCGTTTTTATTTTAATGCCCAAAAAGCTCACGCTTAGCATCAGGATCGTTGTTTTTGGCTGCCGCATACTCGAAACATTTTTTTGCGTTTGCAAGATTTGCAGTAGTTCCTTTGCCGTACTTATAACAAAGACCGAGGGGGGTAACTGCCTTAAGCTCTTGCTTTTGAGCAGCCTCTTTGTACCACTTGAACGCATCCTTTTTGCTATACTCGGAAAAATTCTCGTTTGCGTAATATTCAGCCGCCTTAAAGCAACAGAAGCTTTGTCCTGCTTTTGCGCCATTAAGGTAATACTCGAAAGCCTTTTTCTCGTCCTTGGGAATAAATCTGCCTGCCTCGTACAGGAAGCCGAGCACTCTGCATGCTTCCGCATGACCCTTGCTTGCCGCGCACTCGTAGTAGGATATTGCCTTGTTTATATCCTTAGCAACAACCTTTCCTCTAAAGTACAGGTCACCCAAGGTGTAATATGCCTCCCTGTCACCGGTCTTAGTTGCTTTTGCAAGACAGGAGAGCGCGTCCTCTACCTTGTTTTCGCTCAAAAGCTTAGTTGCTTCCTTGCGAAGCTCCGACGAATCTATCAGAATAGGATACTTTGCCTCAAGCTCCTCCAGCTTATCATCGCCGATAGCCTTATCGGATGAGCAAAGAGCCTTGATTTTTTTAACGTTGTCCTGACAAACTTCCTCGTCTTCCTTATGAAGTCCGATATGCGCCTGAAGAAGCATTTCTCTTAAGAAAAACTCCTCGTCCTTAGACTTAACGTCATTATCGATAAACCACTCGTTGATAGCATCCTCTGCTTGTTGGAAAAGCTTGCCTTTAAGCATTTTGGTAATACGATCAAGCTTGTTTTTAAGTGCTTTTTCTTTACGACCGTCCTTCTTAAGGGCGTCGATAACCTTTTTCAAACCCTCTTCAGGTCTGCAAACGATTGCTTTTTCGCAGAACTTATCCTGAGGAATATCGTCTTTTTCTTCACTAAGCACTACTCTGTAACAAACTTCCCTTTTGCTTTGGGACTGCTCTACGATATATCTTAAGAATGCAAGATCGGGGTTTTTCAACGCGTTTTCGCTGTTGATAAACAACGCCTTGTCGGTCGAGTTTACGACCTGCTTCATAAATTCTTCCTTGTCGGGGGTTTTGTCGTCGAAGTTTCTGGGCTTGAACCAACATCTTAAACCCTTACTTTCCAAGAAATACACAATATTTTCCGCATCGGCATAATCGCTTTCGTCGCAGATAACAAGCACATCTCTGTGCGTTGTTGCCAGCTTAATATTATACTCTGCATCGTGAGAATTTACCGCGTTATTATAATCGTTTTTGAGGGAATCGTAAACACCCGTAGCTACCATAAAACTCTTGATCTCGTCTTTTACGTAAAACTCGTAAAATCTGATCATCGTTTTTGCAATCTGCTTTGCCTGAAAAGGCTTGATCTGAAAATCGGAAGCAAGGCTTGCAATAAATTTCTTGTACAAATCACGGTTTTCAAATCTACGCGCAAACTCAATATAAAAGCTTGCAACTACGTCCTTTTCTTCGACGTTGTTACCTCGGTTCAGAATTTCATCGGCAATCTTTTTAATTTGTTCAAGATCAACTATCTCACGGTTTGCTTCCTCGCGCAAACGAAAACGAAGAGTTCCAATATAATTTTGGGCTTGCTCCTCCATCATTTGCACAATCTGCGCCGCTTCGTCATCCTTGAATACCGCATCACAAATGGTACATTTATATACTCCGCCTTGAACTTCAAATTTAGACTCTCCGCAATTGGGGCATTTTATTTGTGTCATTGCAACGTTCGCCATTTCTAACCTTCTCCGTTTTGATTATTTTCTTCCAACCCGTTATTAGCCACAGACTGCTGAGCAGGAGTGGGTGTTTGGGGCGCCTGCACGGGTTGAGCGGGCGCTTGAGGCTGTGCTTGTTCACTCTCGGACGCAGGCACTTGGGGCTGTGCTTGCTCGTTTGCCTGCTCCTGAGCTTCGGGAGCCGTTTCGGTTGCAGGCTCTTCGGTTTGAACAGGCACGTACGAGGGATCTACGTACTTTCTGCCCTTTTCCGTGATAACTCTACCTCTGTCCGTCTTATCCATAAAGCCAAGCTTGATAAGATACGGCTCGTAGCGGTAAGCAAGGTCTTCCTTTTGAATACCCGTTTTAGACTCCATGGTAACAAGTGCAATGGGCTTAGGCGAGTCCGCAAGAATTTTGAGGATACGCAAGTCGTTTGCACCAAGTCCCAGAGCATCAATATCGTACATATCGAAATATTTTTTGGTGGTTTCTTCGGTTATCTTCTCAACGTCGTCGTTAAGCGCAATATCCTTAATACCTTTTGCGTAGGTTTCGATGGTTCTGGGAATACCGCGACTTCTGCGCGCAACGTCGGCGACCGCCTCGTCTGTGATCTCGTAACCCATTTTCTTAAACTTGGATCTTACGATAACCGCCTTTTCTTCATCGGTGTAATCCAAAAGCTCGAGCACCGTAAAACGGTTGAGGAAGGGTTTGAGCAATTCGCCTGCCTGAGTCGTTGCTCCGATAAGCGTAAAGGGCGGAAGCTCGTAAGTTATTTCCTCGCCTGCCTCGTTAATAAAGCTTACCGCGTAGTCGGTAAGTATGGATAAAAGCACGGTCTGCACGTCGTTTTTGAGCGAGTGAATCTCGTCGATGAATACTATACAGCTGTCCTGTATTTTAGAAAAATACAACGACAGGGATTTTACGTCTTTAAGATTGGTAGCGTTTACAGAGAAGAACGGCATATCCATTTCGTTTGCAATAATGTTTGCAAGCGTAGTCTTTCCAAGTCCGTATGAAGAACAAATAAGGGTGTGCGCAAGAGGTCTGTTCTCCTTCTTTGCCGCCTTAATGGATATTCTCAGTCCTGCCTTTGCTTTCTCCTGTCCGATATAATCGTCAAGCATAAGCGGTGCGAGAGTTCTTCTTGCTCCGTGCTTAAGCGGTTTTGTAGGCTGTGGCGTGGGCTGAGGCGTGGGTTGAGCAGGCTGAGGCGTGGGTTGCTCTAAAGCCGTGGGCTGAGGCTCGGATTGCACGGGTTGAGGGGATACGTTTGCGGGATTTTGGGACACGGGTGCGGACGGAGCCATTCCGAAAACACTCGAATCCAATCTGTTTTCGCCAAACAAATCATCAAGTGAAGGCGTTGCGAGCCTTTGAGGATCAAGCTTAAGACCGTTTATAACAGTTTGAGTAACCTCGTTTCTCTTAAGGTCGTTAAGAACGGGTAATAGCTTAATAATAACTCCTCTTGCCTTTTCTCTGTCCGCCGCATTTTTAACCGACGTATAATCGATATTAAGATTGTTGAGCAGTTTTTTCATATCCGCAACTGCAGTAGCGCAGTCTTTTGCGTATACCGATTCTTTAATTTTGTTAAGTAAGCTGAGATATTCACCCATTCTAAATCTCTCCTTTTGCAAAACTCTCGAACATTTCAAGACTTTCTTTTGTTATTGAATTTCTAAATCCCTTTAGTACCGTAAGAGCATCCTCTTTGGTAATGGGAGATATTTCGGTTATACCTTGCGCGCTGTTTTCGATAGCGCGTGAAAGAGCAAGCGATTTCATTTTGTCTATCAAAGAAGTAAGGTCTGCGCCCGAATATCCGTCGAACATTTCTACAAGATCTTCTACGGTAATATCGGTATTCTCCAAAAGCGCACCGTGTTTTCTGAACGCGCGCTTTACCATAAACGTTCTTGCTTTCTCATCGGGAAGCCCAACGTAAATATGCGTATCGAATCGCTTTCCTCTTATAAGCGCAGAGTCCAAAATCCACGGACGGTTGGTAGCTCCGATTATTACTCTCACGCTGTCTTTATTCTTGCTTGCGCTAAAGCCCGAAAGACAGGTCAAAAACGTTGTGAGAACGTCCTTTGTGTGAGAAGAATCACTGCTTTCTCTGGAAGCAAACAATGCGTCAAGCTCGTCAAAAAAGATAAGACAGTTGTCAAACTGTTTGGACTCTTCAAAAAGCTTGGTAATCTTTTTGGGGGCTTCGCCCACGTATTTATCCAAGATATCCGACGCGTTTACTATCGCATACGCGCACTGAAGCTCGCCGGCGATGGCCTCCGCCACAAAAGATTTTCCGCATCCGGGAGGACCGTACATAAGAATCTGACAACCTGCCTCTTCCTTATATGCGTAGAACAGCTCCGGGTTCTTGATAGGCGCGATAACGTTAAGACGTATCTGCTTTTTTACTTCATCAAGCCCTGCAATATCTTCAAGAGTTACGGACGGACTTTCTTTTTTGAAGAAAGCAAGCTCGTTACCGTCTTGAACTTTGTTAGCGGAACTTTGCTCTTTTATGGGTTTGTTCTCCGCGCCCTGTGTGTTTTGGGGCATAGACGGAGATTGAGGTGCCTGCTGTGCAGGTACCCCATAATTGCGCAAAAACGGATTTTGACCGGCAGACACCTTTGATGCAATATCCTGAAGCTTTTGCCCTTCCGCAATAAGTGAAGAGCGAATCTCGGGAATAATGCAATTTGAAGAAAGCTCAAAGTTGAGCTGAATAGCACGGTTTATATAATACAGTCCGTTTTGCATGTCGTTTTGCAACAGCAGTTGTTTTGCCTGCTGAAGCGCAACGCTATACGATTGCTTTTTAATTTCGTAGTTAAACATTTTATCCTTTTGTATAATCAGTCGTTGATTGCGCTAAAGAAATCTTCGTTTTGAGAAATTCTGGAAGTTTCGGGAACAGTCGCGGTGTTTACCTGAGCGGGAGCTGCAACGGTTGCAGTGGACGTAGCGCCCATAGTCATACCGGTAGCAGAATGGTTAGTGCCCATAAGCACGCGTTCCTTAAGCGCGTCCATTTCTTCTCTCGAACGTGTGGTCTGCGCTGCAGGATTGATGGTAGAACACATGCTTGCCATAGCCTTCATATTAACCTGACCGCGCATAAGACCCTTTCTGAACTTTGCAAAGTCCTTGTTATTCTTATTATAACTGGGCATGCTTGCCATCATATTTGCAGTATTTTTAAGAATAGGTCTGATGCCTTCGATGGTGTCCATAAACTGCGCCGTCTTAACGTAAGTCTGGAACTGAATTCTTACGGTATCGATCATATTTCTTACGTCGGTAAAGTAAAGAATATTGTTTGCAAGAAGCTCAAATCCCATTTCGTTGTTGTTCAAAAGGTAGTCGCGCGCTTCCTTTTGGAAATCGTCGACCATCTTATCAATCTCTCTGATTGCGGAATTAAGCTGATTGAGTTGCTCCTGAGCCTTCTGTTGGTTCTCCAACTTTTTCATTTCTTTCTTTTCGTTAAACATAATTATTTTATTTCCTTATTGTTTTTTGTCAAATTTTCTACAATACGTATGCGCGATTATTCGCCTGTTTCCTTAAATCTCTGAATTCTCTGCATGTCGGTAAGCTTGGTTGAGGGCGGATTTGCCTTCATTGCGTTGTTGAACATTTCCACGGTATAAACGTACTGAGAAATGTCGCGATTTATGCCTGCGTTTTGATCTGCTGCAAACGCGTCGGACATATAATCTCTCATGCTGTTTATAAGCTTACTGATATCACGGTTAGAATATTTCTTGTCCACCAAAAGCTTGGAGTACGCATTAAGGTCAAGATTGGGAGCAAGACGGTTTCCAAGCTTGGAGTTAAGCGTTCCGTACACAACCTCAAAGGTAGGAAGAGGAATCTCGATACGTGCATCCGCTCTTGACAGAATAGCGCCGTCAAGATTGTACGGACAGTTGGTAGCTGAAATTACGAGCGTACCCTTTGCCGAGTTGAATCCGTCCATAACTTGCAAGAAAGTTGTAACTCTCTGCGCAACAGTGGGATCACCCGATTCCTTGCCTCTGTCGGGAACTACCGAGTCGAACTCGTCGATAAAAAGCACACAACGTTCAAACTGCTTGCAAAACTCGAAAAGAGCCAAAATATTCTTTTCCGATCCGCCCACCTTACTGTCGCTGAGCTGGTTTCCCACAACCGAGAAGAAAGGCACGTCTCCGCCCGTTCCTCTCTTTTTAAGCTCACAAGAAACGGCTTTTGCAAAGAACGTCTTTCCTGTTCCGGGCACACCGTACAAAAGAATGAAACGTTTATCCTTTTTACCAATGCTTGCATTAAACTCTCTTACTGCGTCGCTTATGAAAAATTCTCTTTCCACAAGCTTCTTTTCTTCCGTCATACCCTTAACGTCGTCAAAGGTAACCTCGTCGTTGGACTCCAAAGAAAGGAACTGCTTTACGTCAACGCCGAAAAACTCGTACTGAATATTCTCGTTTTCCTCTTTCTTGCCTTCCGTAGTAAGCCCCTGCGCTCCACCCGTTCCCGTTGTGGGACGAGGAGAAGAACCGCCTCTTGCAGGCTGAGATGCAGGACGGGTAGCGGATGCAGGCGCAGAGCCTACTCTTTCATACGAAGAAACGTCCCTGCCCTGTTCTTTGAGCTTTTCGATACACTGATTCTCAAGCGCATTAAGATTGAGCGCATTACGGTACATAAGCTCCTTACGGTTTTTGTCCGTCGCTTCATCAAACAGTCTTTTACAGCACTCCTTTGCTTTTTTTATACTGCCGAGCAACTTTTCATAATCGCCTACAGCCTTGTATTGATTGATTTCCGCAAGAAGGGTTGTAAACTGTGTTTCGGTATTAAATGTTAACATTCTAACCTCCGTTAGTTGAAAATGTTCATATCGAAGCCGGCTGCTTCCGCCTGAGCGGTTGTCTGCTGATCGTACTGCTCTATCTGACTGTTAACGATTGAATCAATCTCCGAATCGTTTACCGACGCGGTGGACTCGTTAACGTTTATAATGGTAGACGACATCTTGCCGAAAATGCTATCCATTTTGCCAAGACCTTTAGTAAAGATATCCTGAAAGTCGTGCATCTGCTTGAAAATGGTTTTAAGCTCGGGAGAAAGAGTCATTTTGTTTGCCTCGCCAAGCACCATTCCGAGTGTGGAATACACCTCGTTTTTAGCAAACGCTTCGTCTATCATGTACCCAAACTGTTCAATCTGATCCATAATATCTTCCATCTTTGCCTTACGGCTGAGCACGAGCTTAAGTCTGTCCTTATAACGAGCCGCCTCGGTTACTCTTCCCTCT
>JAGAPA010000085.1 GCA_017623455.1 Clostridia bacterium | reverse complement strand
GTTTCAAGTTCTTCTTACAAGACATATTTAACTCGTTTTTACAGCAAAAATTGTTTATGTTTTTGATACATAATACTTTACTTATTTACTCGTATAATATTATCTGTTTTTGTTTCGTTATTCAGTTGTCAATGTACGTTGTTTGTCTGCGTCCTGTTTTTGAGGAACAAAAAAAGCATACACGATTATTAACCCTTGTTATAAGTCTTAATCAGTATGCCAGCGGTATTCTTTCAAATACATGGTCGTAAACAATCTGTCTTTCGTCGACAGCTCGTACATAATACCACAAAGAAAATTTAAAGTCAACTGTTTTTTCAAAGTTTTTTAAAATTTTTTTTTAAATTTTTCCCTTCATTTTTTATCATTTCCACTATATATAATATAGAATAGGAAAACTCCTCCAATATCTTGTAAAAACAGCCCTGAAAAAAAATTTTTTTTAAATTTTTAATTTTTTTAAATTTTTTCAATTTTAATACGTTTTTCCTTTCTTTTTGTTGAAAGAGAACAAAAGTTATGGTATAATGTGAAAAATAAAACTTGAGTAAGGATTTTTTATGGAGACAAATTATAAATTTTCAGTTCCCGTAATAGAAAATTATGAGGCGGAATATTATTTCAGCTATTCGTCTGCCCAATATGCTCCGCGAATTTTTCCACCACACATACACGACACTTTAGAATTTTACGTGCTTATTGAAGGAAACGTTTCGTTTATGGTAGAAGGCGACGTTTATAGACTTTCTGCCGGCGACGTTATTATGAGCAAGCCCAACGAGATGCACAACTGTATTCTAAACTCCGTATCCACTCACAAACATCTTTGCATTTGGTTTGACGTGTCGTGTGAATTTCTTTTTTCGACGTTCCTTTTACACGAATACGGAAAGGGCAATCTAATCTCGCCCACTGATGAGGACAAGCAAACCCTGCTCTCGCTGTACGACAGGCTGGAAAAGGCATCGGAAGACAAAAACAAAAAGGAACAGTTTGTTATTACGCTTGAAATTCTTAATATTTACGAGCGCAGTATCAATACGGAATTCATCCAATCCCACACGCCCCAAGCTCTCACCAATATTCTTAACGACATCAACGAGAATTTTGCTACAATTCCGTCGCTTCAGTATATTGTAGATAAATACTACATTTCTCACAGCACGCTAAGCAGACTGTTCAAACAGCACCTTCGCACTTCGCCGAGAATGTATCTTGAAACTAAAAAATTGGCGCACTCGAGATTATTGTTAAAAGAGGGTAAAAGCGTGTTTGACGCGTGCATGTTATCGGGCTTTTCGGACTATTCTAATTATATAAGGTTATTTAAGAACAGATTTGGTATAACACCCAAGCAATACAGAGATAAGTAGTACGGTCAAACTTACAATTAAGGAGTAAATTATGGGAAAATTAAAGCTTTACGGTAATGGTATATATGACGATTATGCAGCTATTCAGGAATTGTTGGACAGCGGTATCAGCACGGTATATCTCCCCGTTCCTGAAAAACATTATCTTATCAGTAAACCGTTATTAATACATTCCAATCAGACCTTAAAACTTGATGAAAACACACGTATAGTGTTGACAGACAACGCTAACTGCTGTATGGCTCGAAACGATGACTACGTAAAAGGCAACGTTAATATTACCGTTGACGGCGGTATTTGGGATATGAACCACAACAACCAATCGCCCAACCCTTACCACTTCCCCGATTCAAACGGAGTTATAAGAACGAAAGCCTATATGAAAGAAAAATTCGGTTGGACTCCGCAGTCAGGACTTGTAAGTCCAACCTATACAGGTCATGCTTTTGTATTTTCGAGAGTAAAAAACTTTACCTTTAAGAACATCACCATTGTTAATCCTGTAGTTTATGGCGTTCAACTATCCTTTATCGAGTATTTCACAATTGAAAATATACGCTTTGATTATTATGAGGGAAGTCCGAAACTTTGGAATATGGACGGAATTCATTTGGAAGCGGGCTGTCGATTTGGAAAAATAAGCAACCTAAAAGGCGCTTGTCACGACGACCTACTTGCGTTAACCAGCGATGACGGCATATGGGGTGGTCCAATTGAAAATATAGAAATAGATGGAATTTTTGCTGAAAATTGCCACAGTGCAATAAGATTTCTAAGTCGTGGAACACCAGTTAAAAACATATCTGTCAAAAATATTTTCGGCTCGTTTTACGTTTATGGAATTATTATGTCAAGATACGTTGAGACAGATGGCGAACGTGGTAAATTTGAAAATATCAATATAGAAAACTTGTACGCATCAATTTGTCCTGGGACTGTTGACGTTGTGGGGAATGACTGTGCTCTTATTCATATAATGAGTGGTCTTGATATGAAAAACATATCATTTAGAAACATCGTCAGAGAAGAAAATCATTGTTTTTTGCCAACAATTAAAATTTTTCCAAATAATACTATAGACAGTTTGATTGTAGACGGTATTTATCAAACGATTAAATCCGGAAATAAAGTAATTCCGATAGAAACTGAAGCCGATATTAAGAAACTTGAAATCAAGAATATTTTTGGTGGAGAATGTAAAATTGGCGGTAAAACAGAAAAACTTATTTGTGATTAGTTTTGCAAAACCACACAGCATAAATTTTTTCTTTAGAAAAATCATTAGAAATTATAATTAAGTTCTCTTTATAAACAAAGTTATATTATAACGACCAACATCCAAAATTAAAAAATCGGACTAATCCTTACAATTCATAAACAGTACGTTATAAAAAAACAGCCCAGACATTTACTTTTGTCTAGACTGTTTTTTATTTTGTTTACGCTTTTACGATTTTTAGGAGCATCGTGGTGTAGATGGGAAGTTTGATATACGCACTAAATTCTGTGGATGTGAAGATTTCTTCGCGCACAAGTTCGCAGTCGTGGTTTTCGTCGAGAAGATAATATTCAAGCTTAACTTTGCCGTCGTTTGCTACGTTCTTAAACTCCACCTTTACTTCCTTATCGCCAAGATTATCGTCGTCGTTAAAGTAGGAAAGCATTACGTTTTGCTCGTCGCCCACCGCTCCTGCAACGTATACGTTGATATCGTCGCGCTCCACTTTTACAGCGTGATCGAGTTTGTAGAGCTGATTGAACATATAGAAAGGATAGTAGCCTTTAAGCTTTTCGCATACCATATCGGTTTTGAACATTCCGTTCATTCCACACGGGCGCGCATCGTAGTACATTAGCATATCGACCGGCTCGTACTGGCTCATAAGCATTGTGGACGCAATAAACGCGCTACCTTTCAAATTCTTTTCGGCCTTTAGCGAATAAATCCAATCATCTCCCGTCCAGCCCCTTACGTAGTTCCACTCGTTAAGAATACTTTCGGTTTTTGTGAGGTTGTATTTTTTGAGATAGCCTTGTGCTTTGTAAATGAGTTCTTTAATCCACTCAACGTCTTTTGCATATATGTGCCAAGAGAAAAAGTCAGGCTTAACGTCGCCAAGCGACTGGAAAAGTCCATGAACCCACTCCTCTCTTCTTTCGCCTACTATACTTGCACACGCTGGACCACCGATTTTAAGGTGTGGAAATTTCTCTTTAAGGTGCTCTAAAGTTATGCGGAAAAGCTCGAAGAACTGCTTTGCCGTACCACCCCAACAACGCTTGTGGTTGCTATCGTCGGGATCGAGATTAGGCTCGTTCCATATCTCCCAGTATTCGATACCCATATGCATACCGTCTGCCCAGCCTTCGTTGTAGTGACGGATAATATGCTCGCACACTATCGCCCACTTTCTAAAGTCTGGTGGCGGCAGAGTATTGTACTTTTTAATCTCATGCTCAATACGAGAGCCAAGACGGTAGAAAGGCTTTACGCCTGCAGCCTCATGCACTCTCATAAGCTCGTCCGTGCAAGCGAAATCGTAAGAAGCAGGATCGTAGGGGTCTTTTGACCAATCGGTAAAAATGAAGTTTACGTCAACCGTATGGTTTCCACCGTACGTGGAATAAAAAGACGCATCGTGGTTTCTTGCATACGGAATACCTGCGTCAATGAACGCCTGAAGATTGCTTATACGCTGATCTACTGCAAACTTATGAGCAGGTCCGTTGTTTACAGCGTGCATCGGTTTTACTTTGCCAACGTTTGTTGCAAAATCTACTGTTATCTTTGCCATAATTTTTCTCCTTTTATGGTTTTATTTTTTATTGATAATTTTATTATACCACAGTTTTTTCACGAATAATATGTAAATCGTGTCAAAAAATATGCAAAACTCGTCAAAAACTAACGCTTATAGTTTTTATGGTATAACCCACTTCCCTCTATTTTGTTTTTTTGTTTTTGTAACTGGTTTTATTATATCATCCATATAATCCCTTATGCAAGCGATGTAAAAAAATGTTAAAAGCAATTTTGATTAAGCATATGACAATATCTATCAAAATCCGCCGTTGAAAAAAAAGTTTAAATTTTTTTATTTTTTAGGTTAAATTCGTTTGACAAATGCATTTCTATTTGGTATTATATAGAAGCTTTCAAGAAAGCAGTCCTTTGTGTGGGGAATTAGCTCAGCTGGCTAGAGCACCTGCCCTGCAAGCAGGGGGTCATCGGTTCGAATCCGATATTCTCCACCACACTTTAGGAATGTAGCTCAGCTGGTTAGAGCACCACCCTGATAAGGTGGGGGTCGATGGTTCGAGTCCATTCATTCCTACCATCTTGAAAATCAAGCAACTAACGTTAAGTTGGTTGCTTTTTTTTGCATTTTCAACACCTTTCAAAATCAGATTGAGTGCTACGCTCAACCTATTTTATATACTATATGGTCGATGGTTCGAGTCCATTCATTCCTACCATCT
>JAGAPA010000084.1 GCA_017623455.1 Clostridia bacterium | reverse complement strand
GTAATGGCGGTACGCAGGCGTACTCCCAATATTGTTATTTAGCAAAACAATAACACAGATTTTGTAAGCACTTTTGCTCTAAATATAATAATTTAAATTCTGTAACCGAACAAAACACGCTGTATTTCGTAGCGGTACTAAAAAGCTATAAGTCATATCAAAATTCAAAAACCCACTAAAGTTTGTACTTTTCTTTGTACGGCATACTATTTAGGTCAAGCGTTACGCTTGAAATATCAACCTACTGTTGCGACTGAGCCTTAATATAAAACTAACGTTATAGACGCGATTTGTATATTATTTTGACAAATTATAAAATAGGTGTTGACAACCGCATTGCAATGGTGTATAATAATGATACATATAAAAGGAGGAAAAGGAAAATGGATAACAAGATTTTGTTTGGTGTAATGTGCATCATCTTCAACGCTATTGGCGTACCCTGCTTTATGCAAGGTCAGGTTAAGACTGGCGTTATTAGAATTGTTCTCAACGTTGTAACGTTCGGTATTATTGGACTTATTAACGAGATTATGGGAATTATTCTCGGTGTTAAAGTTCTTTGCATGAAAGACGAAGACTACGCTGAAAAGAAGATGAATCTTTCCATGGGAGTTCCCAATATTCCCAACGCGGTTCAACCCTAATCACAAAAAAACAAAAAGATGCTTAACCTAACAAGGCTAAGCGTTTTTTTATGCCAAATTACGCAATTAAACAAGTGTTTGTTCTATTCTTTTATCTTTGCGGTATTGACAAAATAGATTGAAAGTGTTATAATAAAAAATAGTGATTAACTCAATAACTAAAACATTTACGAGGAAAGTATGAGAAAAGATTTAGGAGTAAAACCCTACGTTCTTCCCATGCCCGTGCTTATCGTATCGGCGTATGACGAGAACGGAAATGGCAACGCTATGAACGCGGCATGGGGTACGATTTGCGATATGGACAAGGTTCTTATTGTTCTTACTGCAAGCCACAAAACGACAAAAAATATTTTGGCAACCAAGGCGTTTTGCGTGGGCACGGCAAACGCGGAAAATACCGTACAAGCCGACTACGTTGGCATCGTTTCGGGCAACAAGACCGCAGACAAGCTTAAAAATACCAAGTGGAAATACGAGAAAAGTAAGTTCGTTAACGCGCCCGTTATCACATCGCTTCCACTCGCTTTAGAATGTGAGATGATAAGCTATGACGAAGAGAATGAAATTCTTATAGGCAAAATCGTTAACGTTTCGGCTGACGAGAACGTTTTGGACGGAGATAAAGTGGACGTTAAGAAGGTTGATCCCATTGTTTACGATCCTACATCTCATTCGTACTACACGCTTGGCGACAAGGCGGGCAATGCTTTTAGTGACGGAAAAAAACTTATTAGATAAGAGGAATAGAAAAATGAACAGACCTTATATTATTATGCACATGGTAACCTCTGTTAACAGCAAGATTACCGGGGAATTTTTGAACACGGATGCAGGAAAGGTTGCAACCGATGAGTATTACAGAATCAACCGCGAATACAAAGCGGACGCATACGCTTGCGGAAGAATTACTATGGAGGAGAGCTTTACAAAGGGCTATCGTCCTCGCCTTTCTGCGTACAAGGACTTACCTGCAATCAGAGAGGATTTCGTTGCGAAAAAGCACGGCTACTACGCTGTTGCCATCGATCCGCACGGCGTGCTTGGCTGGAAGAATGATATCATCAAAGACGAAGACCCCGGGTACGACAACGCGCACGTTATTGAAGTAGTTACAAATCAGGTTAAGGACGAGTATCTTGCATTTTTGCGCAAAAAGAATATTTCGTATATTATTTGCGGAGAGGAAGAGATAGACGCAAAGCTTATGGCGAAAAAGCTGTACTCGCTGTTTGGAATAAAGAAGCTGTTACTTGAGGGTGGCGGAAAGACTAACACACTCTTTTATAACGCAGACCTTATTGACGAAATAAGCCTTGTGCTTTGTCCTAAGGTAAGTGACGGTATCGACCTTTTTGTAAACGCAAAGTTCAACCCCAAAAAGTTTGCATTAAAGCAGATTAAAACCTACAATATGCAGGTTATGCACTCCATTCACCTTAGAAAAACAAGAATAAAATAAGTAATATTGCATTATAAAAACAAGAATAAAATAAGTAATATTGCATTATAAAAACAGCTCCAACGCTTAAAAAGTGTTGGAGCTGTTTGTTTATTTTGTCATGTTTTCCATAATACGTATGTGAGATTTTGTGTTATGCAATCCATTAAACTATCAAAATCTTACCCTTTATATCCCCAAACAACAGGACAAGATTGGCTGTGATTGGGGGGGGCGATTCGTGAATCGCCCGTACATTTGGATTGTGTGTTTATACAGTGGGTTGTGGTGACAAGCTGTGGGGCGAGAAATTGGGGTTATACAGTGGGGTTGTGTGGGGCAAAGCTGTGGGGTGGGCGAGAAATTGGGGTTACACAGTGGAGTTGTGTGGGGCAAAGCTGTGGGGGCGAGAAATGGGAGTTATACAGTAGGGTTGTGTGGGAGCAAGCTGTGGGGGTGGGCGAAAAATTGGTGTTATACAGTGGGGTGTGTAAGGGCAAACGGTGGGGGTGGGCGAAAAATTGGTGTTATACAGTGGGGTGTGTAAGGGCAAACGGTGGGGGTGGGCGAAAAATTGGTGTTATACAGTGGGGTTGTGTAGGGGCAAGCGGTGGGTTGTTTTTTTGGGGCGGGTAGGATAAGAAAAATCCCCGAAAGGGTCGGGGATTATAGTTAGTTAGGGTTTAATTTTATTGTCGGGGATGAGGGGATAGAGCTGAATGGTGTTGCCACCGTCTATGGTAAGCTCTGCACCCGTGGTGTTGCGAGCAGAAGATGCAAAGTACCACACGCCGTCCGCTATATCACTACCTCTTGCTACGTCGCGAAGGGGTGTGTAGGCTGAGGGGATATTGCTGTAAAACTCGTAGTCGTTATCCCATCTTGTTGTCCAGATCATACCGGGAAGAACTGCGTTTACTCTGATATTATATTTGCCTAAATCCAGAGCTAAAGCGCGCATCATACCAAGCTGAGCACCCTTTGATGCAGAATATGCGATGCGGTCTGGAATGGCTCTGTATGCAGTGTTTGAATTGATAAAAATTATGCTTCCGTCACGTTTTTCTCGCATACGTATTGCACATTTTTCGACCAAACAGTAATTCCATACAGTGTTTACGTTAAGCACGTTTACAAAATCAGACAGCGGACTTTCGAAGATTTTTATGCCAACGCCAAGGTGTGCGGCGTTAAGCACGAGAGCATCGATGCTTATATTTTTTTCGTCAAGATATACAAACATTTGCTCAGCGGACTGCTCGTCAACGTTACCGTTTTTGTCGGTGGGCGAGATTGCATAGCCCATAACGAACCCGTCCTTCTTTTCTTTAGAAAGCTTTGCTACAGCCTCATCCACTCTTGCCTGATCTCTGCCCGTGATTACCACGTTCCAGTTTTCCGCAATGAATTTTTGGGCTATGGCGTAGCCCGTATTTACACAAGCACCCGTAACTAGTGCAGTTTTTCTTTCCATACTATTTTACCTCGTCAAATACTCTTACGTAGTCTACAATAAATCTGTCATTAAGCTCTTCTTCCGTCCAGCTCGTTTTGGGCTCGTCCGATCTGTAGCCTTGAATTTCGGTTGTAAGGAGCACAAACTGCTCAACCTTGGATACTGGCTCGCTGCTTCTTGCCGTTTCCTTGCCGTCAAAGTAGAATACGTAGCCGTTTTCGTCCCACGACATTCCAAAGCGGTGCCACTCGTCATCACCTGCGTACGGATAGTGAATTCTTGCGGTTTCGCTGAACTGTTTGCCGTAACCGTTGTAAATATTTCCAGACGTGAGCGTTCCGTCCACGAAATACTCCATAATATCGCTCTCAACGCCTGCATACTCGGGGTTTGCAGACGCTCCTATCGTGGGAGTCTGCGTCCAGAATGCACTCCACCAGAACGGGCATTTCTGGAACTTTACTCTTGCCTCATAATAGCCGTAACGGTGTGCAAACTTGGCTTTTTTTAAGGGCTTGAAAGGCCAGATTTCCACTTGGTGTCCCCAAGGATTATCTCCGTGATTACGCTCGATACGGTTTTTGATTGCTCCCTCAAAGTCAAGACAGTCAAAGCTGTTTTCGCCCGTCTGAAGCTGTGACGTGCAGAGCCTTCCGTCCACGATAGTAGGCTTAAAAACAAGGTTACTGTTTCCGTCAAGATATACGCCTTTATCGGTAAATCCGTCAAACGGCATTCCCCAATAATTAAGTCTGAAGCTCCACTTACTCTCATCCAAAGTATCGCCGTCAAACTCGTCCGACCAAACGAGCTTCCACTCTTTGTCTTTGGGAAGTAAGCTGTATTCGTGATTTTCTACTTCGTACTTTTTCATCTTTTTCTAACTCCTTTTTATTCAACTTCGCAAAAATCGCCAAACGTGATAGCGAAAGGATAGTCCTTTATGGGCAAGAAGTTAAGACGGATAAATCCACTACCTAAATCTTCTACCATACGCTCGGGAATCTTGTATACGTTACCGCTCATAAGGTCAATAAGGCGGATATTTTCCAACTTTTCATCGCACGCAAACGACACTACTCCGTCATAGCTTTCCGTCATAATATCGGCGTGTCTATAGTACAAAAACGCGGACGAACCGTTTTCTTTTACAAAGCCCTGCGTTACCATACGTTGTAACTTTTCGCTGTTTCCAAACACTTTTTCGGTATAGTCAGGGCCTTTTAGGATAATAGGCAAATCCTGCTTTTTTGCGCCCTGTCCAAATAATGCGATAAAGTTTTGATATGCGTAATACGAAGGCTTTTTAGCATATTCGCCAACGGCAAACCCGTTCTCGTCAAATTCTACTCGAAGTACTCCAAAATAACCGTAATCCAGATAGCTCTTTAGATCACCTGCCTTGCCGTTTAACGCTTCTATCATATCAACGGTGGTAAAGTGTGATGAAAATTCAACTTCGGAAATAAGGTCGATAAGCTGACGGCGAAGAAGAAGCTTTGCTTGTTTATCTTCGCTCCAATGTCCGTTTCTTAATGCTCCGTTTGTTTCGGGAACTGACGGACATCCACTCTCGCCCTGAATAAGCTTGATATGCTCGCCATACTTTTTGATAAACGCTTTGTAGTATCTTACGGTTTCTAATACTCTCGTTTCGTCGTTGGTGTATTCGTGATATGTTATTGCATCAATATATGGCGCAATACCTGTTTCGAACATATCCTTTGTCCATACAATATTGTTTCTGTTTGCAATCGAGCCTGCCAAGATTTTTGCAGACGGAACAACGCTCTTTATTGCTTTTGACGTTGCAATAACAAACTCGCCGTATTCTTTTCCACTTGCACCGTGTTTCCAACACCAATTACCGTCAGGCTCGTTCCAAACCTCGTACATTTTAACTCTGCCTTCAAAGTGTTTTGCAGTAGCTTTGCAATAGTTTGCCCAAGCATTCTTTTCTCTTTCGCTAAAAATTGGTGGAACGCCTACGCAACCAAAGATCTCGTTTGCCTTTTCGGTATAAAGTCCGTTGCCGTAACACATACAAATCCAAGGCTCCATACCACGTGCAATAAGGTTGTCTACTATCTCGTCAAGCCATAAAAAGTCGTATACGTTCTCTTGTTTTTCGGTTCTTGCCCAGCCTGATTGCAAACGCACGTACTTTGCGCCAAGCTCGCCAAGTTTATCGTAAGTTTTGCTTGGGGCAAACACGTTTCTGTCAAGTTTTTCAAGTCCAATACCAAACTTGGTGTTTTTGCTGTCAATAGATGCTAACGGTTTAATTTTTCCTACTTTTATAAGTCTATGCATATTTTTTTCTCCCTAAGTTTTGTTATTCGTTGAATTTTGTTGTTCGGGCGATTCGGCAGTCGTCACCCTACAGTATGAGTATCGTGATAATATCAGACGTGTAATAATTCGGGCGATTCGTGAATCGCCCCTACAGTGGGGTGTGGGTTAGTATTGGGTCTACCCACTGCCTATTAGAAGTAGAATTCGGTTTTGGGTGGGCGAATATCGGTAAGCGCGCCTGTATAGTGGCGTAAATTATGCTCTACGTAGGGGTGCTTAAGACACTCTTCCTCGTTAAGCTCGATGCCAAGACCGGGCTTATCGCCAATCTTGATTCTGCCGTTTTCGTAGACAAGATTCTCGTTTGTAACGTACTTTCTGTACTCTACGTCCGAGTACATGATCTCTAAGATGCAGAAGTTTGGACAGCACGCGGCAAGCTGAAGAGTTGCGGCATTTGCAATAGGTCCGCTTGGGTTGTGCGGTGCAAACGGAATATAATTAGTTTCCGCAATCGACGCGATTTTCTTAAGCTCCATAATACCGCCTGCGTGCGATACGTCGGGCTGAATATAGTCACAAGCTCGCATTTGGAAAAGCTGATTATAGTCATATCTCGTGTACAGTCTTTCGCCTGCCGAGATTGCAACGGGGGATTTGTCACGAACTGCTTTGAGTGCTTCTAAATTATTTGGCGGAACGGGCTCTTCAAGTAGCATGGGCCTAAACTGCGCTACTTCTTGCGCAATCTTAATACCCGTAGGCACGTCAAATCTTCCGTGCGCTTCGATAAGAAGGTCTACGTCCTTACCCACAGCGTCGCGAACTTCGCCGATACACTTTAGCGCGGTGTCTAAATCCTTGTTGGAGATCTGAAGATAGTTTTTACCAAACGGATCCCACTTCATAGCAGTTACGCCCTTTTTTACCGCTTCTTTCGCCTTTTGGCCGAACTCTTCGGGAGTTTTTGCGCCGGCAAACCAGCCGTTTACGTAGATACGGCAATCGTCGTTTACCTTACCGCCCAAAAGCTGATATACGGGCACGTTAAGCGATTTACCCAAAATATCCCAAAGTGCCATTTCCACAGCTGAAAGCGCGCTCATAAGAACAACACCGCCTCTCCAGTACGCGTCGCGATAGATATCGTGATAGTGCTTTTCGATATTGCGAGGGTCTTTTCCTACAAGATAGCTCTTGATATGCTCTATAGCTCCGCAAAGCGCCTTTTCCTTATATTCGAGCGTGCCTTCACCCACGCCCGTAATGCCCTCGTCGGTATATACTTTTACGAAAACCCAGTTCGTTCTAAAACAATCCACCACAAAAGTTTTGATATCCGTTACCTTCATAATTTCTCCTTTATTCGTTTTGTCTTGACAGCGTTTTTCAAAAACGCCAATCCGTTACGTATATATTGTAACATTTTTATGCGCAATATTATATTATATTTTTGCTGAGTTTTTTCGAAATCTTGCGATTTTGATTGACAAACCCTACAAATAAAGTTATTATAGATTACATAAAAAGCAGGAGTGAAGACCATGGATTTTTGTAAGGTTACAGAATACGGAATATGCGACACGCATATTAGATTTCCCGATATAACCATAACGAAAGATAGACACGTTACTAAATTTGAGTTTGAAATTATGATTGACGGAGATGGCACGAGCTTTATTGATAACAACTCGTGCGAGATATGTCCCGGTTTGGTGCTTTTTAGAAAACCCGGGAGCGTAAGCCATAGTAAGCTTCATTTTAAGGCGTACTACTTCTATTTGCTAATAGACGAAAAGAGCGAGTACTACACAAAGCTCCTTGCTTTTCCCAATTACTTTTTCTCGGCAAACCGCAACGAATACTACGCAATTTTTGAAAATTTGTTCAAGCTTTTTACCCAGTACGGCATAGAAAACATCAACGACCTGATTATTGCGGAGCTTTTGCGGTTGTTCTTTTTTATGGACAGAGATCGCAATCATAACGTGCCTATGCAAATTCAAAGCAAGGCTTATTCTTCTATTTTACCGTCCATTGACTATATTAACGCTAACTTTTCGGAGCAGATCACTCTTGAAGATATTGCAAGAGCTTCGGGATATTCGCAATTTTACTTCCAGAAAAAGTTTGTGGAGATTGTGGGAACAAGTCCGCTTAAGTACCTTACCAACACGCGTATAGCGCACGCAAAACGATTGCTTATCGACCCCCAAAAATCGCTTGTCGACGTTGCTTACGAGTGCGGTTTTCCCTCACAGTCCTACTTTTGCTATCTGTTTAAGAAAAACACGGATTTGACACCTACCGAATACAGAAAGGGCACACTTGGCAACTACCTTATCTAAAGGTTGACAAGCGCTGATATTTTTGCTACAATTAGAAAAACAGCTTTATAGGAGTTTATTATGAGAAAGCCGATTGAAAAGGCAGATTATGAAAGAAGTTATCAAAGCGCAAGGTGGGATATTATGCTCCTTATCGCGCTTACGGTTATTAATATCGGAATAACACTTTTTACAAACGAGAGCGGATATATTTCCGCCGCTGCCATTCCCATGTTTTTGGTAAGACTTGGAAAAATAATGTGCGGAAAAATGGATAACGCGTTTTACGAGAAAAATTATCCCGATATCGAGTTTATGGACAATTCGTTTATGGTATGGATGATTGTTGCGGCTGTGGTAATTATCGGTATATACGTGCTTTTGTGGTTTCTTTCCCAAAAGTATACCGTTCCGCTTATCATTGCAGGCGCGCTTATACTTATTGATACTGTCAGCATGTTCTTTATTTATACCGACGCATTCGATTTCTTCAGATTTTGCGACTACGCTATTCACGCAATTATGATAGTTATGATAGCTATCGGCGTGCACGCAGGCTTTAAGCTCAAAAAAATAAGAGCGGACGAGGAGGCTTTTATGGCTTCCATTCATATGCACAGAGATCAGTTTGCAAACAGACGCTGATACTGTCAAAGATATAATATAAAAAAATAAGAGCAGGAATACGAGGATAATATCCTTTTACTCCTGCTCTTTTTTAGTTTTTTGTTTGACTTGCGGTAGACGATTGATAGTTTTGCGGTTTACTACACCACGGTAAGCGGTTGCCTTGTTACGCATAAATATTCCGAATCGGACATTACTCGGTTTACTACACCACGGTAAACGGTTGCCTTGTTACGCTTTTATCCACAACGCAGGGCGAACCGCGCTGTCGTCGGAATTTACGTTGTATCCGCTGGTATATATCTCGCCTTTATCGTTTACGTTTGGTGCCTGAGTTTTTCCGTAGCCGGGAGAGCGCACCCACCAACAGCATCTGCCGCCCGTGCCCGTGAACGCACCCTTTCTTTTAGCATACGGAGTGGGACTACAAGCCGATCTTGCCGCGGTTACCAAATACTTGTTTATCTCGGGAATACTGAGCACGAAAACCTTGTCTTGCGTTGTCCTGCCCGGAAAGTACGACGGGTACATATAATTCTTGTGCGCTTCTACGTCAACGGTAGGTATACACTCAATCTCTCTTTCGCTGAACGCGGAATTCAGGAACTCGGTGTTGAGCCATTCTCTCAACGAGCATATCTCCCAGGTTACGTCAGTATAGATCTCGTTGTACGGTACGCAGTCGAGGGCATATTTGCTGATAAGCAAAACCTTGTCGCCCTCACGTGCAAGAACCTGCCACTCGATATCCTCTTTTGTTGTTTTGGTCTTGTTGAAATATTTACCGAACTTTACGGTAGAACCCTTTTTCGCGTTTACGATATCCTTTATGGACTCGTTGAACTTTTCGTTTTCGAGATGTTTGTTGTACATTTCTTTGCCAATCGGATAGCTTCTGAGCTCTGCCAAAATCAATTCCTTTGAGCGGAGCTGATCGCAATCGTTCATTCTTTCCTGAATGTGTTTTATTTGCTGTTTGACACGTAATATCTCGTTATTTACGTCCTCTACGGTCTTACAACCCAAAGACTCGGTTTTGAGTTTTTGCTCGAAATCACTTTTTATGCCCGTAAGAACGTACATGTGGTCTTCCGTTTTTCTTATCTCCTCATCTATCTCTTTTTTGCGCTTTATCGCAAAGATAGAAAGATGGGATTTTTCTTCGTGAAGTACGGGAATCTTAGATCGGTATTCATCTCTCCTTTTTTCTGCCTCAGCAATCTTTTGGGTATACTCGGGGATTGCGTCCATGGCTCTTGCAAGCTGGGTAAGTCTAAAGGTCTGTTTTTCGATATCCCTCTTGTAATTGCTTTTCATCGTACTGATCTCAGCTTCGCTTTTTGAGGCAAGATACTCGTCAAGCAGTTTTTTGCAAATTTCCTCTATGCGTGCTCGCTCCACATCCTCTCTTAATCGCGCCAATCTCTCCTCTTCCGCTTTTGCCTCCGCAGCTATCCGATCGGCTTCTAACTTCTCAATCTTCTTGCGACAGTTTCTAATCTGCGTTTTACTGTCCTTCCAGCCTAAAATACTCTCATACAGCTCTATTGCTTTTTCGCATGAGGCAATATCTTTTTCCTTATATAACAGTTTCGCCTTTTCGTAAATTCCGTCGTTGCGCTCGGCTTCTTGCTGAGATTTGATGTCGGATATCATACTTTTGCAAAGCTCTGCTTTTTCCTTGCTGTCCTTCCAGTTGCCAAGCGAAGAATACAGCTTTTCCGCATTTTCGTAATACTCCAGCGCGTCCTGATTAATAAGTATTTCCGCCTCGCGATACGTCGCGTCTTTCTTAAGCTCGTCGATCTTTGCTTTGCACTGCTTTACAAGGGCTTTGGAATCGCTGAAACCGCCTAAAGAGTCAAACATACCGCAAGCTTCCATAAACTCGCTTTCGGTCTTTGCTCTTTGCATAACTTTCAATGCTTTTTCATAAGCGCTCTGTTTTTTCTCATTCTCGATATTTTCGTTTATACTGTTCGACGCGCTCTCTAAAAACCGCTTAAGCTCGCTGTTTGCAAAGCGCACCGCCTTTTTGAAATTCTTGTTGCCGTCAAACGGCGAAGTGTACTTTTTGAGCATATCCTTGCTCGTAAGCTTAAGCTCTGCCAAAAGCTTGCCAAGGTAAGCCTCGGCGCACTCGGGATTCATATCCAGCACCTTTTCCGCATACTCGTCCGCCTTACCCCATTCCTCGTCTAAAAGGAATATCTCTATGCGCCTAAGAAGGGGTTGCAAAGAGTCGGAGGGTGAGGGTTGAGGAGTAGGTTGTGTATAATTTACTGCACTACGTATGCTTGTAACCACGTCATCGGGTGTACTTTGAACTACCGACGTTCTGCCAAACTTACTGTCTATCTGTCGGGTTAGATTTTCGGTGAAATCCATATCCATAGTGCCGAGAACCTGAAACTCGGAAAGCTCGTCGGGCAGATCGTATGCGTCCATCATGCAGATACAGGGCACTAAAACCTTAGAGTAGTCGTTTTGCATAAACTCCAAAAATCTGCTCCATTCGTTTCTTACCCACGGCGCGTTTACGAACTCTTTGGTCGTGGTAACGACGAGCATTACTTTTGCTGAAGTGAGCGCGGAATAGATGACGGGCTCGTACTTACTGCCTGCAAGTTCTTTAAGCGTTACACGCGCAAAAAACACCTTATAACCCTTGTTTGTAAGATTGGTGTAAATTCTTGTGGCTATCTGCGAATCTCTCGTTCGTTTGCCGTTTTCGTCGCTCTCCTTGTAGCAAATGAAGATATCGTACGGAGCTTCCCTGTCCGCGCTTTCGATAATCTCTTTTTGTATGCGGTCAATCTCTTTTGCTTCCGCTTCGTATATTGCTTTCTCTTCTTTTGTTGCTCTTTTTATGATAAACTTATAGTCGCGGTTATTGAAAATACTTTCTCTTACCGTTCTGTGACAGGTGGGAATCTTGGACTCGGTTGCAATATCGTCCACGTATTCTATGCCGTACTCGCAAAGGATCTTGCACCAGTACGCCTCGTTGTCGTCGGGGTATGCGGAAATTATATTTTCGTACATACTTTTTGCAAGGTCGAATCTGCTCGACATACGAAAGTCGTTTGCCTTTATAAAAAGCTCGAGCTTTTTGGGATCGTCGGCTTTGGGAACCGTTTGCTCCATACCGCAAAAATCGCAGACCGCAATTTTCTGTCTGCTGTTAATCTCAATTTCACTTCCGCAATTTTTACAATAAAGATTCATTTCCCTATCCCCTTCAAAACGTGTTTCGTACTATTATAATTTTACACTATAATTTGTTTTTTGTCAATATTATATTAATTTTTCTTAATAACGTTATACTGCTATTATCTGAATTCAGGCAAAGAGAAACTCCGCACATTCCTAATATAACACAAAAACTGCGATACGTATCGCAGTTTTTTGTTTATTTTACTGTTTAGTTTGTTTTCTCTTCCTTTTTGCTGATGCGAGCAAGAATAGGGATGAGTGCAAAGGTAAGGAGCGCGCAGATAGAGCCTGCCAAGAAAATTTCGGGGGCAGGAACAAAGCTTGTGGTCATTGCGTCCGCGCCTGCGTCTACAAGGGGGATAGCCATAGCCTTGTTGATAACGTTACCTATCATAGGTCCTACAACCATGGGGATAAGCACGTTGAAGATCATTCTTACGCCTTGTAGCTTTCCTGCGTTTTCCTTGGGAGTGTAGTCACGAGTAACCGCTCCGCAAAGCGCGGAAAAGAAGATATAACCCGTAATCATTACGCAACCTGCAATACCGAAGAGAATGAGAAGCGCGGTCTTATCCATGCCTTTTGCAAAGTACATTCCGAGCAAACCGACACTCAACACTCCTGCGCCTATATACATAAGCTTTGTCTTGTCGAGCTTATCGCTTATCGGTCCCATAATTACGTTGATTACTGCGCCAATCACTATAGCCAAGCCGAACACTACGCTGTACTCGATTACCGAAAAACCGAGATACGTTTTCATATATATAATAAGATAGGGCATAAATATCTGGCACGCAATGCTGTAAATTCCCGAGATACAAAGCACCAGGTAGAATGGAACGTTGGACTTTATTACCGAGGGCTTAAAGCCGTAGATAATATCCTTAAGCTCGCCGTTAGTTTCAAGCGTTTCACTATCCGCAATAACAAACAGTCCCACTACACCGCACGCACTTATTACTACGCCAAGACCTAAGAAGAGCCCGAAATATCCAATACCTTCCACGAGTATTCCAAATCCGCCGGCAACGATTAGCATTGCAATAAGAGGCAGTACGGAAAGCACGCTTTCTACCTTTCCTCTGAAGCTTTGCGCGGTATTGTCGGTAACCCATGCGTTGAAGCACGCGTCGTTTGCGGTAGAGCCGAACACGGTCATAACACAGTCACCAACAACAACCAGCACCAAACATAGGGGGATTGCTTCGCTTGCCTTCATGCCGAACATTACGCCCACCTTATCGGGCGAAAGCGCGCCGAATATCGCAACCGTTACACCCCAGATAATATAACCGTAACAAATGAACTTTTTACGGTTTCCAACCTTGTCGGAAAGCGTTCCCGCAACGAGAGTGGTAAGCGTTGCCACTATACCCGAAAGCTGAACCATAAGCGTTACTACGTCGAGGTTTGGCGCGACGGACTCGTACACAAAGAGGTTAAAATACATATTCTCGACTGACCAAGCTATCTGACCGATAAGCCCGAAAAGCAGTAGCGAGAACCAGTTTTTCTTACCGAATTTATCCATATTTTCTCCTTATTATTCGCTTGCAAGCACGGTGCGGATTATCGTAACGAGCTTGAAAACAACCGCATCTGCAAACGTTCTTAAGTTATAGCCCGTTTCCCTCTCTATTTTATCCAGTCTGTACATAAGCGTATTGCGGTGGATATAAAGCACACGGCTTGTTTCGGAAATATTGAGAGAATTGTTTATGAACGCGTCAGCCGTAGTCATAAGTTCTTCGTCTTCCCATACTCCTTCGCTACCGTTTTTAACAATACTGTCAAGCGTATTTTTAAGAACTTTTTTATCCGTCGTTATCAATAGTTTTGACAAAGCAAAATTGCGGTATACCCAAACGTTGGAATTTGGCGCAAAAAGCTTGCCCAGCTCGTAAGTTTCCATAGCTCTTACGTAGGATGCGGAGAACGTTTCAAAATCGGTTATTTCGCCCACTACCGCAATTTTAAGATCTATTCTTAGCTCTTCCTTGACGTTTTCGTAGAGAATGTTTGCAAAATCCTCGGCATTGTTGTACTCGCCCGAAATTTTGCGGAAATACATCATAAATCTTTCGTCCACCTTAACGATAAGATCGTCCTTGCCTCTTACCGTATCAAGAAAGTTTTCGAGCTCCGTTTGCTTTGAGTGGGATTCGGTTATAAGCCCCATCGTAAAAAAATCAACGCGCCCGAAAATATTTTTTGTCGCGTGACGGCGGATTTCGGTAAGCTCGCCCAAAAGCAGTTTTCTCAGCTTGTTTTCGCTGGACAAAGAATCGAAGTCCTCCACCTCTACGTTGCGTATAAGCTGAGAAACGAGCGCGGTTACCGTAGTAGACTGCTCACCCTTTATTCTTACGAGGTATGGCACGGAATTTCCGCGCAAAACGAAATACGTATTGCCGTTTTCGTACACAACCTCACTGCCTATGCTTTCGATAAACTCCGCGCTCGGCGCTTCTCCGTCCGCATTTATCGCAACAAGACTGTCGGTTGAATACAACGATACGTCAATCGAGGCAATCTCTTTAATTTCCCTTAAGACTTTGTATATGCTTTTCATTTGTTGCCTCCCAAGTAATAATCTTCTCCCTCGTACAACACGTCCATTTGCGTTGCACACAGATCGTTGAGTGATTTTGTAAAATCAAACCCTATCTCGGTCGCGATGCGCACCGTTACGTCCATTCCGTATTCTATCTGCGTTACCGTGCCCAGCCTCGCCAGTCCCGTTTGCACCTTTTTGTAAAGAGAAAAGGGAAAGGCAACGGTGTAAAAATCCTTTGCTGTGTACGTTATCTTTTCGGCGCTCTTAAGCACTTCGCTCACCGCCGACGAGTACGCTCTTACAAGACCGCCCGTGCCAAGAAGTATTCCGCCAAAGTACCTTACAACCGCCACAAGACAGCACGTTATTCCGCTCTTTTTAAGAGCATCGAACATGGGCTGACCTGCGGTTCCCGACGGCTCGCCGTCGTCGCTGTACCTGCCTCTTCTGCCCTCGCTGTCGCTAATGTACGCATAGCAAACGTGGGTTGCATCGTAATGCTTTTTGCGCAAAAAGGCAATCTTTGCCTCCGCGTCTTCCTCGTCCTTTAAGGTGTAGGCATACGCAATAAACCGCGATCTTTTAATCACGGTTTCCTGCACTGTATCTTTAATTGTCGTATAGTCTTTCAACTTATGCGATAACCACTTTTACGTGGACTTTTTTACCCTTGTGAAGAACGAACTCGTTCTTGTCGGTTACTTCGCTTACAAGAGTGGTAACCGCGCTTATCTTGGTGTCGTTTATTTTAACTCCGCCACCTTCTACAAGGCGTCTTGCTTCGCTCTTGGTGGAAGCCACCTTTGCAAGCACCATCATATCTACAACGGGCATACTCATATCTCCCGAAACGTTAACGGAAGGCATTGAGTCGATATCGTTGCTGAACGCGCCCTCTGCTTGCTTTTGAGCCTTGAGAGCTTCTTCTTCGCCGTGAACGAGCTTTGTTACCTCGAATGCAAGACGCTTCTTTGCCGCGTTGATACGCTCGTCCTGATACTTGCATATCTCTTTAATCTCGTCCATTTCGAGGAAGGTAAGAAGTCTGAAGCACTCTTCAACCTTTACGTCCTCTACGTTTCTGAAGTACTGATAGAACTCGTAAGGAGTAGTCTTGTTTTCGTCAAGCCACAATGCACCCTTTGCGGTCTTGCCCATCTTCTTTCCGTCGCTGGTTTCAAGCAACGTGAAAGTCATTGCGAACGCATCGCTACGTTCCTTTCTTCTGATAAGATCCGCTCCTGCCAAAATATTGCTCCACTGATCGTTTCCACCCAACTGAATTTTACAGCCGTACTGTTGGAAAAGCACGAGGAAATCGTATGCCTGCATGAGCATATAGTTAAACTCCAAAAACGAAAGTCCGCGCTCAAGACGGGTCTTGAAGCACTTTGCGGTAAGCATTTCGTTTACCGAAAAATACGTTCCGATATCACGCAAAAAGTCTACGTAGTTGAGCTTTAAGAGCCAATCTCCGTTGTTTACCATGGTTGCGCCGTTCTCGCCCTCAAAACGAATAAATCTGCCCATTTGCTTTCTGAAGCACTCGCAGTTGTGCGCAATCGTTTCTCTCGTCATCATCTGACGCATATCCGTTCTTCCCGAAGGATCGCCGATCATTGCGGTACCGCCACCGATAAGAGCGATGGGCTTGTGTCCGCACTTCTGCATCCAAGCCATTGCCATGATGGGTATATAGTGTCCGATATGTAAGCTGTCTGCCGTGGGATCGAATCCTACGTAAAAAGGTACGCTTTCGGTCTCGAGCAAGTGCTTAAGGTCGTCTTCGTATACAGTCTGCTTTATAAAGCCACGTTCTTGTAAGATGTCAAATGCGTTTTTCATTGTGTTTATATCTCCATTGTTTTGGTTTATTTTTCATAGAATTTTTCGGGGAGGTGCTTAAGCGTAAAATACGCCGATATTCCCACGAACAGTCCTGCCGCAAATCCCATGGGCAGAGTATATATTACGAGTGAGTATAAATTCACTCCCGTTATAAGCGAGGCTATTACCGTTTGCGTGAGGTTGTGCAACACTCCTCCTACTATCGATATTGAAACTACGCCTATTTTTTTGATAAAAAGTTTTACTAGCAATACCTGCACGGTATAGCTTATTACTCCTGCAGGAAGCGCGTACACAAGCGCGAAAAAGTTTCCTGCAAATACCTGTGATAAAAGTATTCTTATGGCGAGCACTACGTATCCGCCCACTACTCCGTCGGTAAAAAGAGCGATAAGCGAGAGTAGGTTTGCAAGCCCTAATTTTGCGCCCGGAGCAAACCAGAAAAGAGGTGGTAATGCGGATTCTACGAGCGACAGAATGAGCGCAAGCGAGGTAAAAAGCGCAAGTCGCGTGAGTTTTTTTGCAGTCATACGCTATCCCTCCTACTTGCTCGAACCGTCAAAGCCGTCGCCCACTATTTCGACGCGGATGTCTTTTGGCATACAAATTGCGCTGTCGCCTGCATTGTATATTTTTCCCGTATGCACGCACTGTTTGGTCGGGCAGTCGTTGCTTTCGAAAAATACCTTACCGTCCTCTATTTTTATTACCGCTCCGTCTATCTCAACGATTCTGTTTTGAGAAAGCGAGTATATCGTGCTCGTTCCGTTGTGCGTTATTTTTACGCTCTTGCCCTTTTTGGTCGGTACTATCAGCTGAAAAAACAGCGGTAAAAGGCACAAAATAAGCACTACTGTTATCAGTATCCCGTCAAACACCGTAAATATCTTGGATTTTTTCAGTTGTTCTGCCTGAGGTGTCATTTATACTTTTTCCAATCCGTTCAAATAAAAATTACCTTGCATAAAGTTGATATTTCCTACCGATGTATATCTTCCGTCCGCCGTAACTATAAGCGCGGACAAACCTAAGCTTTCGATAAGCTCCGCTCCGTCCTCTATACCCATTACGCAAACGGCAGTTGCAACTGCGTCGCACATAGCTCCGCTCTCTCCGATAACCGTTGCGGATATTACGTGATCGGCAGTATTTGAATACACGCTGTTTCCATACTTTATGCCTACGGGCATTTTTGTGTGAGGATCGATTATGTGATTGACGTTTACTCCGTCCTTTTTATAACCGCGCTCGTAAGTTCCCGAGGTTATAACGGATAAGTCGCCGTCTATATTAAGTCCGCACAGGTACGAACCATCCGCTCTAAAACAGTTGTTTACGCCTATCTTCCAAGCTCCTTTCGTTCCGTCTTCCGCATAGCGTTTGCCCACAATACTTAGGTTTCCGCTAACATCTATAAGCGCTGACCTTACTCCGTTTTCTTTAAGCTTATCCCTCACCAAGTCCGTAAGATATCCCTTTGCGATTGCGCCCAAGTCTATCTTTGCGTTATCTGCGGTCTTTGTTAGATAGTACTTACCGTTCTCGCTCCTTGCGCCGATCTTGTCCATAGTACTCTCGATTGCGCATATCTGCTCGTACGAGGGAAGCTCGGGAAAAGAAGAGGGATAGTATTCCTCTAAAGACTGATGGTCTACGTGCCACAGCTTGGACAAGTCGCCCAAGGTCATATCAAAAGCCCCACCACTTAAAGAGTAGAGCCGTTTTGACGAAAGTACCATATCGTACACGCTTTTACTGACCTCAATCTCACCCTTGCCCATAGCGTTAAACCGCGCAACGTAAGAAGTGGGAACGTCGGGATTTATCTGCTCGTTAAGCGTGTTTGCAATCTCCTCAGCTCCGTTATCCGTTCCTCCGTAATACGATACGGTCATGTACAAATCAGTAAACACCGTATAGTACTTATCCGTGTACGAAACGGAAGCGCAGGACACGCACAAAAGAAGAAGCACCGCTACCGCAAACGCGGTAATTTGTCTGACTATTCTTTGCACACGAATATTATTCCAAGCGTATCGGGACCGCAATGCGCTCCAACTACCGGTCCTATCATCTGAATCTCCACCTTTGCGTCGGGATACTTTTGCATAATGGAACTTTCTATAAGCTTTGCATCCGCTTCACTATCCGCCTGCATAAGAATAATGGGATACGAGGTATCTAATCCGTCTGTTGCAAGCTTTTCCACAAGCGTATGCATAGACTTCTTTCTACCGTTAATCTTTGCTAAAGACGCAAGCTTACCGCTCTCGTCAACGCCGAGAATAGGTTTAAGATTAAGAAGAGTACCGAGCGCGCCTGCAACTGCGGAAAGTCTTCCTCCGCGCACAAGATATTTAAGATCGTTTACGGTAAAATAAATTTTTACTTTCTTTTTGAATTCCTCAACAAACTTAACGACCTCTTCGTCGCTTGCACCGCTGTTATGAAGCTTTGCCGCCTCTTCTACCATTCTGCCCGTTCCGCACGAAATGGACCCGGTATCGATAACGGTTATTTTACGTTCGGGATACTTTTCTGCAAGCGCGTCGATTGCAAGACGCATGGAATTAAACGTTCCGCTCATTGCGTGAGAAAAGGAAACGTAAATAATATCCTCACCGCTTGCAAACACGGGCTCGAAATACTCAAGATATTCGTCCATATTAAGAGCCTGAGTCTTAGCGGATTCGCCGTTGCGCATCGCATCAAAAAAAGCCTTGCAGTCTGTTTCTTTGCCCAAATCGTAAAAATACATATCATTGCCGAGAGTATACGGCATTTTAATCACGTTAATGCCGAGAGCTTCGGCTTTTGTATACCAAACCTCACTGTTGGTATCACAGAAAAATTTACTCATTTGTAACCTCCGTTTTGAGTATGAGTTAGCAATAAATGCAAGTGCGTTCTCGCGTGCTCGCATAATGCGCATACGTATAGTATAATATTAATTTAAATTTTTTGCAATAGTTTTAACACAATCTTTGATTTTTTTGTGTCGGTTTTTTGAAAAATTAAACAATATTATGCGTTTGCGGTAGTTTCTTCGCTCTGCTTTGTGTTTTCGGCGCATATTTTTTTAGCAACGTGGCGATTGTAAAATATAAGAGCCACGATAGGAATTGCCAAGGTGATAAGCCAGCTTATTCCGATAATAAGCGCCAAATCGGGGAAAATTTCGGATATCATACTTATCATTACACCGTTGGAAAAACTGTAGTTGCCGGTAAATAATATCTTGTGGAAAATCTCGAACGTAACGGTGAAATCGATACAAGCAAACACTGCTACAAACGCAATAAGTCCTACGAGCACGGCAAGAGTTATGAATGGTACGTTTCTGCTCGATTCGTAGTATTCTTTGGGGCGGTTAAGCAAAAAGAACAGAAAAACTATGCACGCAAGCAAGGAAATGAGTGTAACGATCATTCCTGCGCCGAACAAGTTCCTGACGTCGCTAAGGTGGGATTTTTCATCCGCTCTAAACACGCTCAACGACTCCCCTTCCACGGTTATATCCAAGCTATCCTCTATCCACATACAGTAACGCATTACGTGTAACATAAGCTCTTCAAGCTGGACTTCAGTCATGTTCGCAACGTATTTCTCGGCTTCGGGATTGTACTTAGAAGAATAGGAATCACCCATTCCGTCCGCCTGCGACTGCACCCACTCTAAGGTATTATGCTTTTCAAACTGCCACCTGTAAAAAGCTTTACTGTTTGCAGGCACCATTATTGCAATAAACCCAACTACTATGAAAATGGCAATGGTTGCGCATACCGTAAGAATTCTGTAAATTATCGTCTTTTTCATGTTTCCTGTTACCAAAATAAATAGATTTTATATATTATAACATTTTTTCGCATTTTTGACAAGCAAATAACGAGAGAATACTCGCCGTGCTTAAAAACCGTAAAACTCGGCGCGTTTTTCTTAACCTTAAAAATTCTAAATGCGAGGAAAATTTGAATTTTTATTATGCCGTCATTGCAGGTAAAATATGTATAATTGTCAAAAAAACTGCGATACGTATCGCAGTTTTTTGTACTTTTTTAATTTTCTAAGCTTTAGGGGCAACCTCTTCCGTTTTTTCAGATTCAACTATTTGAGAATCGACTGATTGAGCGTTTTCCTCTTTTTTTACTTGCGCGTCGACGTACTTGAAGGTTACTTCCTTACCCTTCTTTTTCCAATCCATAAACTCTGCGGTTGCGGCAAAGATTACGTCGCCCGACGAGTTGAGCGCGGTTTCCAAAGAGTCTTGCACTACGCCGATAATAAAGCCAACGGCTACCATCTGCATGCCTACGTCACCGGGAACGCCCAAAAGCGAACATGCCATGGGAATAAGGAGCAACGATCCGCCTGCTACGCCCGACGCTCCACACGCACCGAGAGTTGCAACGAAGCTGAGCAAAATTGCAAGGAAGGGATTTACGGCAATTCCGCACGAGAACGCGGCACAAAGCGACATTACGGTTATAGTTACGGCAGCTCCGTCCATATTGATGGTTGCGCCCAAGGGGATTGCTACCGAATAATACTCTTCGTCAAGACCCAATCTTTTGCAAAGCGACATATTTACGGGGATGTTAGCCGCAGAGCTACGGGTGAAGAACGCAGGTATTCCAGAATCTTTGAAGCACTTAAATACGAGCGGATAGGGATTTTTCTTAAGACAGATTGCTACTATAGCGGGGTTTACGATAAGGAAAGTGAACAGCATGCATCCTACGAGAACGAGAAGAAGCATTCCGTAATCTGCAAAGATCGCAAGTCCGTATTCGCCAACCGAGCTGAACACCAAGCCCATAATTCCGAACGGCGCGAACTGAATAACCCAGCCCACAACCTTGGAAACTGCGTTTCCGATATCGTTCAGCACTTTCTTTGTGTTTTCCGACGCGATTAAACGAACGGCAAGACCGATAATGATTGCCCAAGTAAGTATACCCACGTAATTACCTTCGATTATTGCGCTGACGGGGTTTTGGATCATATTGGTAAGAAGAGTTTGGAACACAACGTCAAGACCTGCAGGCGCAGTGTTTTCCGCTCCGTCGATACCAAGCGGTATTTTTACCTGAAAGATAAAGCTTACTCCAACAGCTAAAGCCGCGGCAAGAAACGTGCTTATCAAATAAAGCCCCACGACTTTGGCAAATCTTGCGCCAACTCCCTTTCCTGCAGATGCAAGCGAGCCTATAACGAGCACGAACACGAGTATGGGCGCGATTGCCTTAAGCGCGCCTACAAACACAGAACCGATAACACCGATAAACGTTGCTTGCTTTACGAATAAGCCGAGCAACACACCGATAACCAATCCGATTGCAATACGCAAAATAAGGGGCGTATCAACGTAAAACTTTACGATTTTCTTAAAAACGTTCATTTTCCTTTTATTCCTTTTGTATAAATTCGATAATTATATTTTACACTAAAATGAAAATAAAAGCAACCGATATAACTATGCAAATATAAATTTTAGCCTAAAACAATAGCAATGCTCGGCTTATTGCTTTGCATTGCTACGTTGTTTTTATGCGATTAAATTGCTTTTTAGGATCAATCCGCGGAGTAAAATTTTACTTTACTATTTCGTCCGCAAGATAAATAAGAGTCTGACAGGGCGCAAGGGTTACGTCGAAGCTGTCGCAAGCAGGCGATAATAATTTGCTTTCACGCTCGTCGTTAAGACGCATTGTTGAACACATTTTCATCGTTGCAGAAGCTGTTTTGCTTGTGGGGTTCGCAATGATCACGAGCCACTTTCTCACGCCGTGACTATCCTTATACTCGTACAAACTGCACTTGATATCTTCGCTCTCATACGTAATTCTATCGTTTTTCCAATACGGGATAAAGGTTGAATTTGCAATGGGGAACGCATCGTAAATATCCCAAAGTTTGTGGGTTATCTCGAGCGGAAGTCCGATATCGTTGGGCTTGGGCAACATTCCGTAAATAAGGCAAAGCGACAAGCCATCTTCATAGCTCCAATTGGGGAAGGTATACACCAAATACTCGTAAGGTACACCGATAGCTCTGGGCACGTACTCTGCTTTCATATACTCTTGCGGAATTACGTCGATACCGTTATCCTTAAGGTAGATTTGGATTGCTTCTCCGTCCCATACGTAGTCGCAGAACGACATTGCCGAGGGCGCAATATAGTTACTGATATGCGCGCTGATGATCTTTCCGCGCGGATGAAGAAGGTTGTAAAGTCCTTCCATAAATCTTCTTACGCCCAATACGGGGTGCGTGGTACGTCTTACGCCGTTTGCGTCCACGTAACCGCAAGAATGTTCCAAACAGAAGTTGGGGTATACGGTACTGTCGAGATAAATTCCGTCAAAAGCATACTCGTCGAACATTTTTTCCAAGCCTGCGAGCATTTTATCGGTAAAGCTACTACCGTAGCAAACGACGTAATCACGCTGATTGGGCTGACGGTACCATCCGTGCATATTCTCGGTAGGTCCTTCCTTTACCTGTAATGAATCGTGTTCCTTTTCCCACTGCGTATAGTTGGGGTTGAGAGAACTCAGCTCGTAGCCAAAATAAGGTATTACTTTAATTCCTCTTAAGTGGCATTGCTTGATAATCTCTTGGATTCTCGCCCTGTCGGATACGGCTATCTCCCAATAGTTTTGAATCTTGTTCCACTTTTCGTGGATATAAAGCAGGGTTACTCCCTCTGCCGCTATTTTATCGAGGTTGCACGCATATCCCTCGTAATCAGACGTGTTAAGCAAGAAATCGTAATACTCGATAAGAATTTTTTTGAAGCAGTCGATATGAACGGCCTTTTCCTTGTAGGGATTGTCGGGCATCTTTTTAACGGGGGTAGCCTGAAATCCGAACGAGAAAGATATTGCCATAAACTGATATACGGGATTGTTGGGCGCAGGCGCGTATTCCCATTTTTTAGGCTGAGAATTGAGAAGATTGATTTTGAACACAACCTTTCCGTCCTCTTTCTTTTCTATTCTGAGCGCTTCCTTTTCGGCAAACTGCCAGTTCTGAGCGCTTTCCGCAAAGTAACCCAAGCCCTTATCGCCGTTACCAAAGTATACGCCCGGCTTAAAGTCAAGCGACAGCGACGTTTTGAGCTTTCTACTCATACAAACGGTAGAGTATGGAATCTTGTCCTCTTCTTTATCAAATTTTGCCTGAAGGGAGGGCCACATTGACGGCCAGTAATGATAGTCCTGAGCGATGCTTTCCTTGATTGGAACTTCTACCCACAAAGCGTCGAGATCGAACTGTCTTGCGTTGTGCTTGTCAAGACCGAAAACCTCCATAACGGTAAGACCTACGGGCATAATCTTAAGATCAATTTTGCACAGTCCGTCGTATTCTACCTTAAGTGCGGTGTTTATCACGAAACGGTTGGAGCGAGCCGCCGAACATACTACGACCTCTCTTCCGCTCTGATCCATAATAAACGTGTGCGCGTCGGCAAAAACCACTTCATTACCGTTTTCGATTGCGTGAATGGTCATAGGACCGTCAAGCATTTCTTCGCCACCGCTGACAACAGAGGAAAGCAAACAGTTTTTACCAACGGTGTACTGTCTGTTCCACATATTAATCTTTACTTTGTCGTCTTTTTCGTCCGCGATGAGGTTAACCCAAGGCGTAGGCGCATTTTTTTTCAAAAAATCTTCAAACATTACGTTTTCCTCCTATTAATGCATTCTGAAATCAAGTTTGCCGAGCGGACGCATTTTATCTACAATTGCGTTGCGCTCTTTTTCGTCCATATCGTCGCGTCCCGTTATTATCGGTCCGTAAATTTCATACCAAAGCTCGGATACGGAAAGCTCGCCTTCCTTGATGTCCGAGAGCGTGTAATTCTCGTTTACGATCTCGCTTGCCTCTTTGTATTTTCTAAGCTTGGTAAGCGCGAAAGCCTTATAAAACTGAAGTCGTTCGCTATCCTTGTTCACACAATCTCCGTCAAAGTACTCTATCCATTTTTCGTATAAGCCAGCCTTTACAAGCGTTTCGCCATAATCCTTTTCTATGGGCAAAACGGGATTTAGATATACGGATTTTTGCATAAGCTCAACGGCTTTATCTTGGTTAAAATACACGTTGCGCTCAAGCATTGCAAGGTTACGATACGCCCAGCAGTTCGGCTTTAACTCCACCGATTTTTCCCAAGCTTTTTGCGCTTCTTCCGTCTTGCCCAATGCATACTTAATGACACCTAAATGATAATACGTATTCCAGTTTTCATTACCGTTTGCGATTGCTTCTTCAAATTTCTTCTCAAAAAATTCGCTTGTTACGTAGCCTATCGGATATGCGTTTTCGTCACTGTTTGCAACCTTTCCGCTATCCAATAATTCGCTGAAAATTTCTTGTTCTTCATTCATTGAAGAGGTGGGGAACTGAAGCGTTTTACTGATAGGATCTAAGCCTAAAATCTGATTTTCTATATTCTTCAACGCGCCCCAACCGCTACCCAATCTTTCGAGTGAAAGCGGTGTTTCGTCGTAAGAGTTAAGCACGTTTTCGAGCGTTGCATTTACGCCGTTTGGGAAATACTCCGCTATATAATCCTTTACGGTATTTACCGCCGTTTTGAAATTTTTATCGTGAGCCTTGTTTGCGTCTATATCAATAGCTCCGTAAGCTTCGCACCAACGCCACGTGGTGGATGCGGGCATCTTGATATGCTGAAGTTGGGTGTGAGCAAGACCTGCTTGAATTTCGATATAACTACCACGTCCTCCGGAGAGGAAGTCCTGCCAGTTCTTTCCTCCGTTGCCTTGTCCCCAAATAAAGAGTTTTCTACCGTATAGCATATCAGTAGAAAGTTGCAAAAGTCCTTGACCTTGTTCGTCTACCGCGGTTATCCATTTTTCCTCGCCCTCGTCAATATCGTAAAAATAATCGTTAGAACGTGGGCCTGTTAGCGGATAAGAACTATCTCTGCCCTCTACGTCCGGATTGTCTACGTAATCCACAAAGTAGGCGTTCTTGTTGTAACTGCTCATATAACTGTGGCTTGCAGGAACGATAACTCTCGTTCTTGGCGTTTCCTTTACTGCAATATTACTCCACCAGTATGCAAACTTTTCCGCCTTTTCGGTGTTTTCGATGGTGGGGATAACGTATAAAAACTCGGACTTTTCGGGCAAGATAAAATCGATAGAGTATACTATATTACGCTTACGCTCGTATTCGTAAAGTTTTACGCCTTCACCCAAGCTACTCTTAGTTTTGCACGCAAACATTGGCGAGCAAGTAAACGGGTTGTGACCTTTTATTGCTACGTTCCACTCAACTCCGCCCGAAAACCAAGCGTTTCTTAAGGATAAATTTGCAGGCTGGAAAATCTCGTTTACGTACAAAAGTTCGCGATTGCGCTTTTTGTCGAAAAGAGAATACAGCCTTCCGCCAAGACCTGTAAGAATGGTAGCGATTAGGTTTTCGTTTTCTAAAACTACCGCGTCGAGTTCCTTATCTTCTAACTTTCGGTTGTAGTTGTCTTGTTGAAGATATGGAAGCATTGTAGAAACCATACCCTCGCCCATAAACGGCGGTTTTTTGTTTTGAGCGCTCTCGCTCATTTTGTAGCCGGCGTGGATATAGGAAACGTTGTTTATGTCAACGGTGGGATTTAACCCTCCTAAATCCGCGGACGGAATTTTGATCGTTGTAAACTTTACGGACATTATTATATCTCCTTTTTTTGTCTTACCTCAATTCTATCACTTATACTGTAATTATAAAATATACTAAACGATTAAATATTTGTACAAATCGCTCATTGTAAAAAATTACCGTCCCACTACGGAACAGTAATTTTTACGGCTCTAACTTTCAAGATACGATTTTTTATATGCAGACGGAGAACGTCCCGTGCGCTTTTTAAACTCTTTACTAAAGTGGTAGATATCACAATACCCAAGCACTTCGGATATCTCGGTCACGGTGAAAATATCGCTTATAAGCATTCCCTTTGCCACTTCGCAACGTATGTTTTCTCTATAAACTGTAGGAGGAACTCCCATTTCTTTTACAAATATTTTCCTAAAGTGCGACGGACTGAACATGCACAGCGAGGCAAGCTCTTCATAATTTATTTCTTCTTTGTAGTTTTTGTTTATGTACTCTATGGCAGGATAAATTTTATGGTATGAATTACGTCGTTTTTTACTGTTTTGCTCGATACGTAGCCCCTCAAACAGTATTTCGTACAAAATTTTTCGGATTTCAAACAGATAATTTTCGCTACGTTTTTCCCACACTCCGCTAAGCGTTAACGCGGTATTTACGGCAGACGGCACGTTTATGCAATACGGCACGCCGTATTGTCTGAACGAATGGTTTGCTTCCAAGATAAAGGCGGACGTCATATACTCCATTCCGTTTTCCCCTGCGTCCACTTTGTACTTATCAGTCTTGTCCACAAAAAGCACGTCGCCCACTTTTAAGTTTCGCTTATACTCCCCACAGCTAAACGTGCCACCGCCCGAAAGTATAATCAAAAAACCTGCGCCCACCCTTTCGTTGCAAGTGTAGGAAAAGTCGGAAGTTTCTTTTTTGCAGACAATAACTAAAATATCTTTTATTATTATATCGCGAACTGCATCCATTTGTACCTTTTGCTCCGTTTTTCTTTTATTCTACCACGCGCTACAAACGTTTGTCAACCGTAAAATCTTAATTTTAACTTTTTATAAGAAATAGTCAATGAATAATCAATTAATTATAACACCCCGAAGTGAATATTCGAGGTGTTATATTTTAGGTATTTTACGTCTTAACTTTTTCGTTTTTTACTTGATTCCTATGATTGATTTTATATGATTTGCAAGGTATTCCATCTGGTCGATACAATCCGTGTGATACTTGGTCGCAAGGTGATAATCCTTCGTTCTGCTGTACGGCTTTATGGGAAGTCCAAGATTTTTGTTAAGGTAAATTTTGGACGTGCAGGGGTATGCAAGATACTCGGTGAACGCACTCATACAGAAGAAGGATTGAACGAGATCGGCGTTGGGATCATCTATGTTTTTACACAGCCAGTTGTAAATCTCGGGGTGGAAGTTAGCCATAATTCCGCTATAGCCGTCCGCTCCGTCACGAAGAGTTTGCAAAAGGGTTTGCGCATTTGCGTTATAAAGAGCGCATCCGCTTCCCTTAAGAATTTTAACACGCTCAGCGATTTCTTCCGCGTCGCAACAAGTGTCTTTTATAAAGGCAAAGCGATTTGTGCTTGCAATAAACTCCAACATTTTGTGGGTGAGCAATCTCTTGTAAGGATAGGGGCTTTCGTACATTCCCAATTTGATTTCACGAGGTATTGCATTCATAAGCTTTTTAAGGTCTTCTATCCACTTTTCTTCGCTCGTGTTCTCAACGTCAAGTCGGTTGCTTATTAAAATTACCGCCTCAACTCCCGTGTTGTGAATACTTGTTATTTCCTTAACCTGCTCGTCAAAACCGTCGGCAACGTGACCTGACGCCACAATCGTCATTTTTCTACCGCCGTTTTCAGCTATTTCGTTGGCTTTTTTTACCACTCTTTCGGTAACCGCTACGCGTTCGGCAAGTGTAAGATGCTGAATTTCGGTGGAAAGACACGCGGTGAAAATTCCGTCACATCCGCAATCGTGATACCACTGAACGAGCGCGTCAACCGCGTTGAGATCTACTTTATTATCATCGGTGTATGGACATATCATAACCGGGAAAACTGCTTTATTCATATACTTAACCTCCGTTGTTTATCCTATTATACCACACTTTTATCTTTTTTTCAATGTCAAAATCGGACACGATTATGTCAAATTTGCGACATTTTTTAACATTATTTATTCTCTTTACGCCACAAAGACGGGGTTTTGCCCGTAACCGTGCTAAAACTTTTGGAAAAGGCGAATTCGTCGCTATAGCCGAGCATTTCGGCAGTTTCCTTTACGGTATAGCGCGAAAGAAGAACACAGGCTTTGTTTATCTTTTGCTCTCTTAAGTACCTGCCAAAGGTCACACCCGTAAACTTTTCGCAAATTCGGCTTAGGTGACGGGCGGAAATATCGAAGTTCATTGCTATATCGTCTGCCGTCATCGAGGTACAAAGGTTGTCAAGCACGAAACGCTCTACCTTTTCAAATATCTCGCTACCTTCCTCAAACGTCTTTTCGTTTTTTGTCTTAAACTCCAAAGCTCTACTTAAAAACAGCTCCAACGATAGTCTTGACGAAACGTCGCCAAAGCTGTCGTATTCCTTGGAAAAAAGAGTATCAATGCACTGTTTTTGCGTGGGCGTTGCCACGTTTTTATAACCGTAGCTCCGCGTAGGCACTTCGCCTTTTTCCAGTTCAAAGCCCCACACGAGCTTGTGAAAATCCTCGCTTACACCGACTATTCTGTGCTTTACGTAAGGTGGAATAAGCACGTACTCGTCT
The DNA here is from genome assembly GCA_017623455.1 of Clostridia bacterium. Classification (GTDB taxonomy): domain Bacteria; phylum Bacillota; class Clostridia; order Christensenellales; family Pumilibacteraceae; genus RUG12826. The sequence continues at coordinate 18,819 of JAGAPA010000084.1, read as the reverse complement.
TCCCCTGCCTCGCACTCATCTTCGTCCACAACTATCTTAAAGCTTCCTCTTGTTACGTAGTGAATCTCAAAAAACGAATGAGAATGTTCCTTTACGTTGTATGCTTCGTTTTCTCTTATGAGCCTTAGCCAGAATATTTTGATTTTGTAATCGTCAAAGTTGAACATGTTAAGCGAAACCGATTTCAGCTTACGGTTTACGTTTTTGATTGTTTCGGAATTAATTTCTCTCATACACATTCTCCGATTAAATCTATTTTACTAAGTATAAACCGATTTTGTTAAAATGTCAATAATTGACACAAAAAAAATGGCTATGTCACAACAAATGGTTGATAAATATTATCATGTTTTGACGAGAAAAACACAAGAAAGACAAGTGTTCTTGTAAGAGCGGTACGCAGGCGTACTCCCAATATTGTTATTTAGCAAAACAATAACACAAATTTTGTAAGCACTTTTGCTCTAAATATAATAATTTAAGTTATTACCTGCAAAGTCTGTAACCGAACAAAACACGCTGTATTTCGTAGCGGCACTAAAAAGGTATAAACCATACCAAAATTCAATAACCCACTAAAGTTTGTACTTTTCTTTGTATAACATACTATTTTAGGTCAAGCGTTACGCTTGAATATCAACCTACTGTTGCGACTGAGCCAAAAAAATAACTCTGATTTTATTTGGTCAGAGCTATTCTTTATCCTTTTTATTCTTTTTGAGCTTATCAGTAATCTTTTGAGCGAGAGAGGCGAAGAACGCATTTATTTTATCTGCAAACTTAAACGACAGTATAAATGCAATTAACCCCACTATCGCGATTGCTCCAAGCACCCACAATCCCCAATCGTGAAAGGGGATTATCTCGCCCGACATAATAAGAAGAGTTGCGCCAATAGACGTTGCGCGCGTTATGACCTGCATTATTATGAACGCGTACCATTTTATGGGCAACACCGCCGCCACCGAGCAAAGCAGATCGTCGGGGAAAAACGGAAACAGGAACATAAAGAACAGTAATACGTTTTCTTTACCCTTAAGCTTTGCAATCCACTCGTCGGTCTTATCCTGTCCGCCCGTTATCCAGTTTACGAACGGCTTTCCTATAAGCTTTCCTAAAAGGTACGCAACAACCGTGCCGATCATCATTCCTATATATGAATACCAAAACGATTCGCCTATACCAAAAACGTATGAGCCTGCAAGTATGGTCACAGAGCCGGGAATGGGAACAAACGTAACCTGCAAAAAGCTGATAAGGATAAACACAAGAGGTGCAACCGCTCCCGTGGAATTTACGTAATCTCTGAGCTGTTCCTTGCTTATATTCGTCCAGCCCAACAGGTAAAACACAAGATAGACCGCACCCAAAAACAAGCCGATCGCCACAGCTGAAATTATTAGCTTTTTTATTGAAGACTTAGCTTCGTCACTGAGTTTTTTCATTTACTATATTTATAGCCTGCTATCCTTATATTTATTCGCAATCTACAACCTCAATGTAAAAGCTGACCGGTCTAAAACCGTCGTTGCACGATATCATGGCGGACTTGGGATTCTTCATCCAGCCGTCGTAAAAATTACCTCCGCCATTTGCAAGCTCCACCACGAATTTTTCCATACTTTCCCACGCGCTGTCACACAAATTTTCGGGCTTTTTGCCATCAAAACTCAGATACGTATCCCCGATTTTGATGTCACACGTATGCTCGATGGGGTTTTCGTAAACGTTTATAAGATCGGTATGAACGACTTGTTTTACAGCCGTTATTTTTACTGTTTTTTTACTCATTGATATCAAGTCCCGTCAATACTTTAATTGCGCTCAACTCGTGGGTGGATTTCCTTATTTTCTTGCACTTCTTGCTCGTCAGGATCTTTTAAGCCGGTAAGGGAAAGAACTGTGCTAAGCTCGTAAGAGGGGAAGTATAACGCGTACTCTTTGTCCTCCAAGTTGAACTTAAGCAAATAATACGGCTTTACGAATATCACTCCATAGCTGTTAGTTTTTAATTTGTACGGCTTATATTTTTCGGAATTGAACGCCTCGGACTTATTCCACCCCGTAAACGTCATGCTCTTGTTGATTTTTTCTATCCCGGTTATGCTTGACAGCGGAATTCCTACAACCATAGACATATCCGCCAAGCAAAGCTTTTCGTCCTCAACGAAGAGTTTGAACTCCGTATTTGCGCTTTCGAACATCATTAACGCGCTTGGTCTTACCCTTTTACCCGATTTATTGAGCTTGAAATACGTTATGAAAAAGTCGGTATCGATTGCATTTTCGGGAATGGCAAGCGCGTCGTAAGACTTCTTTTCAACCTCGACCATCTCTTCGGTAATCTCTTTAAATTCGGAGCTTTCGACAACCTCGTTTTCTTTTTTCTTCTCTATTCTTTCGATGATAAACGCAATAGCCAACGATACCAGAGCGCACGCCCACAACCACCAGGTTCTAAAGAAAAACTCAAAGAAGTCAACGTCGGGGTCGCAAGCTCTTATCAGCGAAATGATAAGAATTGCGCCTATAGCCAAAAATATCAGCTGAAGGATGCTAAATATCTTGGGAATGGACGCTTTTTGTTTCTGACCGCCCATTCGCTCCTGAAGCTCGTCCTGCTTCTTGTCCAGTTCTTCGTTCTGCTCACGTACTACGTACTTAAACAAAACTACGTCTTTAGTTCCGTCTAATGATAAAAAATTCTTATTTAGCATTATTTTTTTCTCCTTGTGCGCAGGCGCACCCCCAATATTGTTATTCAACTACACGAAAAACATTTCTATTGCATGTACTTGAAAAATCACCCGATTCTTGTGTTATCATGCGCAGGCGCACCCTCAATATTGTTTATTCAACTACACGAAAAACATTTCCGTTACACGTGCTTTTGCAAAATTAAACGATTCTTGTGTTATCATGCGCAGGCGCACCCCCAATATTGTTTATTTAGCTGCACGAAAAACATTTCCGTTACACGTGCTTTTGCAAAATTAAACAATTTGCGTTATCGTGCGCAGACACAACTCAATATTGTTTATTCAACTACACGAAAAACATTTCTATTGCATGTACTTGAAAAATCAGCCGATTCTTTTGTTATTATAACACATTTAGTCGGAACTTGCAATACGTTTTGTTAAAATAATGATGAGAAAAAAATGAAATTAAGCCGTTATATTTATACTAACTATGCTTATAATTTACCCTCTTTTTCTCAAAACTTATGATATTTTGTTTTTAATATTGACTAAAAGGCGCGAGTAATGATAGAATAACAATAATTTAGTACTAAAACTTTACAAAGCGAGGGAATATGAAAAATTTTGCAATCGGTTGTAATTATTGGGCTTCAAATGCGGGCATGAAAACGTGGGAAAAGTTCGACGAAAAAGTAATTGAAAAGGACTTTTTTATGCTTTCTTCTAACGGTGTGGATACTATTCGCGTTTTTCCGACCTGGGATGCTTTTCAGCAGATACGCGACACAAAGACGAACACTCCGTCTTTCAACCTGCGCGATCACGACGAGAACTATTTGCAAAACCCCGAAGGCGTAAATATGCAACAAATGGAAAACTTTTCCATAATGCTGGATTTAGCCGAAAAACATAATCTTAAAGTTATTGTTTCCATTATTGCGGGTTGGATGAGCGGAAGGCTGTTCGCTCCGCAACTTCTTATAAACGACAGTCTTATTTCCTCACGTAAGGCGGTTATCTGGACGTGCAAGTTTGTCAAAAAGTTCGTTTCATATTTTAGGGACAGAAAATGTATTGTGGCATGGGAGCCGGGCAATGAGTGCAACTGCTTGGAATTTGGCGCAAACGAAGAGCAGGCGGAATTATGGCTTTCTGCTGTTACGAACGCGATACGGAGCGAAGACAATTCACGCCCGATAATTTCGGGGATGCACAGCTTACCTTGTAGGGGCAAATGGAGTATTCCTATGGTTTCGTACTACACGGACGTGCAAACCACGCATCCGTATCCCCTGTTTACGCCGTACTGCTCTAAGGAAAAGGTAACAAAGATGCGCGCAATTCTTCATCCTGCGGCTGAAAGCGTTTACTATGCAGGGATTGCCAATCAAAAATGCATGGTAGAAGAAGTAAACACGCTTGGACCTATGGTTCTTTCCGACGATTTTATGCCCGAATTTTTAGAAAAGAGTATGGCAACTTCATTCCAGTACGGCACAAACGGATATTTGTGGTGGTGCGCATTTGATCAAGATCATCTTGATTTTTCGCCATACGACCTTAACGCTTTAGAGCAAAACCTCGGCTTGTGCTACAGCAACGGCGAACCTAAGCCTGTTATGAAAGAAATGAAAAAGATGGCTTCGCTTCTTGCTCCGCTTGAAAACTTACCTACGCCCGACAAACACTGTTGCGTAATTCTATCATTCGATCAAGATAATTGGAAAATTGCCTATGCTAGTTTCGTTATGGCGACGCAATGCGGTTATACCGTAGATTTTATGTACGAAGATCAACCGCTAAAGGACTACGATTACTACATCGTACCGTCTATTAAAAGCTATACCGGGCTTCCCAAAATCACGCTTAACACGCTTAAGGAAAAGGTGAAACGCGGTGCTAAACTCCTTATTTCATACCACGGAGGTTATATCGGTGATTTTGAAAATCTGACGGGCTTAAAAGTAAAGGGCAGAGAAGAAGCAAACAAGACTTATAATATAAGCATTGACGGAAAAACAATCCCAATAAGAGCGCAAGTAAATCTTGAAACGGAATACGCTACTGCTAAAGTTCTCGCAAAAGATGGGGATAACGTTTATACGGTAAACAAGTACGAAAAAGGCGAAGTGTATTTTATTAACGCTGACATAGAAAACTACTACTCGGACATTATCAACGCTCACGATAGCGATTTGTATCTTGTATACAAGCATTTCTTTGCTTCGCTTTCTCTTCCGCTTACTATAAACAGCAAGTATTGCGCAGTTACCTTCCACACTCTTAATAACGGAATTATGGGCGTGTTTATAACTTCGCTTGGGGAAGAAAAAGAGGTGGAACTGACGGGTAATTTTGAGATAAAGGACGTAAAATTTGCAACTATAAAAGATAGAAAACTTACGTTTGACTCTTGCTTTGCCTACCTTGAAATTGCAATAAAATAACCGAAAATCTCTCATACGTATATGAAAAATCACGACATTTTACTTGTCGTGATTTTTTTGTTCGTAATAATTGAGATTGCCACGCCTACTACGTAGACTCGCAATGACGGAAAGTGGAAAATCGTGTGTAGATAAATTTGTTAGCCAATCCTTCCGTCGACTTCGTCGCCACCTTCCTTTGCAAGGACGGCTTTTGAGGGGTTGGTGCGAAGGCGCACTGCCAATATGGGAAAACTGACAGTAGTTGATTGTTTGGCTTTGCTAAAGCACAATAATCGGGGGGGTACGCCTGCGTGCTTGCTTTGCTAAAGCACAATAATCGGGTGTACACCTGTCTGCTGGGTAGACCTGTCTACCACATTGTCATTGCGAGGGAATGAAATGACCGTGGCAATCTCTTGTTGAATGGTTGGGATTGGTGCGAAGGCGCACTGCCAAAATAAAAGAACCAATGGTAGTTGATTGTTTGGCTTTGTTAAAGAACAATATTGGGTGCAGACCTGTCTGCTTTGCCGGATTAGATATTTATCCCTTCCACCACCAAGGTGGTCCCCCTCCCCTTGGCTAAACAAGTGGAGGTCTTGAGCGGTTGGTGGGCAGACCCACTCTCAATATAGGGCGATTCGTGAATCGCCCCTACAAAAAACCGACAAAATCAATTACACTCTTTACTAAAAGATAAAAAATGAATGCAATTTTACGCTTGGTTTAGCCAATCCTTCCACCGTCAAGACGGTCCCCCTTCCTTTGCAAGGACGGCTTTTTATGGTTAAATTATATTCTACCTTTATTTTTTAATTTTCAACCACTCAAAGGCTCCTTTGTAAAGGGAGCTGGCAAAACTTTATGTTTTGACTGAAGGATTTTTAACCAAATATGCTTTATGTTGTCGCTATTAATCAAACAATGCTAAGTGCACAAAGTTCTTAATTCGGTTGTGATTTTCGTAGTTGTGGGGATTGAGAACGTGTTGAGCATATATGATTGCAAGGTCAAGCTCGGGCTCGAAACACGCCATAAAGCCTGCTGCGCCATCCCATCCAAACTCACCGCTGGCAAAGTTAGAGGTTAAGCCTTTTTCCATCTTTACTCTCACGCCGTAGCCATAACCGTAACCCGGATTATTAAGGCTACTATTGTGATAAATCTTTAGGCGCTGTTCGTCTAAAAGGTTTGTTCGCATATGAGCAATAGACTGAGCGGAAATTATCTTATTTCCGTTCTTTCCAACGCCACCGTGAGTGAGTGCGTATGCAATCTTGCTGTACTCGTTAAGGTTAGTAACAACTCCTGCTCCACCGCTATCATAGTTACTTGTAGGAACAAAATAGTCATTATCCGAGCTTCTTCTTTCGTACTTTTTAAGTTGATCGTTATACGTATACTTCGCTGATTTTCTATGCTTTTCGCTCTCGGGAATATGGAAGTACGCGTCCTTCATTCCGAGCGGATCGAAAATATACTTCTTAACGAAGTCTGCAAAACGCATTCCGCTTGCCTTTTCGATAACGAGCGCCAACACGTCGTGGCACATACTGTAACAATAACGCTCTTTGGGTCTGAAACGAAGTGGGCGAGTAAAGAACGCTTTGAGAACTTCTTCGGTAGTCGCATTAGGATTTTTTGCCACTACGTCCCTAATTTCTTTACAACCCACGTCGTAGTCAAAGCCTGCGCTCATGCAAAACAGGTCCTGAATAACCATTACCTTGTCGTTTTTTGCAATCTCGGTTTCGGTCTTGTAGTACGTAAGGTCGTTAATTTCGGGAATATACCAACTTACGGGATCACCTGGCAAAAACAAGCCTTGCTCTACAGCAATAAGACCTGCCGTGCAAGTAATAACTTTTGTTGCCGAATAAATATCGAAAAGGTGGTCGGGCGTAAGCGGAATTTTATTCTCCTCGTCCGCATAGCCTGCGGTGTAACGGAAAACCTCTTCGCCTTTGTAAATTACGGCAATATCGATTCCCGGTGCCATTTTACCGACAATCTTGGTGTCAAAATAGTTTTTAAGCTGTTCAAAATTATATGACATATTATTTCTCCTTTTTATATGCTGTAAAAAAATAAAATGAATTAAAAAGAAAAGCGTTATGCTCGGACAGTTTCGTCCTTAATTTCGGCAATATGCGGACAGTGGTCGGATGCGATAATATCGGGAATATCGGAAGACGTTACCTGCATATCGGGTGATACGAATATATAATCTATTTTAATATTGGGCGCGTTGCTCGGGAAAGATTTTTTAGTATGGCAAAAGCCTTGCGAAGCATCCCTCATTTTAGCAAAAATCGGCGCAAGAACGGGATTATCAGGCTTAACGTTAAAATCCCCCATTAGCACGCATTTTTCGGTTTTTAAGCTGTTTAACACCGTTTTTACGGCATTTTCATGCTCGGACGGATTAAGCCCGAAGTGCGTAACAAACACGGTAATTCCGTTATCAAGAACGGCTTTTAAGACACAGCGCGTTTCGTAGTATTTTCCGTCGCTTTTATCATCGGGGTCGGGGATAGGAATATTTTCTACGGATATAAACGGGATCTTGCTTAGAATCGCGTTTCCGTAAGGGTTGCTTCCGCCGACGTCTATGGCTTTTGCGAAATAGTAATACGGCATACCCGTAAGCGATGAGAGCATTGCAGTTTGAGCTTCATAATCTTCGCGCTCACCCTTGTCGCGCATCTCGTTTAACCCCACCACGTCGGGACTTAATTTTTTAATAACGTCCGCCATTAGCTGAAAATCTATTTTTTTTGTAATAAAGTTTTCACAATGCTGAGTGTTAAATGTCATAATTTTCATGATGTTTACTCCTTTTGGGGGTGATGCTTGACGGGGATAAGGAATAAGTGGTTGGGATTAGATATTTATCCCTTCCACCGCTATGCGGTCCCCCTCCCCTTGACTAAACAAGTGGAGGCTTTTAGAGGTTAATGGTGGGTATTTTTATCCCTTCCACCACCAAAGTGGTCCCCCTCCCCTTGACTAAACAAGTGGAGGCTTTAAGTGGTTGGTGCGAAGGCGCACTGCCAAAAATAAAAGAACCGACGGTGGTTGGTGCGAAGGCGCACTGCCGAGATGAAGGAACTAACGATAGTTGATTGTTTACATTACTAAAGGACAATAATCGGGTGTACGCCTGAGCACTTTGATAGGCTTTTATTATAGCACACACAAAGGAATGATTGCAAGAAAAAACGACAAGATATTTATTTATCCTGTCGTTTTTTTTATCTTAGTTTTTAGTTGATATCAGAACCGTTTTCAATTATGTTTTCCGTTCTGCCGTGACTACCCCATTGATAGTTAAGAGTTACGTGTGCATTTTCGTTAAGCAATAATCTTACAGTATAATTGGAATTGGGAGCCATCTGCTGAGTGAAATACGTATTAGTCCCTGCGGTGGTTTTTACCGTAATAAACGCAAAGCCCGTAGTTGCAGAGCCTTGGGCTGTAAACTCAATTTTGTAGATGCCCGAGGTAAGGTTGTATTCTTTAATTCCCGAAGCGGTTGCCACGTCCGGAGTAACGGTAGTTCCTTCTTTGGAAAGAGTGGAAATTACGCTATAATCCGCGCTCACCATCGTGGAATTGCTTGCAGTAACGGAATCTGTAAACCAAGCAAACGTTGTTGCGCTGAACAGGCAAAAACACATAACGGCACATAAAACGCAAACGATTACGGTAAGCCTTACACTGCCTTTTATCAGTTTTTTGTTTTTTTCCATTGCTACCTCCTTTCCAAGTTTTAAGCCTTAATATTGTAGCATAGTTTTTTGCGGAGGAATCCGCGGTAAGAAGATATCAAATCATGTTCCTACGTTATATAAATAATTATCCAAGCTTTTTTATTGCAATATCTGAAAAATTTTTTGAAACGGTTAGGGGGTTGCGTTTCCCTGCATTGCGTGGAGGAAAACGTCTATCGAGCAGTACTTACCTTGGTATTCGTTACCACTCTGCCACTTCATTCTGACAGCTACCGCATAATATTTTTCCTCACCGGGTTGCATCTGCACGTATGTGGGGCCGGATATTGGGTTGCGGTTTTCGTAAAGATTGTCGTATGACGCGTTGTAGTACTTAGAATGGCTTCCCTTTACGTCCTCAAACTGCTGATCCTCGAAAGACGAATACTCGAGCGAACCTGCCATATCCATCATATCAGCGATAAGCACGAACGTGAATTTAACGATAATATTACTGTTGTTAACCACCTTAAAGAAATAAACACGAGTCTGATTTGGCTCCCATCCGTCGTTGCCGAAGATGTTACCCGGTTTATTTTCAAGCGAAACGTAGTGTCCGTTACTGTCGGCTTGCTGAAGGTCTACCTGCATTGTTCCCGATTGAATGCGGACGGTTGTTTCCTCCGCTGTATCGGTAAACAGTGCGAGCGACGTTGATGCCAACAAAATCGTACACACTATAATTGTTATGATGGCGAAAATTATTTTAGATTTAGATTTAGATCGCATTTGGATTCGCCTCCTACACATTAAGAGTTTGCCTGTTTACTGTTTACGTTTAAGATATGCCTGTTTTGAATAAGTTATTCCGCTTGCTTGGGCTCGGACGCGCTTGACTGCTCCGTCTGAACGGGCGCGGTGGGCGCGGTTGCTTGACTCTTCATTGCATCAAGCTGAGCTTTAAGCGCGCGCATTTCTTCGAGCATTTTGAGATTCTCGGCTCTTTCCTGCTCAAGGTTCTTACGCTCTTCCTTTATCTCGTCCTTTTGCTCGCCTTTGTAGAGCTTGTAGGCTTTTATCGCGTTAAAGATCTGATAGCCGATAAGAAGAACGAACGGTATGAGAATAATGCATACGTAGCCTGCCGGGGTTTTGAGGAAATTAAACACGTGTCCGACCGCAGGAAGATGTCCTACGTACTTACCCTTTATCCACTCGTACGTTACGGGTGACGCGTCTTCTTCGCCCGTTGTTGTTCCGTACGTAATGAACGCAGGTATGTAAATGGTTTTTTGCTGTCCGTTCTCGTCGGTTATAGTTTCCTCAACAACTGTTTTTGATTTAATCTTGTGCGTTACCGTTTCGCCAAAGTTCTCTTTGTTCTGAGAAGTAAAGCAGATAATGTCTCCCTCTTTCAACGTCTTGGGATCTACGTCCGTAATAAAGATAAGATCGCCTGCCGCAAAGTCCGTTTTCTTCATCGAGTCGGAAAGTACGATCATCATGCTTACGCCAAAAATCTTTTTGTCGGTGCGGTTGAACGTGAGCGACGAAACGATTGTAAACACCATAACAAGCGCGGTGAGTACCAAGAACACCCAAGATACTACGTTTAAGATTCTGCTTATAAGCGAAGGCTTGGGCGGTTGCTCTTCCGCTTCAACCTCTTTTGCTTCGCCATCGGTCGGCGCGGTTTGCTCCTCACTCGTTACCTGAGTATCTATAGGCTGATTTTGCTGAGTAGCTTCGTCGTTTTGAGCTGAGCTTTGATTAATTTGTAATTGCTCGTTCTCCATTATACCTCACTTTAAGCTACTTGTGTGCAAATAATGCAAAATTCAATAAAATGTATATTATATTATAACTACACACTATAACTCATTATATAGTTTACCGCGTTTTGTCAATATTGTCAAGTATTTTAAGCGATTTAGTATAATATAATATTATATATAATAGAAAGAGTGGTTGGGTGGTGCGAAGGCGCACGGTTGAAATGGGAAGAACGATAATCGGGAGTACGCCTGCGTACTGGGCAGACCTGTCTACCACATTGTCATTGCGAGGGAATGAAATGACCGTGGCAATCTCTTGTTGAATGGTTGGGATTGGTGCGAAGGCGCACTGCCAATATGGGAAGAACGATATTGGGAGTACGTCTGCGTACTGGGCAGACCTGTCTACCACATTGTCATTGCGAGGGAATGAAATGACCGTGGCAATCTCTTGTTGAATGGTTGGGATTGGTGCGAAGGCGCACTCCCAAAATAAAAGAACCGATGGTGATTTATTGTTTGGCTTTGTTAAAGAACAATATTGGGTGTACGCCTGCGTACTGGGCAGACCTGTCTACCACATTGTCATTGCGAGGGAATGAAATGACCGTGGCAATCTCTTGTTGAATGGTTGGGATTGGTGCGAAGGCGCACGGTCGAAATGGGAAAACTGACAGTAGTTGATTGTCTGCTTTGCCGGATTAGATATTTATCCCTTCCACCGCTATGCGGTCCCCCTCCCCTTGACTAAACAAGTGGAGGTCTTAAGCGGTTGGGTGGGCAGACCCACGGTTGAAATGGGAAGAACGATATTGGGAGTACGCCTGCGTACTGGGCAGACCTGTCTACCACATTGTCATTGCGAGGGAATGAAATGACCGTGGCAATCTCTTGTTGAATGGTTGGGATTGGTGCGAAGGCGCACTGCCAAAATGAGAAAACTTACGGTAGTTGATTGTTTGGCTTTGCCGGATTAAATATTTATCCCTTCCACCGCTATGCGGTCCCCCTCCCCTTGACTAAACAAGTGGAGGCTTTAAGCGGTTGGGATTATTTAAAAGAATAAAGAGAACACGATTTTTATCGCATTCTCTTTAGGTTTTTTTAGGTTTTTTTGGGGATTAGAAGAACTTCTTATAACGTTCGATCATTGTAATAAGTTCGTCCATAGTCATACGACCTTTTGCAATGGAAATCTTAAGATAAGCGCCACCTGCTTCGTTGAACATACTTTCGGGAAGTTCTACAATAGAATTGAGTTCTTCGTAGGTAAACAATCCGTAGGTTTCGATATCTGCCTGCATTGCTTCAAAGTCATAGGTCATAGTTTCGCTATCAACCTCAAAGATATTGAACAAGCCAGCTACACCGCCCGGCATTGAAAGCATACCGTTTACGAAATAACAAAGATGTCCTTTTGTTACAGGCGAGTAAGCCATTGTAAACTCGGTTTCGATAACTACGTCAGCAAGCTGAACTTTTTCAAGCTCGTTGCCGTTCTGCTTAGCAAAATAATGTCCAACATAATCGCTATAATTATCCGCGCGAACGTATACGTATTCGTTAAGGTCATAATCCCAGAAACCGTGTTCATAAATAGTCTTTACTTCCGTTCCGTCGGCAAATATAAGCTTTACAACTTCGTACTCTGTTTCGGGATCGCTGTCCACAAACATAATGGGCGCAGAACCGTAAGAACCTGTTTCCAAATTCCAAACAAGCAATTCTTTGCTTCCGTCAAGCTCGTCTACTCTCTTTTGCGTTCCGTCAGCAAGAGTGATAAGGGTATCGGGGGTTACGCAACCGTCACCGCCGCTTGCTTCTAATTTCGTTAATGTGCCGTTACAGAAATCAGAATAGTTATACTGGGCGTCTTTATTTTCAGCTACCGACCAGGTATGAGAGAAAGTTAAAACATCTCCATTGTTGTTATCTTTGAACGAATACGATACAGGAATCGTTCTTGCTGAGTTGCCGGAATTTACAAGGCCAGTTGATTTTGCCGGTACAAAATAAAGTTTTCCGTCGCACACAACAGGCATAGCATAAACATTGTTAGAAGAATGAACCTGGCCACCTGTAAGAGTAAGCGTAAAGTCGCCGTTTGCTGGAGAATACGTCCAAGTTGTATTAGTTCCGTTTAACTGACCTTTGGTTGTAGGGGTGTAATCAGAAAGATTGATAGTTTTATACTGTTTTTCGGCAACTGACCAATACTTAATTTGAATACCTTGCAAAGCAGGGGCAGCTCCGTGCCAAGTTCCACCGTAAGAAGAAGCTACACATAAGCCTGCTTCGTAATTGCTTGCCACCAACGAGGGGGATTCCTTACTGGTTTCTGTACCCGTTACTTTATAAGTTGCGGTATATTCATTTCCGTTTACGGTAGCTGTAAGAGTGTACGTTGTACCACCTGCTGTTACTGCTACGGGAGAGGTGGGTTTAGCATTTCCGTTTACCTTATAATCAGTAATATTTTTACCGTTTACTGACATAGTAATTTTACTAAAGTCGAGAGCATAACCGCTTAACTTATCTAAGTCTACGTTAAGCTCGTATACCCAGCCGCTCGTTCCAAAAGACTTGACACTTTCAAGTCCGTCTGCCGTATCGCTATAAGAAACGGTGATTATATCTCCATATTTATTAGGTTTATATTCAGATTCTGTTTTGAAAGAATCTGCCGTTCCATTAGTGTTTTTATAGGAGTATACGTAAACAGTTGTAGACAAAATGGAAATTTGGATTTTCACATCCTTCATTTCGTAAGGTATCGTTGCTTTATCAGTTCTGTTATCTGTAATATTGTCTGGCGCTGCTACTGTTTTTTGAGCATCTTCTGGCATATAAGCAAAGCCAAGATTAAGACTATCTTTGCCGTTTATATTGTGAATAAATGCTGTTTCTTTCATTACTCCGTCCACAATATCTTGACCAGCAGAAGGCACATATTGTTTATCATCCGCATTTACCCACGCATTTTGAACAAAACTTCCATCTAAGGTTGTGGGCGTTGCTTTTCCTTCCGAATCGCACATATACAATACGCTAAAGCCCATTAACTTTTTATTACTATCATAAGTAGAAGCTGTAGGCTTTTGAACTAACGTTACATCGCGCAAGGTAAGACTATTTGCAGCACCAACCAAAATAGAAGCTACTGCACCAAGTTCGATACGCGAATTATCAATAACTAAATTACCGCCTGAAACGTTAACTGCTGCACGAGCACCCGAAATACGAGAGTTAAGGATTTGGCTGTTTCCTCTTGCCATTACACCGCTCTTTGCGTTATAATAACGGCTATTTCCGTTTGCGTCTGTTTCACTACGATTATCACTACTTGTAAGATTACTCTTATAAAGTGCTGCGTAATCGAAGTTAGGGCAAACAATCTGTACGTTATCAAGAGTTCCATTATTTAAAGTTACGAACGAATAACCCATATCCAATGCAACTGAATCGCTACCGCAAGTCATTGTAAAGCCGTTACCGTAAAGCGTATAACCGCCTGACACTTCCAAACTGCTAAATCCACAATCATTAAGCAATACTACGTTGTTTGCCGTTGCATTTGTTGCAGACGTTACGTTTACTGCATCAACTACTTCGAGAGTTATTTCAAACACATTAGACATAGAGTCTTCAATGGAAACTATTACAACACCTGTACCACTAAACTGAATTGTTCCTTTTGTCCAATCAGATGTATTAGGCTTAAATTCTCCAGAAACGATTGCATCGTTTAATGCATTAACAGTTACTTGAACACTTGCACTATCTATTGATTGTCCATCTATCGCCTCAAACAATGAACCAAGAGATACGGTGTTTGCATTACCTACACGATAGAGGAAATTTGCTTCAGGCAATTTTGCAATAAACTTATCAACGCCGATAATAGTTACTGTAATTGTGGTTGTTTTACAGAAATAGTAATCGGTAATTGATACGTTTGCAACGCCTTTTCCTGCAAATGTAAGAGTTCCGTTTGCCCAATCATCATTATCAGCAACGTATGTTCCATTTGCTTTACTATCATCTAAAGGAGTTACGGAAACCATTACAGCGCCGTTATTTATTTCAATTTCAGAATTTCCAATAGCCTCAAACAATTCGCCAATGGTTACAGTTGTTCCTGCAACATAAGACTCTTGTGCTGTATCTGCTTTTTCAAACTTAACAACACTATCAGCCACTTCTCTATCGAGAATGGTAATTCCGTCAAAAGCATAATCTTCGCCGTTATATACAGGGATATGCTTTACGCCCCAACCGTAACCAGTAAAGAGCTGATTAAAGGGAAGGTATACTATCTGCTTATCTTCTTTAAGAACAGTTTCTCCATTTACTGTTTCTTCTCCAGCATCAGTATGAAGATGCTGAGTAAGCGTACCATTTTTGTTTACGATATGATAACAAGTCTTTGTATTGCCACTAATAAGAAGGAAGTTACCGGTCTTTAACCAATTTTCACCGTCATATATCTCGTTAAGAGAAGTAATTTGAGTAAGTCTGCTGAACTGATGATCGTGCGTATATGAAGCAAGAGAGTTTGCTACAAGTTCGCAGTAGTAATAATCGTTCCAGTTACCAAAGTGAACGGTACAATTTTCCGCATGGAACTTATCAGTTTCGGGAACGGTATAGCCTTTATCGTCGGTTGTCATATTTTTATTAGTACCAACCATCATACCGCTATAACGATACCAATAATACTGATAGTTTCCGCAAACGTCATTGTATACGTCTATTTGAGCTGCAACGTGACAGTTTGTCATATATACGTGACCTGCGCCACGGAACATACCAACAAGTCCACCGCACGCTACGTCCCAAGATCCCCAAAGCGCAGTTATCTTATTGCTGTTGTCGATTGTAATATTTGTAAATGTAAGCTTATAAGTGTCAGGATCGTCACTATTTCCGCCAATACCTACGATACCACCGTTACCGGTATTGTAAACTCTGGGGTTACAGTTTGTGATAGCAATGTTTGTAAACGTGGAATTTACTGCATAAGCGGCAATAACACCTGTGGGAGTAAATTCGCCATCAGAAGAGAAATTATCTACGGTAAGGTTCTTAACCATTCCGTTAACAACGTAACCGAACAAGCCCATAGCGTCGTCATAATGATTAGAATTTGCCGCGTAACCACTATTGTAGTCACCAAACATTTCCCATGTGTTTTGGTAGAAGTTTGCGATAGTGTGTCCGTTTCCGTCAAACGTTCCTTCGAAAGAATACACGGTGCTTTCAACTTCTGATTCGTTCTTCTTTTCATAATAACCTTTATTATTATAATATCCAATAGGATAGAAAATAAGATCAGGGTTATTTGCGCTTTCAATATCGCCAAGGTTGATATCGGAGATAAGTTTTACGATATCGCCTGTAAAAGCATCTCTAGTTTGACCGTCCATTCCGCCTACGATTGCGCCAAAAGCTGCGAGTTGGTCGGCATTTGCGATAGAATATGTTGTTATTCCATTTTCGTCTGTAACAGGATTTGCATACCAAGAAAAATCAAAGTTGCCAGTCCAAGGATTTAACGTATCTGCTACTACTGCAACTTCACTAAAGGATGCGATATAGAGGGTAATATTACCCGTAGCAGGATCGTAGAAGAAATCGTTGTGGTCGGTAAGGTTAGCTATGCTATCCTTTGCCGTCATAACACTTGTAGCATCGTTTTCTACGTGGTAGAGCTTGAAATTACCAACATTAAGACCGATGGGAGCTACTTCTTCCAAAAGTACGGTCATGGGAACGGTATTATTTGCGGAAACACCGTCGATATGAACGTCGAGAGGAAGAAGAACTTCGGTTTCGTCCAAAACTACGTTACTGTTACTCTCGTCGAGCTTGTTAACGGTGAGGGTAAGAGCGGTTGCGCCACTTTCTAAAAGAACACCTTCGGGAACGGTAGCGGAGATCTTATCCTCGGAATTTGTAAGGGAAACACCACCTGCAGGAACTTTATTGTCTGCGGTGGGGGTTACGGGAGCGGACGCGCTCTTCTCGTCGCCAAAAGCAGGGAACTGTGCGCCTGCATCGTAGTCGGGATCGAAGGAGTCGCTTTCGTAGCCGTACTGGGTAGCAACTATCTGAATACTAAAGGAGTCGCCTACGGACGAGCCTTGATAGAAGTTGCCTACCGACGTGGGCAAGCGGAAAGCTACGGCAACGATTATTTCGCCACTGTAAAAGCCTGCCTTTACTTCGGTTTTGGGAAGCAATACTCCACCACCCTTATGCGTTCCGATAACGTCCTTCAACGTTCCTACAGAGGGAAGCGCGGACACGGATGCGGAAGTAAGGTTTTCGGTGGGATTAACTACGTAATAAACGTCGATAACCTCCGCCAAAGCGCCTACTCTACCGTTGGGAATAACGGCAAGAGAGTACTTGAACGCAAGAGTTCCCATATTTTTTACTTTGATATAACGAACCTCGGTATATCCCGGCTCCCAGTTCTTGTTGTTGAAGATGGGGGTTTTGTCGGTTTCTACGTTTTTCCAATCGGTAGAATCCAAGGTCGTTGCCCAATGCATTTCCACATCGAGAGTTCCCGACGCGATAATGTTATTGGAGCTGGTTACTGAATCGGTAAACCACGCAAAAGTCGTACCAACAAACGTTGCTACGCAAAACAATAACGTGATTATGCTAAGTAGCCATCTGCTTTTTGTTTTCACTTTAGTTCTCCTTTTTGTGAATTTTCTGCGTTTAATATAAACTAAGGCTTGTTGCCTATTGTTTGCTTATTCGGTAATATATGGTTGCGGTCGTATACGCATACGTACATACGCACGTGCGCGCGCACGCAAACATATATTACCGTACCTCTCCGCGCAGAATGCACAGAGAGGTAACGGTAATCAATAATGTTATTCAATAATGTTTTTTGTTTAGTTAAGGTTCTGAGTAACAGACTGAATTGTGATATAATCAGATCCGTCCGCTACTGCAGGATTGTAAAGACGAAGCTCTACGGTAATGGTTGTGCCTGCAGGCAAATCAGCATAGGTATTTGTGCTGTCCGTATTTACAAACACACCGCACTCAAACGAATCCATTCCTGCACAAATATCTTGGTATGTCCAACCAAAACCTGTAAATCCTGCAATCTGAGCAGCCGTACTCATAAGCAAAACGGGCTCATTTGCTGCAACACCGTCACAAGAATCACTTACATCGGGAAGAGCAAAATATACCCAGGGAATATCAGCGTAAGATCCCATCAAACCAATAGAACCGGTGGGAACTTCGTTGTTGAACACTACGACAAACTCTGCATTCCAATCCTTGTAGGGGCTATTTTCTACCTCTTCATCTGTCTCAGCAGGTCTGAAAGAATACAAACTTACGATTTCTACGTCATCAGTAGCAAACGTAGGAGTACCATTAAATCCGGACAAAGACATACCCTCAGTGCTTAAGCTGTTCTGTATAGCAGCAACCTCTGCATCCGTATAAGTTTTAAGTTCTGCAACGGGCGCATCCTCGATTGCGGGGAAAGTATAAGAATACTTGCCTGCAACGATTACATCCGTGCTTTCGGGATCATAAAGCTTAAGTGCTACGGTAATTGTAGAGCCTGCAAGAGCAGAACCTTCGATCCAAGCTCCGCAAGAAAACTCTTTTACTGTTTCTACAACGTCTTCGTACGTTACATCAAATCCTGCAGATTCCAAAAGACGAATAGGCTCGTTCGCAGCAAGGTTAACGGGAGAAAGGAATCCAATCCATCCGTATCCACCGTAGTTTCCTGCAAGACCTAAAGTTCCAATCTCAACAAGTCTGTCTACAGAAACCTCGAAGTCTGCATCCCACTTACCGTATTTGGTGTACTTAACATCGTCGTCAACGTCAACTGCCGTGAACTTATATGCTGTATCAAGAGAAATGTTATCTTCTAACATAAGACCATTCCAATTACCGCTATGGATTATATCTCCGTTTGCTACACTGTATACAATGTCGTTTCCGCTTGCGTCCTTAGTAGGTATCTTTTCTACCTTTGCAATGGGATACGCCTCGAGTGGATCATACTCTGCGCCGTTGTCGTAGCTGTTATCAAAGCTATCTTCTTCGGAAGCGAGCTGAGTTGCAAGAAGCTGTACGGTGAAACCGTCGCCTGCGGAAAGGTTCATATACTCGTTACCTGCGCTCGTCTTCATCTTAAGCACGATTG
>JAGAPA010000083.1 GCA_017623455.1 Clostridia bacterium | reverse complement strand
CCCACCAACAACTCAATCGCATTCCTTGCTAAGGCGATGCAACTGCGCGTCCGACTATTATTGTATTTTTACCAAGTCAAACAAATAATAGTCACTGGTTATTCTGTAGGGGCGATTCACGAATCGTCCGCCAACAACTCAATCGCAGTCCTTGTAAAGTCGATTAAACGTAGCATCCGACTATTGTGTTTTTACCAAATCAAACAATCAATAGTCACAGGTTATTCTGTAGGGGCGATTCACGAATCGCCCACCAACAACTCAATCGCAGTCCTTGCAAAGGCGATGCAACGGCGCGTCCGACTATTATTGTATTTTTACCGAGTCAAACAAATAATAGTCACAGGTTATTCTGTAGGGGCGATTCACGAATCGCCCACCAACAACTCAATTTCGTCCTTGTAAAGTCGATTAAATGTTGCGTCTGACTATTATTGTGTTTTTACAAAATCAAACAATCAATAATCACAGGTTACTCTGTAGGGGCGATTTACGAATCGCCCACCGCCCTCTTAAAGCCTCCACTTGTATATCAAGAGGGTGGGAGAAACGTAACGCTTATCCATTATTGTAATTCAGCAAATCAAACAATCAACAATCGTTGGTATTCCATGTTGGCAGTGTGTCATCGCATCGGTGGAAGGATTGGTAAAATCCTAATCGCTCAGCCAAACATTCGTGACACCAACCGCAAAAATTATAATAAACAGCAAAAAACCTAAAAGGAGAAAAATCATGAACTTTATTTTATCAACAGACAGCACTTGCGATCTTTCTTTAGAGCAGTTTGCGCAGTACGGCATCGAGCACGTATCGCTTTCTTACCGTGTGGACGGTGAGGAGTACGGTGGCGATAGTGGAAAATCCATGTCGCTTTCCGACTTTTACAATGCAATGCGAGAAGGTAAGAAAACCGGCACGAGTATGGTTAACGAACAGCAGGCAACCGAGTATTTCGAGGGGCTTCTTGATAAGAGCGAAGGAAAGGATATACTTCACGTTTGCTTCGCATCTGTGCTCAGTGGAACTTACGAATGTATGCAAAAAGTAGCAAACGTACTCAACGAAACGCATCAAAATA
Source organism: Clostridia bacterium (assembly GCA_017623455.1). Taxonomy (GTDB): domain Bacteria; phylum Bacillota; class Clostridia; order Christensenellales; family Pumilibacteraceae; genus RUG12826. Next base: position 7,961 of record JAGAPA010000083.1, on the reverse strand, counting down.
AGATTTTCGTAGTAGACAGTAAGTGTGCGTGTCAGGGCGAAGGACTTCTCGTTATGCTTGTTGCAGAGTATGCTCAAAACCACACGGCAAAGGAGACTTACGAATATGCGGAATCGCTTAAGGGAAAGATTGTTCATCTTTTTACTGTAGACACGCTTAAATATCTTTGCGCAGGCGGAAGAGTGAGCAAAGCAACCGCAACGGTTGGCAATCTTTTGAGCATCAAGCCCGTCATGTGTGTTGATGACGAAGGTCATCTCGTTGCAAAAACCAAAGCGATAGGCAGAAAAGCATCGCTCAATAAGCTAATTGCTAAAACTATCGAAAAATTCAGCGGAGAGTATAAAAAGCTATACATATCTCACGCGGACTGCAAGGATGATGCTGATTATCTGTCGCAGGCGCTTGAAGAAAAGCTTGGTATTAAAGCCGAGGTTGGCAATATCGGTAACGTAATCGGCGGACATTCGGGCCCCGGCACCGTAGCTATATTTTTTGTCGGCGAAAACAGAACGTTCTAAAGATTGGAAAATACACAAAAACATAATAAAAAAGACGGAAAACCCTTGAAAATTTCCGTCTTTTATGTTATACTCATTACCGTAAAACAAATATAGGAGAACGATATGGAACTTAACGAGATTATTGCCAATGACGGACCGTGCGAGTGTGGTAAAATTCATGACTCACTTTTGAAAAAAACAGTTATTTGCGAGGGAGCACTCAATAAAATCCCCGAGCTTGTAAATGAAGAGGGAGCAAAATCCGTGTTTATGCTCGCTGATGGAAATACTTATGCTTGCGCAGGAGCAAAGACGGAAGAACTATTGAAGAACGCAGGTATAATCGTTAAAAAGTACGTTTACCCAACAAAAGAAGTTATTGAGCCCGACGAGAAAGCTGTTGGCAGTGCAGTTATGCATTATGCGGATTGCGATATGATCGTAGGCGTTGGTAGCGGAGTTATTAACGATATAGGCAAAATTCTTGCCGCGCTTACCAAAAAGACCTATATGATAGTAGGTACGGCGCCTTCTATGGACGGCTATGCATCCGCAACGTCATCCATGGCTCGCGACGGGCTTAAGGTTTCGCTTCCCAGCAAGTGTCCCGATATCGTTGTGGGAGATCTTGACGTTCTGTGTAACGCGCCTATGGATATGATAAGAGCAGGCGTGGGCGATATGCTTGCAAAATATGTCAGCATCTGCGAATGGAGAATAGCAACCATTCTTTGCGGTGAGTACTATTGTGAAAAGGTTGCCAACATGGTAAGAACCGCGCTAAGCGATGTTGTTGCGCTTGCGCCCAAGCTCATGAAACGCGACAAGGATGCGGTAAAGGCTGTAATGAACGGCATGGTGTTGTCGGGTATCGCTGCAAACTACGCAGGAATATCTCGCCCCGTTTCCGGTTTGGAGCATTATTTTTCGCACGTGTGGGATATGCGTGGTCTTGATAAGGGAACTGAAGTTTTCCTTCATGGAATCCAATGCGGTAGTGCAACGGCTGAGGTTGCAAGGCTTTACGAGTACCTCAAAACGGTGACTCCCGACAAGCAGAAAGCTCTTGCGTTCGCGCGTTCTTTCGATGTGGAAAAGCACAACAAGGCAATGCTCGAATTTGTGGGAGCAGGCAGTATTGCAATGGCAGAGCAGGAGAAAAAGGAAGGCAAGTACGACGTTAAAATGCACGCTGTTCGCCTTGAAAAAATTATTGACAATTGGGATAAGATACTCAAAATTATGGATGAGGAAACGCCCTCGTATGCTAAAATTGTAGAAATTCTCGAGCAGATTGGTGCGCCGATTAATGCGTCCGCTCTTAGAAAAGACAATGAAGAAATTGCAAAAACGCTTATCTTTAGCAAGGATATAAGAGATAAGTACGTTGCAAGCCGTATTTTGTGGGATCTTGGCATAACGGACGAAGCAATCCAAGCTTTGTACGGTTATAAAGCAGAATAAAAAATAAAACCAAAGGTCGATAATGTTGTAAAAACAATGATACGTTATCGACTTTTTGCGTAAATCTTAGGAAAATTATGGGAATAATTACGTCAATTACAAAACAAAAAAAGGGAGAGCGTGTAAACGTTTTTCTTGACGGCGAGTTTTATTGCGGTCTTGATTCTCTCACCCTCCTTAAACATTCTTTGAAGGAAGGCGTGGAGATTGAAGAGGAACTTCTTTCCGCTATTCAGATAGAATCCGAGCGCCAAAAAGCCACTGATAAAGCCTTCGAGTATGCAATACGTTATTTCAAGCCCGAGCGAAAGGTTAGGGAGCATCTTAAGGAGAAAGGCTACGTAAAAGAGCTTATCGACGAGATAATACGTAAGCTTAAGGATTACGGTTACGTTGATGATAAAAAATATGCGCTCGAGTACGTAAGTATCAACTCTGAGAGGAAGGGTAAAAACCGCATAAAGGTTGACCTTATAAACGCAGGCATAAGCGAGAGATATATCAACGAGGCGTTAGAGGAGTTAGACTCTCAGCTCAGTGCGTGTCTTAAGTTCGCTGAGCGTTACGTAAATTCGCACAAGCCTTTTGATAAAAACAAGCTTTTCAGACATCTTTACTCAAAAGGGTTTGGGTTTGACGATATAAAGCGCGCGTGCGCAAATCTTGAAATTGATGAGGACGAATAATGAAAGTTTATACCGTAGCTTCAGTAAAACAGGCTGAATATGAAATAATGAAAAGCGGAATAAGCGAAGAGCAACTGATTGACAGGGCAAGCTCGTATATTGCCGAATTTTTAAGAGAGGAAGACGATATAGTTTTCTTGTGCGGAGGCGGAAATAACGGCTCGGACGGTCTGGCATGTGCGCTGAAGCTTAAAGATAAAAACGTAACCGTTTTTTACGGCGGAAATCCCAATCCGATAAATGCAAGGCTTCTCGAACAAGTTAAGCAAATCCATAAAACTCATCCGATATACAAGTACAACGGCGATGGAAAAGTAGTCGTGGACTGTATACTTGGTACCGGATTAAACCGTCCGCTTTCGGGTGATTTTGCGCAAGCAGTACGCATTGCAAATTATTCTAAAGCCAAGAAAGTTGCTATAGACGTGCCTACGGGTCTTGACGATACGGGAACAAGCTTAGGAGATACGTTTGTTGCCGACGTAACTCTTGTTATGGGTGGTGTAAAAACCTCCGACGTGCTCAACGACGCGCTTGACTATGCGGGCAAGCTTATCCCCTGCGATATAGGCTTGTGTCTTAAAAACCCTGCAACGGTTGTAACAAAACGTGACGTAACGATAGAAAAACGCAAGAGAAATTCGCACAAGGGCAGTTATGGTAAAGTAAAGATAATAGGTGGATGCGCAAGGTTTGTGGGCGCACCGCTGTTCGCATCCGTTGCGTGTTGTACGAGCGGTGCAGGCATTACAACGATGGTTGTTCCTGCTTCACAGCGCATAGTATACAGTCAGAGCGCGTTTGACGGAATGACTCTCGATTTTCTTCCCGATGACGGAAACGGCAACTTTGTTTACTGCGACGCGGAGGTAAATCGTATAATGCAAAACGCAGACGTTATCGTAATAGGTCCCGGTATGGGCGATAGTGAAGCTACTTGCTCGTATGTTGAGCACCTTATAAAAAACTTTTCAGGAACGCTCGTAATTGACGCGGATGGATTAAATGCTCTTTCAAAGCGTAAAGAGATACTCCTAAATCCTCGTTCTTCGCAAGTTATACTAACTCCGCACGTTGGCGAATTTAGAAGGTTGAACAAATCGTATAGCGGAGATATAATGCAGGTTAAGGAATTTGCGAAAGAGTATAACGTGACGCTTGTCGTAAAATCCGCTACGAGCATAATCAGTGACGGGAACGAAATTGCTATAAACGTTACGGGTACTCCGTCAATGTCCAAGGGCGGAAGCGGAGACGTGCTGAGCGGAGTTATCGGCGCTTTTTCCGCTGTGCGTTCTCCCATCGATGCGCTTAAGTTCGCTTGCTATTATTGTGGTCTTGCCGCAGAGATTGCAGAACAGAACGAGGGAAATCAATTATCTTTGACTCCCATGGACATGATCTCGGCATTGCCCGTCGCTTATAAAGGATAATAAAAACGGAACAAAAAAGAATAAATGCACCCGATAAAGTTTTAATGGGGTGCATTTTTTGCGTAAAAATTTTTTACAGCGGGTATACCGTTTTATTTTCGGGGCAATACTTATAGCGTAAAGAAAAGGAGAATAAAAATGAGCGTAACGGAAATTATTTATAAGTACTTCCCAAACGGGAAATCACGGCATATAATACAACAGGAGAACGTAAGAGAAGGCTACGTGCTTATGGGTGATATAAATACGGAGTGGGCGAATTTGTAATATGGAAGTAAAACGCGGAGAAATTTATTATGCTGATTTAAGTCCCGTGCTTGGGAGCGAACAGGGCGGAGTGCGCCCCGTACTCATTATCCAAAACGACGTAGGAAACAAGTATTCTCCTACCGTCATAGCAAGCGCGGTCACCAGCAGTATGACCAAGGCAAAGCTTCCCACTCATATAGAAATCAAGCGCGGTCAATACGGAATGCCCAAAGATTCAGTGGTTTTATTAGAACAGCTCCGCACCCTCGATAAGCGCAGACTTAAGACCAAAATAGGTCAGATAGACAACGTAAGAATGGAGCTTGTTAACCGCGCAATACTAATCTCCTTAGGGTTCTATTCCTGACAGTACATACCAAAAATCGGGTATACGTATCCGAGTTTTCGGTAAAAACCATGCTTTTATCTCTTTTTCTCATCTCCTATATTATATAAGCAAAACACCTTGTACCGCCTCTTTACGGTCAGGGTGTTTTGTGTTAGTAAAAAAATATGGGCAGATATTGGGTGATGTCCTTAGCGGAGAATTAACAATTTGACAAAAGTGCAAGCATCGCATTTGACTTGTCAAACGCAAATGGGCTAAACCCAAACCCTTATTACAAGTAGAAAGAGAGAACAACGGTTTATAGCCGAAAGTTCTCTCTTTTCTGTTGGTGAAGTTTTCGCTGCCTCGAAAGTGAAGTTGCTATGCAGTGAAGTTTGTGCTACGCACAAGTGAAGTTAAGTTTGCCCATCACTTCGCCATCAGGCGAAACTTCACTCACGAAGTGAACTTCACTATCAGAGATAACTTCACTTGCCCAAAGGGCAAACTTAGTTAGCGTGATACTCCGTTAAGAGTATCACGCTATGCTATCGTTACCTCTTAAACGGCAAGAAGTCCTCGTCGTCGGTCTTGTGATAAATAAAATCGTTGCATTGCATATTAGCAAGCATAATCTTGTCCTTACCGAATTTTTTACGGATCTCGTCAATAGCCTTTTCCATGCGTTCTTTTTTCTTATCCTCTTTTTCAAACAGCGAGGTCTGCTCTGCAAACGAGTCGGGTACAAGATCGAAAACGCTAACGGTTACCGTTCTTAAAGGGTATCCCTCTTGCCAGATCTCCTTTGTCATTTTCATCGCTTCCTTTACTATTTCCGCCGCAGTCTGAGTAGCAAAAGTGAGTTTGCATTGCTTGGATTTGTGCGTAAGCTCGTTAGACCGCAAGTCTATATGCACGCCGTATCCCTTCATTCCGTATTTCCTAAGACGCGTAGCAACAAGGTCGGCAAGGTAGCAAAACATGGTGTTAACGTCTTCAAAGTTAACCAAATCCCTTACAGCCGTCATTCCGTGCCCCACGCTTTCTATATCCCTGCTCTTAACGTACTCCCTGACAGGCTCGTTGTCAAGTCCGAGCGCGTTATCCTTCATTTTTTTGCCGTTAATGCCAAAATGATAAGAGAGCATCTCGTCGTTGGCTTTCGCAAGATCCCCAATCGTTTTTACGTTAAGCTTATTTAGTTTTGCTGTGGTTTTCCTGCCCACCATAAGCATGTCCGAAACGGGCAGATTCCACAACCTGTCTTTGAAGTTCTCTCTTGTTATAACGGTTACCGCGTCAGGCTTTTTCAAATCGCTTCCAATCTTTGCAAAAACCTTATTAAAGCTCACGCCAACCGAAATTGTAAGCCCCGTGTCTTCCCTAACCCTCCTACGTATTTTTTCCGCAATCTCCACACCGCTTCCGAAAAGCTTAACAGAGCCCGTAACGTCCAGCCAACACTCGTCGGGCCCGAACGGTTCCACGTAGCAAGTATAGTCGGTATAAATATCAAAAACCTGTTTTGAAAATTTTGAATACAAATCGAAGTGGGGTGTAACAAATATAATATCAGGACATTTTTCTCTTGCTTCCCAAACGGTGTCGCCCGTCTTAATTCCGAATTTCTTGGCTTTTTCATTCTTTGCCAAAACAACGCCGTGCCTTTTTTCGGGATTGCCCGATACAGCAAGCGCTTCGTCTTTCAGCGCAGGATTGAGCGCACACTCAACCGACGCGTAAAAGTTATTAAGGTCGCAATGTAAAATGATTCGTTCCTTCATATTTTTATTATATCACGTTTTAGTGTGTTTGTAAACGCAAAAAACAACTTTTTTTGTACACCTCGTAAAAATTGAAAAAACATTTTTCATAAAAACACTTGCAAATAGCGTTTGATCTATGGTATACTTAATAAATATGATAAAAAAATCAAAATCAACGGGATCGATTACAGTATAACGTTGGAGTGGAGGGAAAATGAGTAAGACGGATGAATTGTTAAATCTTGCGCTAAAAGTGCAATCGTTAAGAGGTAAATTTACTGACGTAAACGACAAGATAAATACTTGTAGCGATCGTATTGCCACGCTTGATGCGGAGATGAAAACTTGGGGATTTTTTACGCCTCAAAGAAAAGAATTATCCCAGCAGGTTACAACGCTTAAAAACGAGCTTGCCGAGCTTAAGAAAGAAGAAGCCCTCCTAAACAAGGAGATATCAAAGCTCCCCTCTATCGATAAGATTAAAAAGCAGTTGGCTGATAACGGTTTGGAAATGCCCGTGGTAGAAGTTGAGAGTGAACCTGTAGAGGAAGCAAGTGTAACCGAACAGGCAGAACGACAAACCCCCAATACTCCAACCAAAAAATCCCCCGATTTTATCATAAAGGCTGCGGAGGCTGAAGCAAGATCGATAAACGAGGCTAAGCAAAAATATAAGCATTTCAAAAGCGCAAAGGTAGGCGATTTTGTAAAGTTTGGCAACTATTATCAGTCCAACAAACAGGAAAAAGAAGAGATAGAGTGGAAGATTTTGGCAAAAAAGAGTAAAAGACTGTTGCTCTTGACAAAGTATGCAATCGATTGCAAGCCTTACAACAAGACCGACAAGCCTACGACTTGGGCAGACTCTACTATCCGTAAATGGCTTAACGACGAGTTTTTGAAAGAAAACTTTACTATTGGCGAAGAAAAACTTATAGACCTTGCAACCGTTAATGCCGACAAAAACTCTAACTATGCAACAAGCCCCGGATTTAAGACCAAGGATAAGGTTTTTATGCTCAGTATCGTAGAGGTAAAAAAACATATGGGACGTAAGGGTTTGGACTGCAAGCCCACCGCGTATACTAAGGACTTGGGCGCGTACGTGGACGAGGATAACGGTAATTGTTGGTGGTGGTTGCGTACCCCCGGCGAAAAACCCACAGACGCCGCTTACGTAGGCGTGGACGGCGAAATCAGATACCCCGGAGATACTATCTATATCGGTAGCGGATCCGTTCGCCCCGTGCTTTGGATAGACCTTACCAAGCTTGACTAAACAAACGTAAACAACCCCTTCAGCTTTTATGCCGTAAGGGGTTTTGTTATAAAAACTATAATACGTATGCGTGAAAAAAGGACAAGACTTTAGACTGTCTTGCCCTTTTTTGATTGTAAAATAAACCACTAGCTGTGCTAGTGGTCGCCGAAGTAGCTTTAGCGTTCCGTAGTGACAAAAACGTCCTCCTCTGTTATAATATAACTATGTTTCGACACTAAGTAAATAAAACAGAGGAGGACAACACAAATGG
>JAGAPA010000082.1 GCA_017623455.1 Clostridia bacterium | reverse complement strand
TTCGTGAATCGCCCCTACATAAAGCACTTGTAAAAATTAATTGTTTGGTACGTCAAGGGACAAAAATCGGGTGTGCGCCACGCACCGATTCGTGAATCGCCTGTACATTGATTGAGATTGCTTCGTCGCTACGCTCCTCGCAATGACGTAAGGATGGTTGTTCGTTTATTTTGTTAAAGGACAATAATTGGGTGTGCGCCTTCACACCGAGCAAGAGAAACAAACAAAAACACTCACGACGGGCACGGTGGGCAGACCCACTCCCGATATGGGGAATTAGCGGTGGTTGATTGAGATTGCTTCGTCGCTACGCTCCTCGCAATGACGTATAGAGAAAGGATTAGCAGTGAGCATTTACTCTATTTAATAAAGTATAATAATTGGGTGTGCGCCTGCGCACCGAGCAAGAGAAACAAACAAAAACACTCACGACGGGCACGGTGGGCAGACCCACTTTCAATTTGAGGATGAGTGGTAGTTGATTGAGATTGCTTCGTCGCTACGCTCCTCGCAATGACGTATAGAGAAAGGATTAGCGGTGGTTGTATCTCTTTTAGTCGTAGGGGCGATTCATGAATCGCCCGTACAAATAGAGTAACTAACGACAATTAATTGTTTGATACGTTAAAGAACAAAATAGGGAGTGCGCCTGCGCACCGAGTTAGAGAAAAAATAGCACACTCCTACGATGGGCGCGTACTAAATGGTACGTAACCGAGTAGGGGTGTGCTATTTTGCACTATAACGAAGTATTTCACACGTTTTACAGGAGGGGAATTTTACCAAGGAACACTATATCGCTCCTCGCGGCAGCTTCTCCCTCGGCGAGTACAAAGGCTTTTTGAACAACGATTCCACCTGCATCCTTTACGAGGGTTTCGAGTCCGAGAACGGATCCGCCTGTAGAGATTACGTCGTCCACGATTGCTACCTTTTTACCTTTTAGCAAATCAGCGTCGTGAGCGGAAAGGTAAAGAGTTTGGATAGAGCCCGTGGTAATGGATTTAACGGACGAAGAGATTCCGTCCTTCATATACAATTTGTGGGATTTTCTTGCAACGGCGTAGAATTTGTGTCCCATTTCTCTTGCTACAACGTGAGTAAGCTGAAGTCCTTTACTTTCTGCCGTGATAAGAATTTCAGCGTCCGTCTTTGAAAGAATTTCGGCAAGCTTTTTACCGCAATACTCGGTAAGCTCGCTGTTTCCGTGAAGATTGAAGAACGCGATGCTGAGCTCGTTGGAAAGGGCTATTATGGGAAGATTTTCTTGTCTTCCTGCGATATCGACCGTATAAAACTTATTATTCATTATTCCTGCTCCTTAATATATTTTATTACGTTTTTAGTATACTACTTTTTGCCTTTTTATGTCAAGGAAAAATTTTAATTTTGCTAATATTATAAAAGTAATACTTTTACCGTTGACAAAAAGCAGAGTTTTAGTGTATAATACATTAGTTACGATTACATAACGAAAGGAGAAAGTAAAGCGAGTGTACGATATTGCCGACAAATTAATACAGCTCAGGCTCAACACACGAAGAGTCTGTATGTGCGAGGGCGAGAAGAACAAAAAAAGCACGATTACCCTCAAAACCAAAGTGCTTTTTCTGATTGCTCAGGGAAACGGCACCAAAGATATTATTCTGTCGCTTGGCATCGCCAAAACCAACCTTGCGCTTCTTACTTCTTCGCTCTCCGACGAGGGGCTGATTGTTAAAAAACAAAAAACGAACGACAAAAGGGAAAAATCCTACGCTCTTACCGAAAAAGGCAAACAGCACTTGGATAACGTAAGAGAAAAAATCAACCTTGCTTTCAAGACGGTTATCACAAACGACGAAGAGTTTGCCGAGGCTGAAAATAAGATTGACGCGGTTCTGGATCTGATGTCGTTTATCGGCTATTGATTTGGAGATAAAACTATGTTAGAAATAATTAACAGCGATCTTGAATCCGCAATGCGTCACGATGCGGCGGCAAGAAACAAGTTTGAAGTCCTGCTCACGTACTCGGGATTTCATGCTATAACAATGCATCGCCTTGCGCACTTTTTGCACGTTCATAACTTTAAGATGCTTGCAAGAATTATAAGCCAGCTTACCAGATTTTTTACCGGCATAGAAATTCACCCGGGTGCGCAGATTGGTAAGGGCGTGTTTATAGACCACGGTCAGGGCGTCGTAATCGGCGAAACTGCGGTTGTGGGAAATAACGTCGTTATATATCAGGGCGTAACCCTTGGCGGTACAGGAAAGGATAGGGGCAAGCGACATCCCACCATTGGCGATAACGTTATGATAAGCGCAGGCGCAAAGGTTTTAGGCCCGTTCGTTGTAGGGCATAACGCCAAAATCGGTGCCGGCTCAATCGTGTTAAAACCCGTTCCTCCAAACGCTACGGTGGTTGGTGTTCCCGGGCGCGTGGTACGAATTAGCGGTATACGTGTTGACGATTTGGATCAAACGTTGCCCGATCCCGTAACAAACGATATTGCTTCGCTTAAAGAACAGATTGAAAAATTAAACGAGAAAATCGAAAAATTGGAGCAAGAGAAAAAGAACTAAAAACAGTAGTTAATTACTCTTTCCGTCAACTATGTCGCCACCTCACTCAAAGATGGAAGCTTACGTGGGACTAACTCGCGTTGAAAGAACTAAATACAATTTTAATTCATTTTAATCGTACGGGCGATTCGCAGTCGTCTACCTACAAATAGAGTGACTGACGAAGATTGATTAATTGCCTTGCTAAAGTACAATAATCGGATGCAACGTCACGTTGCTGCGACGCAAGAAAACAACTAACAACAATAAATTATTAACCAAACTAAAAGCACTATTAAAAGGCTTAGTTGCGAGGTGCGGAGGCGGTGGGCAGACCCACTCTCGAACTGAAAGAATTAACAAAATCAATTATTAACTAAACTAAAAGCACAATTAAAAGGCTTTATTGCAAGTTAGAGAAGCAAATAAGGTTCTACCTGCAGGGCGTGTACCAGACGTACACAACCAAAGGTGGGTTCTTGCTTTGCGCACTATAACGCCGCAAGAAAACAACTAACAACAATAAATTATTAACTAAACTTCAAGCACAATTAAAAGGCTTAGTTGCGAGCAGGTCAAGGAAACCGCTGATTTTACGACGGGAGCGTACTAAGCGTACGTGACCTAGAAAAATTTGCGGTTTACGATGAGATGCGACGCAAATAAGACTTTTAAAAAAGGAGAAATTATGCTTAAAATATTTAACACCTTATCTAGAGAAAAAGAAGAATTCAAGCCCGTGGGCAAAGCCGTTACAATGTATTCGTGCGGACCTACGGTTTATAACTACGCGCATATTGGAAACCTTCGTACCTACGTTTTTATGGACGAGGTCAGACGCGTTCTTAAGTATAACGGCTACAAGCTCAAGGGCGTTATGAACATCACGGACGTTGGACACCTACTCTCCGATGGTGACGAGGGCGAAGACAAAATGCAAAAGGCGAGCCGTGAGCAAAAGAAAACGCCTTGGGAAATAGCGGAATACTACACTTCCGTTTTCTTTGAGGATATTGCTCAGCTTAATATTGGCAAGCCCGAGATTATTGCAAAGGCTACGGACCATATTGACGATATGATTAAGTACGTAGAAGCGCTTATCGAAAAGGGCTACGCATACGAAACGAGCGACGGTATTTACTTCGATATCGGCAAGTTCCCCGACTACGGCAAGCTTTCCCGTCTTTCGCTCGACGACCAGATTGCAGGCGCAAGAGTTGAGGTTAACAGCGAAAAAAGACATCCTGCAGACTTCGCGCTTTGGAAAAAGGCTGCACCCGAGCATATTATGCAGTGGGAATCGCCTTGGGGTATGGGCTTCCCCGGTTGGCACATTGAGTGCTCTACCATGAGCAGAAAGTACTTAGGCTCGCTTATCGATATTCACTCGGGCGGTGTTGACCATATTCCCGTTCACCACGAAAACGAGATTGCTCAAAGCGAGGCACTTGAGGGAGCTAAGACCGTAAATACTTGGATGCACGGCGAGTTCATGCTCGTAAACGGCGGTAAGATGAGTAAGTCGCTCGGCAACACCTACACTATAGCTCAGCTTAAGGAAAAGGGATTTGATCCGCTTTCGTTCAGATATTTCTGTTTGAACACACATTACAGAAAGAAGCTTAACTTCACTTTTGAGTCGTTAGAGGCGAGCCAAACCGCTTACAGAAGACTGCTTTCGTTACTTGGCGCGCACAAGAAAAGCACGCAAAACACAGATACGTCTGTGCTTGACAAGTACAAAGCCGAGTTTTTGGAGGCTATTAACGACGATATAAATCTTCCGCTTGCTATGGGCGTACTTTGGACTATGGTTAAGGAAAAACCGAGCAAGGATATCTTTGCTCTTGCACTCGAGTTTGATAAGGTTTTCGGTCTTAATCTTAAGGATGCTAAGGAAGAAGAAAAGAAGGATGAGCCTGCTATCGAAGTTCCCGAAGACATCAAGGCAATAGCCGAAGAGAGATGGGAAGCAAGAAAGAATAAGGACTGGGCAAAGAGCGACGAGCTTAGAGCTGTTCTCGCACAAAAGGGCTACGTTGTGGTTGACAGTAAGGAAGGCTACACTATTAAGCTTGGTTAAAAATTGAAATAAGCAGTTATGTCAACCGTAACTGCTTGTTTTTGTAAGGATAAAACGTTGGATAGAGTTTACGTGGAAATTACGAATATTTGCAATCTTGACTGCTCGTTCTGTCCAAAGACGGCAAGAAAGCCAAGAATGATGAACGAGAGCGAATTTGAAAACGTTTGCAAAAAGATTGAGGGTAAGACGAAGTTTGTGTACCTGCACGTTATGGGAGAGCCGTTGCTTCATCCCACTCTTTCTGCGTTCCTAAGTATTGCCGAAAAGTACTCTTTAAAGGTGTGCATAACCACAAACGGAACATTACTTAACAAAACGCAAAATATTATTTTTGAGCACGCAAAAACGATACACAGAGTGAGCATTTCGCTGCATTGTGTGGAGGGAAACAACAAGGATATTTGCTTAAAAAACTACCTTACGTATTGTATTAACTTTGTCAAAACCGCATCTTTGCTTGGAATTTATTGCGTGTTCAGGTTGTGGAATTTGGATAGCAATGAAAGTATGGGCAAGAACTCCTTAAATAGCGAAATTACCGCGTTTTTACACTCTGAGTTTGATGAAAATTGGGATAAACGTTGGTCGGGATATCGACTTGCTAAGAACGTATTTTTAGAGTATGCAGGCACGTTCGTTTGGCCTAAGGACAGTGAGCTTGAACCTGAAGACGACGGATACTGTCATGGGCTTGTCGACCAAATCGCCGTGCTTTGTGACGGCACTGTTGTTCCGTGCTGTTTGGATAGCGAGGGTAAAATCCCGCTTGGAAATATTTTTGAAAGCACGCTGGAAGAAATCCTTTCTTCGCCCCTTGCCCAATCTATTACGCAAGGCTTTAAGGAAAGAAAAATGATGCATCCGCTTTGCAAAACCTGCTCATACGCAAGACGGTTTAGGTAGAGAGGAAAAAGGATGTTGAAAAATTCAACATCCTTTTATGATTGTGATTTTTATTCAATAAATCCTGCAGAACCATTGCCTAAGCAGTTACCCGGATAACCGTCATGAGGATTATTTACAGGAGAGGATTTTACATCACCCTTTTCTCCTCCAATACCGTAATTTCCTCCGGCACCTGCAGATCCGTGAGCAGACGTTGCTCCGTTAACTGTTATATTATATGCGTAAGAGTTTCCTCCTTTTCCGCCATCTCCGCCATTGCCGCCGCTTGCTCCGTTACATGCACCGAGCCACCAATCATTCCAGCCGCCTTTTCCGCCGTTGCCGCCGTTACCACCTTTTCCGCCGTTGCCAGAATTTGCTGTTAACGAAACTGTTGCTACATTGCTTGTAATATTGGAGGTTGTAATTCCAAATCCTGCATTACCACCGTTGCCACCATTACCGCCTTTTTTACCGTCAGTTCTGTCACCATCTTGTGTTGAGCCCCTTCCGTCTCCGCCTTTACCACCATTACCACCATTACCGCCGTTGCCGCCTATAAGTGTAATAGTTGCATTAGTTTTGATAAGAAGCTCATCTACACTAACAGCATTTCCGCCGTTGCCACCGTTGCCGCCATTAGTTCCTGCTACATTAGTTCCACCGTCATTACCGTTAGCACCGTTTCCACCGTTGCCACCGGTTACTTTGATAGTTCCGTTATAGTTGATAGTAAGATTTTCAGCCTTGATACCGGCTCCTCCGTTTCCGCCTGCAGTTCCTGCAGTGGTAGCGGCTGCTCCGTCAGATCCCTTTATTTCCAAATAGCCATCACCCGTAATCGTAACGTTTTTATGCATACCGATAGGAGTTCCGCTATAGGCATGAGCTGCAATAAACTTATTATTGCCGTGGAAATCTAAAACCAAATCCATTCCTACGTCTTTATGCTCACTGCCATACCATGCATCAATTATAGCTTCATCCGCTCTGCAATCCGCAACTATATACATATCCTTAAAGTGCATAGTAAGCTTTTGATTAACTTCATATCCAACCGTAAAGATATATAACTCCCGATACTCAATCGTGGGATTTCCTATAAAATAAATATCGGATACTCCTGTAAGTATACTAAAATTCCAATTTATATATCCACTATTCGATTGATTTACCCTGTCTCCTATTATATCTCTGTAATTTGCATAATTATTTACACTGGTGTAAGAACTCCAGTCTGCAACAACCTTAATATCCTTCCAATCTTCCCAAGCAACTTCACGGAATGCAGGATAAACAAGATTATCCTCTAAAGCCTTGGTGATAGACGGCGTATTATGTATATCGTTAAATACGAAATATGAATTTCCAAATACGTCACTAACCCTTGTACCGTTGGTAACGTTTGCCTTTCCGATTGTATAAGGATCTATTTCCCACACCGCATAAAGCTGAATGTTTGCTTGCGATAAGTTTACCGACACATTTCCACCACTAAGAACTGTTGTGCTGTTAGCACTTGTCGCCCAGCCCTTGAATTTGTAGCCTGTAAACGCTACCGTCTTTGTTGTAAGCGTCATCGTTGTACCATACTTCCATGTAGTAGATGCTACGCTTTGTGATTTTTCACTGCTTAATGCATAAGTGGGAGCGTTAATATTGTAATTTAAGGTATAAGTATTTGCGGTACAAGCCGTAAACGCCTTTGTTGCCGATAAGCTCGTGTGGTTTGCTGTAAAGTTACTACCGTTCACCACAAGCTGTCCATAGTAAGCCTGCGGTCTTGTATATCCCGTATTTGCCTCTATTCTCCAGTATACCGTAGAGTCATAATTTGCTTTAAGACTCGCAGTGCCTCCGCTTGTTGTAATCTGACTTGTTGACCAGTACACCTTTCCGTTTGCTGACGTCCCGCTTACGGTATAAGTATTTACAGCACAAGTCGTAAACGCCTTCGTTGCCGTTAAGCTCGTGTGGTTTGCGGTAAAGTTACTACCGTTTAACACAAGCTGTCCATAATAAGTCTGCGGTCTTGTATATCCCGTATTTGCCTCTATTCTCCAGTATACCGTAGAGTCATAATTTGCTTTAAGACTCGCAGAGCCTCCACTTGTCGTAATCTGGCTTGTTGACCAGTATACCTTTCCGTTTACCGACGTTCCGCTTACGGTATATTCATTAATTTTCCACTTTACATATATTGTAATTGCTTTTGTTATTACAGTTTCAGAAGTAACTTTTGTCTTATATTCTTGTTCTAAATACCAGCCGTCAAACGTATGTCCAGTTTTGAATGCCGTTGTGGGAAGCTTATTTCCAATTGCTGTATTTTCCGTTACGTTAACAGAATCTATTGCTGTTCCGCCGTTTACTTCAAACGATACAGAGTAAAGTTTTTCTCCCCATTTTGCATAAAGTGTTATATTATCTGTTATTACGTCAACACTAAAGTTAAAAAACTTAGTAAAATCAGAATCAAAATACCAACCTTCAAGCGAACTACCTGTTTTTGTTACTGTAGGTTCTGTTGCTTTAGAATTATATTCTATTTTCTGATCTGCAACAACAGTTCCTCCGTTAGTATTAAACTTTACTGTAAAAGATTTTATGTCATACTTAACATAAATTTCGGTATCGTAAGTAAGCTTAGTGTTAAAATCATATACCTGCGTAAGCTTTGCATCTTTATAATAACCTTTGAAATCATACCCCTCTATCTTTGGATCTTGATCAGGCTTCGACACTGCGGTATTATATTTTACCGTAGTTTGACTAATAACCTCATTATCAATATTGCTTACAAAGTTAACTGCCACGTCTTTATTCCACTTAACGTATATAGTCTGATCTTTTGTTATATTCTTCGTAAAATCATACGCTTGTGTCATTTCTTCATTAGCGTAATATCCACCAAACGAATATCCTTCAACTTCGGGCATTATAGGTTGAGAATAAACGCCGTTATAGACAACGCTGTCTTTAAGCATAGTACAACCGTCCACACTATGAACAAACGTTATAGTCGGATTTTTATACCACTTAACGTAAATATACGTTTCTTTTTTGATTTTCTGTGTAAAATCGAACGGTGTTACCATTTCGATATCAGAATACCACCCGCCAAAAATATAACCGTCTACTGTTGGTATTTCCGGCTCATTATACGACGTTCCCGATTGTACCGTATCTTCCACTAATTCACAACCCGGAACTTCATGCACAAATCTAATTTTAGGGAAATAAACTGCCCATCTTGCATAAAGCGTAAGATTTTTTGTAATTGTATTTGTAACAAAATCAAACTTTGTGTTTTCTTCAAAATTATCTGAGGTGTACCAACCTTTAAATTCGTAATCTTCAAGCACTGGTGGAGTAGGTTCTAAAATTCTATCACCATCCTTAACGTTTCTTAAAGACGGCACACTCGTTCCCGGTGAACTGTTAAAATCAACAGTATAAGTCTTTATAACTCTTACAGTAATTTGCTTTCTTATACTGCCTGCCGAAATCACAAGATTATATACTTTAATATCTCTGGGAATATTAGCATCTATCTGAAGCTTTAGTCCGTTATCGTTGATTATACGAGCATACTCGCATGGATCAGTTAAGCTTGCATTTTTTGTGTATCCAACTGCTTGTTCTGGCAATACGCTAAATGCAATATCATTATCCGTTCCTGCATATACCTCAAACTCTCCGTTAGACTCTAAAACACCGTTAATACGCACGTTCTCGATTGATTCTGGCACAACAATCTCCGGGAGTCCTGCATTTTTCATAAGCTCGTTATATTCGTCCATTCCATAACGCATAAAATACGCCTGAAGCTGCTGTGATCTATTTCCGCTTACAACCTGTCCATTATCGTCTTCCCAGCTATACGTGCGTGTATCAAGTGAAGAATCTATAAGCTCCCAAAGAGGAATAAGAGAACCCGTATCCTTAATACCCATAAGTGACGCATGCTCGTCAAGGGATTTTTCCCAATCCTTATAGTTGGCGGGAATATCGGCATCTGACAACATTCCAAAATCACCGCCACCGATTACTTCCAAAGTGTTCTTAATAAAAATATTCTGAGCGGACGCCTCGTTTTTATATCCACCGCTTAAGTCAACGTTTACACCCGTCTTAAACATTCTAACTTCCGTTGAAACTTTTCCACTTATGTCGTGATATGATTTCTCTTCTTCGGAAGAATAAAGATAATAAGAGTTGATTTTTCCACCCATTACTGCACTTGTTATAAAATGCGTACCGTATCTATCAAAGAATGTGGCAGGCTCCATATCCGAATATAAATCCTGCTTAAAGCTATCGCTAATAATTGTTTTATACGTATTCAGATCACTTTGAAGCACAATATAAAACTTTTGGTTATAAAATGATATAACGTGGAAATACTTAGACTTTGCATTTTCCACTCCACCGGAATACCTTGCAGAAACGTCTACGCTACCACCTACTCTTTTTCCGCCCCAGCTTACGTTAACGTTTGCATTTGCATTCCAAGACGCCATAAACGTTTCCATATCTTTACTTTGAACTTCTTCTACGTAAGATTGCTTTGAATCAACCTTAAGTAATCGCTGATTCATAAGTTCGTCAGTTTTGAAAATCGGAAAAGACGTTTTTACGTATTTGTCTGAAAATACTGACGATTTTATTACGTCGAAGCCATAACCTAAAAACGACTCTTTTTTGGTTAACTCATCAAACTGTCCGTAATAATCGTTACGTGTTGTTCCGCCCTCTTCATACGTTACGGTTAAACCCTCTGACCAAGACGATGATTCATACAATGATCCGTCGCCATTCGCCTTAACCTTAAACACATGTACTCCGTCCGTCATTGTTGGAAGTGGATACATTGTATCCTCACAAAAGTACTCTCTGTTGTCAATGCTGACGGTATACTTTACTGCAAACTCAACAGGATTCCAGCATAAATTATTGCCCTCAACTCTCACTTGCGTAGGTGCGGTTAAGGTTTTAGTCGGCGTTAAAAGCTCATCTTTATCGCATCCGATAAAGAACACGCCTACGGCAAGTGCCATAACCAACGAAAGCACAATCAATACAATTTTTCTAATGTGTTTCAATTTTTTGTTACCTCCTAAAGTGTATACAGCATTTTTTACTGTATTGATAATAATTATAAGGCACAGTGTGCCTTTTGTCAAGCAAAAATTGCACAATGTGCTATTATGTAAGTATGATTAAGATTGAAGATATACAAAAAAGATTGCGTGAAGCAATAGAATATGGGGAACTATCTCAAAAAGAGATTGCTGAAAAGTTAGGGATTAATCCGTCAACTGTCAGTAAATATATGAGATTAGATAAATACCCGTCACTTGATACGTTTGCAAATTTATGCCAGATTCTGGACGTGTCGGCTGATGAAATTTTAGGGTTGAAATAAATAGAAAAACAGCAAATCTAATTTTGTAGATTTGCTGTTTTGTTGTTTATATATTAGGGAATATATTAGAGATTGCCACGGTACGGAGGCGGTGGGCAGACCCACTCTCAATTTGAAGAACTAATGGTGGTATATTGTTTGGTTTGTCAAGGGACAAATATCGGGTGTGCGCCTTCGCACCGTCACGCTTGCTCGCAATGACGTCGGGGGAGATAATGACGGGGAGAATTTTTATCCAATCCTTCCGTCGACTACGTCGCCACCTTCCTTTGCAAGGACGGCTTTATGAGGATGATTAGTGGGGGATTTGGCACGAGATTCAACTACGGTCGCAATGACGGGAGGGGTAGGTATTCGGGCGATTCATGAATCGCCCCTACAATAGAGTAACTAACAACTGTTGATTGTTTGGTTTGTTAAGGGACAAAAATCGGGAGTGCGCCTTCGCACCGTCACGCTTATTTCGGCAGGAGTTAAACCCCTGCCCTACAGTTGTTTTTTTTGATAACTTGGCTGTAGTAAAAAGATGGCGATTCGTGAATCGGTAAGGAGGCG
>JAGAPA010000081.1 GCA_017623455.1 Clostridia bacterium | reverse complement strand
TTGCTCGCAATGACATCGGGGGAGATTGGTACATAATCGTAGGGAAGGGCTTTATGTCCTTCCGTTTTTTATTTAGGTTGTTGTAATTCGGGAGGAGATCCCCTGCCCTACAGTTATAAAGATAATTTGTAAAGGTTTGATACAAATTCATCTTCTCTCACAATAACGAGGATTGGGGAGTTAAAAAGGGCGATTCGTGAATCGCCCCTACATAAAGAACTTGTAAGAATTAATTGTTTGATACGTTAAAGAACAAAATCGGGTGTGCGCCTTCGCACCGAGCAAGAGAAATAAACAAAAACACTCACGCAGGGCGGTGGGCAGTCCCACTGTCAAACTAAAGAACTATGATAGTAAATTACTATCTTTAGTGAAAGTACTCATATTAGGTCAAGCTTTAAGCTTGAAAACGGCTTAGAAACGAGTTAGAGAAAAAAATAGGATTTGCCCCTGCAGGGCGGTGGGCAGACCCACTGTCAAACTAAAGAACTATGATAGTAAATTACTAGCTTTAGTGAAAGTACTCATATTAGGTCAAGCTTTAAGCTTGAAAAAGGTTTAGAAACGAGGTGCGGAGGCGCACTCCCATACTGAATAGTCGGTAAATACTAAAAACGGCTTAGTTGCGAGCAAGAGAAACATCTACACTCAATTAACGTTGCAAAACGGGTCAAATGCGAGTTAGAGAAAAAAAAGAGGTAAACCCTGCAGGGCGGTGGGCAGACCCACTGTCAAACTGAATAATCAACTAAAGTCGGTAAATACTAAAAACGGCTTAGTTGCGAGCAAGAGAAATAAACAAAAACACTCACGCAGGGCGGTGGGCAAACCCACTTTCAATATAGGAAATTAGCGGTAGTTTGTTGTTAAGCAAAAAACGGTTTAGAAACGAGTTAGAGAAATAAAAAGACCGCTCTTGGCAGGGCGTGTACTATGCGTACACAACCAACAAGAGCGGTCTTTTTATGCACTATAACGAAGTTTATAAGCCGTTTTTATAGGGTTTTTAGGACTTCTTGAACCTTCTTCATCTCCACCTTTCCTGCGTATTCGGTCTTAAAGGTTTTCATAACCGCGCCGATGGACTTGTCGGGAAGGGAAAGAATGATTTGCTTGATTTCTTCCTCGCTCATCATGGAGGGGATATAGCTCTTTACTACGGCAATCTGTCTGTCGAGAGATGCAACCTGTTCGGCTCTTCCCAACTTTTCGTGACCGAGTCTTTCGTCCTCAAGCTCCTTTACCGATTTTTGCAAGACTGCAATAACGTCTGCATCGGTAAGCTCTTCGTTCTTGGTTCTCTTTTCTACCTTTACGAGCATGGCTTTGGAAATAACAACACCAAGTGTGTCGGATTTTTCCTTGTCACGCTCCTTCATTGCTACGATTTTATCTGCTTTTAACGTGTCGAATAACATAATTTTCTCCTTTTGGCTGAGATTGCTCAGCCATTATTTTTATAATAATTCCTTCTTGAATTTTTCCGAAAAGCCTTTGGGCCAATCGTGGTACAAGCACGCGTTTTCACCAAAACGTTCGTTGCAAACGTGGCCTTGAAGTCGGGAAATAAAACATTTGGGACAGCCCTTACACTCAATGGCAATCTTTTTGATAAAACGCAACTCAACGTCGATTGAGTAATTGCTTTCCACAAAATCCGCGATTGCTTCTACGTCAACGTTTTGCGGAAGTAATTTTTCTTCCACTTTGAATTTTTTACACATTATACCTTTTACCTTACTTTGCTTTTCTAAATGCGAATGCAAGCGCGCAAAGTCCTGCTACAAGCCCGATTATATCCATTGCGTTTGCTCCGCATCCGCCTCCTGCTGAAGCAACGGTTACCGTTACGTCATACGTTATACTCTTGCCTGCCGCGCTCACTTTTATTGTATACGTACCGCTCTTATTCTGTACAAAATCCTTAGAGCTTACGTTGCACGCGCTCTCGTCAAGCACGATCTCCTCTCCGTTTACAATCGCCTTTACCACGATGTCGCCCGTACTGAATTCTTCTCCCGAAAACTCAGTCTTTGCGTTTTCCACAACGATAG
>JAGAPA010000080.1 GCA_017623455.1 Clostridia bacterium | reverse complement strand
GCACATGATTTTAATCCGATTTCCGATTTGACGGTTACGGAAATATACGAGTTTTTACACTATCTCAATGCACCGCAATGGATTATGCAAAAAGCACCATCGGCTGCGCTTTTCGATGGACAAACTGATGAAACGGAAATGGGCATAACTTATGCAGAAATTGATTCATACTTAAACGGTGAAAACATTGGACCTGAAAAGAGTGAAATAATAATAAAACTGCACGAAACAAGTACTCATAAGAGATGTCCAATTATTACGTTCGATAGTTTATAGTTGTAATATAAATGTATTAAGAAAGACAATATAACACGACTTGAAGAATAATTTGGAAACTAAAAAATAATTACAGCCCTCGTTCCGAACAGAGCGAGGGCTATATGTTTTAAGAATTATTCGATTGCGATATAACTCTTTTCAGTAATTCTCGGTTGAAACTTTGGAATCATTAATGACAAAATTCCGTTTTCATACTTGGCTTTGATATTGTTTTGGGTGATATCTTCGCCGATATAGAAACTTGTGGAACTATATTCTGAAATTTCCTTTCTACGGTAAGATGTGGTATCTTTTTCACCGACAGCTATTTTATGAAGGAAAGACACATACAAGGCACAACTCCGCGCGAAAAATCGCAAAATCAAAAAATCAAACCGCAGCCATATGCACAAAATCGCAAAATCAAAAATCAAATCCCACACACACAAAGCCCTCGCTAAAGTGGGGGATTACACGATAGTTCGCGTAGCTCACATGATACCACCTACGGTGGACTGTTTCATAATATTGATCAGTTTGCTATTTCAGATTTTTTACTATTTGTAATTAAAATTGCATATAACAACCCTATAAGAGATATTCTAACCTCAGTATAGGAATGAGGCATAGTCGAAAGGACGTGATAACCTCTTTTTTTATTTGTCAGACTTAAAACTATTGACTTTATTATTTTTATTGTGTATAATGGCAAAAGAAAGTGTTTGGCTCGGTGTTGTGTTTACACTTCGTCCTTGTAGCCCCCACGGACTTAGGCATTAATTGCTCATAGGCATTAATTGCTCGTGGCACTTTCTTTTTTTATGTCCGCTATTTATTGCGTGGCTTTTTCTTTTTATAAGCATCCCTCCCCAGTAATCAGAGCAAAGAGAAAAGACAAAGAAAAAATTTCTCTTTGTCTAAAAGTGTAAAACTAAACAGAATATATTTTTTATATTATTGACTAAAACATAATTTGGTAGTATACTATATTAGATAAAGGGAAGCTTGTGCTGTATGCCTAATCATAAAAAAGTGAGGGGTAAATGATGTATAAAAGGGTGCTGATTGCTCTAGATTTGGAGGGTGTAAACAACGTTGTGGGCGAGCCGTATCAGGGGCTTGGAAAAAACACGGAGCAGTGGAGGGTTGCGATAGGACAGGCTGTGCTTGAGGTTAACGCCGCAGCAAAGGCTCTGTTTGATGCAGGCGTGGAAAAGGTTGGACTTTGGGATAACCACGGAGGCGGAGGCAACGTTGATACAAATGCTCTTGACAGCAGAATAGTGCAGCACTGTCATGGTAATAATTTGTCACGGATGAGCTTTGCAAAGGACGCTTACGATTGCATTTGCTACTTTGGTTACCACACGATGGAGGGAACGCTTGGCGGTGTTCTTGCTCATACTATGAGCAGTAAGGAGATTCAGTATTACAAGCTCAATGGTAGGTATATTGGAGAGGTGGATATAGATGCGTATATTGCCGCAAGCATGGGTATGCCGTCCGTGTTCTATTGTGGAGGAAATTTATCGTGCAAGCAGGCAATGCGAGCGGTTGAAAACATAACCACAGTCGTAACGAAAACCGAGCTTTCGAGAAACAAAGCAGAGTTTAGGAACAACGAAGAACTGCTTGAGGATATAAGAGTAAATATAGTAAAGGCTGTAAAAAACAAGGTGGAAGCAAGACTTCTTACGTTTCCGTCAGTTATGGAAAAATCGTTTAAGCGAGTGGAGGATGCGGAAAAATATCTTATCAGATTGCAGGGCTTTGGGCTTGATGCAAGCTATCTTGAAGATGAGATTTTGGACTATGATGCCCACACCGTAGTGTGCTCAATAAACGATATAAGTGAGTTTATCAAAGCTATTTAAGGAATTTGACAAAACCTTTGTTTTACGGTTTTGTCGCATACGTTTATTGGAAAATGTGACAAAAATGAAAGATTTTAGTAAAATTTACACAAAACAAGAGATAAAAGATCAGCTTGCAAAAATGCAAGGGCAAATATAAAAAATACTTTTTGTCTCACACACATACCCTAAAAACGAGATTTAGTCCCACACATACACTCGTATGGGTCTATAAGTATTTTGCTTATAGACCTATATTTTTCATTTTCGCGCTAAAATCGGCGTTTGGTAGCAAAAATTAAGACCTATAAGAGCATTTTTACGCTTTTATAGGTCTTTTTACGTCAAATAGGAATCTGATTAAAATTTTAGGCTATTTTTCTTAAAAATTACTATTAAATATTACTGCTTTATCTTCTTCTTGAAAACACAATACAACTGTGGGTTGTATAAAAAGTTAATTAAGGTTGCTTGCTATTTTTGTGTACAAGAGTTATAATGTAATTACAGTTTTTACGGAGGTGTGTATATGGAAATAGGATATATTATCAATAAATTAAGAAATGAAGCGAAGCTTACACAGGCGCAATTTTCCGAGATAGTTGGAGTTTCTCAACAATCGGTACAAAAATGGGAAAGTGGAACATCTGTTCCGGATTTAGAAAAAATTATATTAATCTCAAAATATTTTGACGTATCGCTCGATGCTCTTATATTGGGCAACGATAATCGTATCGTTGAGGAAATGAATAAAACGCGCGCGATCAAACCGCAATATCAGAATATGCATGATTGGGAATTTTATTCGTCTAATCTGCAGACCGAATATCAGCAGTCGATAGAAGAAGGATTGGATATTGAAAGATATAGCGACGTGTTTTTATCCGTGTCAAGACTTCCCAAAAATGAATTAAAAAAGAAACTCGGCGACGTTTTATTTGAAATTGTAACTTCCGCAAAACAAAAAGAAGGTTATCCATATATCGAGCCTTCCGACCTTGAACAAATCAGAGGACTACGGAAAAATGCAAAAACTCTTCCTGCATATGATAAAAATAAGCTTGAAGATAAAATACACGGGGCTTGGATGGGTAGAATTTGCGGATGTATGCTTGGCAAAACTGTGGAAGGGATTCATACCAATGAGCTTGTTCCATTTTTGAAGGAAACAAACAACTATCCCATGCACAGATATATTTATAGGACGGATCTTACGGACGAAACGATTAGTAAATATAAGTTCGGTTTTAAGGGAAGATGTTATGCTGACGAGATAGACGGCATGCCTGTTGATGACGATACAAACTACGTGGTGCTTGCTCAAGAACTTATTCGGGACTACGGAAAAGATTTTACACCTACCGACGTTGCAAATACGTGGTTAAAATATCAAGGTAAAAATGCTTATTGTACGGCGGAGCGTGTTGCGTACTGTAATTTTGTTAATGGTTTTTATCCGCCCGAGTCTGCTGTTTATAAAAATCCGTACCGTGAGTGGATAGGCGCGCAGATTAGAGGCGACTATTTTGGATATATCAACCCCGGAAATCCTGAACTTGCGGCGGAAATGGCGTGGCGCGACGCCTCAATATCGCACGTTAAAAATGGAATTTACGGTGAAATGTTCGTGGCGGCAATGCTTGCGGTTGCGGCAACAACCAATGATATTGAACAAATTATTCTTGGTGGACTTGCGCAAATTCCACATACTTCTCGTTTATATGAATCCATAACGTCTATAATGAAAGCGTTTAAGGAAGGAGAGTCACAACAGAAGTGCTTTGATATGATTCATAATCAATACGATGAATATACATCGCACGGTTGGTGTCATACGATATCTAACGCGATGATCGTTGTTGCATCATTGTTATACGGCAGAGGAGATTATGGAAAATCTATTTGTATGGCGGTAGAAACAGGTTTTGATACCGATTGTAACGGCGCAACGGTTGGCTCTGTATTGGGTATGGCAAATGGCATTCAATCTATTCCTAAATACTGGAGCGAGCCAATTGACGATACGTTGCATACTTCTATTTTCGGTGTGGATACAGTAAAGATTTCGGACCGAGTAAAGATGACGATGCAACATATACGATAGTTATTTTATAAGTAAAAGACTAATAAAAATATCCGCAAATACCTGCGGATATTTTTTTGTAAGAAACAAAACCCACCGGCTATGGCGGTGGTTAAATTTAAAGGCTTTAGCGGCAGTATTAATTAGTGCACAAAAAAAACTCCGATGTGAACTTAATGTGCAGGCTACCAACCGCACACAAGAAAAGCACAAAGGAGGACGTTAATGAAAAATCAAAATAACGACACGTTCAGTTTAGCACACACGACATGGAAATGTCAATACCATATCGTGTTTACCCCAAAATATCAGTTAAAGGATAATTAATTTTAAGTAAGGTATTGCAAATTGGATTTGGTTGTGTTATAATTTAGGAGCGACTTAAACAGAGGGAGTGTATATGAAAAGACGTGAAATAAGAATAAGAGATCCGTACATCGTGCTTGAGGACGGCGTTTACTATTTGTATGCAACGAGTGGAGAAAGAACGCTTTCCTGCTATCGTAGCGTTAATTAAAGCATACAGTGTTTTTTGGGAAACTTGAAAGAAAACCGAGGGTAATTAAGTAAGGAGTTTTATGTGGGCGTTTAAGGGTGAATATACGGGTAAAGCGAAAACCTATGCTAAAAAGATAAGGTTAAAACAGTATATTGGTGCTTCTGTATTATGTACTGCTTTTGGCTTGCTTGCATTTGGGCTTGTAGTGATTGTGTTTATAGGAGAATTCCCGAATTATGTAGCTGTTTTATTAAGTAGTGGAGCGGTGTGTATAGTATTGATTAATATTATACTTTTTCTTATTTACCGACGTGCTCCAAAGTGCGATATAAAAATCAAGAATGATGGTTTTTATGCCGAGGTGGGTAATACCTGTTTTATCTTTGCGTTTTACACTATAAAAACTATAGCAGAGTATGACGGTTTTATTATAGTAAAAGCGCACAATAAAGGGGAGTACGTTTTGCAAAAAGAATTGATTGTTGAAGGTGTTTGGGATGAGTTTGAGGCTTTCATGAAAAAGGTTAAAGACAGCTTAGATACCGAAGAGCCCATATACCAAGTCGAAGATCCTATAACAGAGTATATCGAGGCCACCGTGCTCTCAAAAAGAACGTGCAAAGAATACGTGGACATACGTATGCATCGTTCGGTAGATAGATATTTTGCCTTGTTTTCTTTGCAAGACGGAAAAGAAGTCGAGTATGAGATTGGAAAGATGATGTATGAAAAAACAGAAGTGGGACAAACGGGTACGTTAGTGCTTATCAGTGAGAAGTTTTTTGATTTTGGCGATGGCGAAGACGTAGAAGAAATAGGTGATAACAGCTAAAAGCATACGGCTGATTTTATAAGACATAAAAACCGAGGATGGACGCCTCGGTTTTTTAGTATAATAGCATAGATAGTCAGTGGGGGAAAAGGTTTTTGTTGATAGAGATTGTAAAAGCACTCCGTTTTTTGTGGGAAATATTTTTATAATTGTTGATAAGTAGATTTTTATGTGGTATAATTCAGTAAAAGCAAAATTGAGAGATGAAGAAAATATACAGATGGGGGCAGACCTCGTCATACCACGTATGTTAATCGCTTCGGAATGGATGCAACCTGTAGGCTGTGAAAAGTACGGAAGCGACAACTCGATTTTTATTTCAAAAATTACGGTTTGACAGTGTAGATAAAGCTATGGCAACAAGTGACGATTCAAGCTAATGTACCGTTTTGACGCATACGTGTGCGTGATTTAGCGTACATTATAAGTTTTAGTAAGTAAAAAGATATGGTTTTTAGGTGCGGTTAACGTGAAAAAACTGACATTTTATATATAAATCTTAATAACTAATAACGTTAAAATGCTTGACGATGCGTGAGAAAAGTAGTAAAATTTTATATCATATAAGCAAACTTTGGAGGGAAATATGAATCATTTAGCGGAAGATTTTAAGCTGGTTGTAAGATCGCCCGAAAGCAAGGATACCTTTTGTTACAGTCCCGGAATTCTCAAGCTTGAGAGCGGAAGAATAATTGCGACAATGGACTTTTCAGGTCCCGGAGTAAGCAGGTTGGAAGGATGCGCACAGCGTTGGCCCGGCGATAAAAGATATAACCTTGGCAAGATTTTTATATCCGACGACGACGGTGATACGTGGACGGAACAGGCTAGTATTCCGCTGATTTGTATGCGCCCCTTTAAGGCAGGAAAAAGCATATACGTAGCGGGCTTTTTGCGTGATTTAGGCGTAGCGCGCTCTGATGACGACGGCGAAACTTGGACGCAAGTATGTTCACTTACCGAGGGTGAATTCTGGCATCAGGGACCTACCAACGTTTGGTACAAAGACGACAACGTATATCTTGTAATGGAGCGAATGACTCACACTAAGGTAAGCTGGCCTATTTGTTCTATCGCCCCCGTGCTTATGCGCGCTAACGTTAATACCGATCTTACCAAGCGCGAAAATTGGACTTTTGCGTCCGAGATAGCGTTTGATGAGCACGTGTTTGAAAATGAGCTTAAGGACTTTGGTGTTCCGTTCTATAACGACGATAACAGCGCATTCTTTGCAGGATCGCCGTGCGGATGGCTGGAAACTAACGTAGTACAGCTTAAGAAAGAAAACGATATATTCTACGACAAGACGGGCAAAACGTTCCACCTGTTTATGCGTGCCTGGACGGGATTGCCTTGGACGGGTGCCTTGCTTAAGGTTGTGGAAAAAGACGACGGAAGCATGGAAACCATGTTTGAAACCGCGCCGTCGGGAAAGCGTATGGTGTTTATCAACATTCCCGGTGGTGGCAACTCGAAGTTCCATATTTTATACGACGAAAAGACCAAGACGTATTGGCTTGTTACCAATCAGGTTACCGACAGTATGATCGATTACAGTACGATTACTCCGGCAGAGCGTCACGGTCACGGCAGAAACAGACTTGTGCTTTACTATTCATACAACTGCTTCGATTGGATTTTTGCAGGTGTTGTTGCTACGGGAAAAACTACTTTGCAGTCAAGAAGTTACGCGTCTATGCAATTTGACGGTGATGACTTGCTTTTGATGGTGAGAACGGGCGACGAGAATACGAGAAGCGCGCACGATACCAATATGATTACCTATCATAAGGTTAAGAACTTTAGGGATCTTATCGACGATTAGTCGACAAGGTTTGAGGGTAAAAAAAAGACCAAGTTTTTGGTCTTTTTTTACGTGGTTTTTGTCTTTCGTTTTTTTATGTGGACGAAGAAAAAATTTATATGATACCGTTTTGACGCATACGCGTGCGTGATTTTGCGACATTTTGATGATTTTTACTGAGGGAAGACTTGCTTGAAATAATAAAATCAATCGTCAAAAACTACGGTTATTTTTCTGCAAAGAATGTTAATTTAGTTCGTTAAGATTTAGTTTTGTTACTTCAATTCGCTCTTTTTTCATTGAGTATATAACGTATAAATAACCGTTATGCACTATCGAGTGAGGGTAGGCGTACGCACCGCCCTTAAAAAGCCCACTAAATTGCATATCGTACTGCTCGTCGCGTAAGATATACGTTTTATTAAAGTTTATTCCGTCTAAAGATAAGTGTAAGTAAAGGGGGTATCTATCGCCTGTAAGTGAAGCGTTATTTATGCAATAAAACTTGTTTTTTTCAATTTTTCCAAAATGGAATTTAGCGTTAGCGTTAGTAAAATTTGTTTTTTGAGGTCTAGTCCAACTTTCGCCGTTATCGTAACTTTCGCTGATCCACAAATAATCGGAGTTAGAACGGAGTAGCATACGTAGCACACCGTTACTTTCAAAAAACGAGCCTTCGCAAATAAGATTACATTCAAATCCGTTGGCTTTCGTAACCAAATGTATGCTTTCCGAATCGTCGAAAACTTTACCGCCAGAAAAAGCATCGCCGTATATTCCGGGCATTTTCCAACCGTCTACGCCGTTTGGGTTGTCGGTATAAGGAAAGATAACGCTTCCCGAAATTATTAGTCTGCCAGTACTTGTTGTTTGTGGAGGGTGGTTTGCAACAACGGGAAGATTTAGACCGATAGGTTTTCCCCAAGTTATTCCGTCACCCGATCGCAAAACGAACAGTTGAGTTCTTGTGTGGTGAGAGTCAACAGCCAATCTGTTTCCGTCCTCTCCGATTTTAGCATACTCAAAGTAGCCAAAATACAGATTGAGAGTGTCACCGTCAGAATAAAAACCCGATGCGGTAAGCACGGCTTTGGGTTTGTCAAAAGATGACGGGGAAATAACGGCATAAGGCTCACTCCAAATAATTCCGTCATCGGAAGTCGATAGCATAACGGATTGACCGCAGTCGTCCTCGTTCTTTATTCCACCCGAAAAGCAAGCGTAAAACTTGCCCTTAAAAAAACAAATGAATGCGTGATGAGCGTAGGATAACCCCTTACGTGGCGAAAATACCACGCCCTTTTGAGAGCGTAGTTTGATTGTTGGCTCTTCCGTTTTGTTATTCACATTAGCAATTTTGTAGGATTCTGTGTTCATAATCATTTACCTCGTTATTTTTTGATTGCAAGAATATTATACAATACATTTTAATAAAATCAATCGTCAAAAACTACGGTTATTTTTCTGCAAAGAATAGTTTTTACGGGCTCGTTTTGCTGGTTTTTGCAGTTAAAGTCAGCATAAACGAATAATGCCTCGTTGTCACCGTAAGGAACTAATCCCGTATAATAGCAAGATTTATCTACACTATTAGGAGCAAGGTCGGATAGCGATATGATGATTGGGTCTTGCCATTTCATTCCCGAGGGGTCAGAGGTAGCGCGTACCTTTAGTATGGGTCTGCCGTACGAAGAGAGCGTAACTCCGCATTTTAGAGGTTGAATTTGCGGAAGAACACCAATACCGTCAAAAACCTGAGGCTTTGACCAGGTTTTCATATTATCGGTAGAGCGTGTGATGTAGGACGGATGGCGGGAGCCTGTGCGTATAAGCATAACAAACGATCCATCAGGCATTTGGGCTATATGTGGCTCGTCAAAACCCTCAAACGCAGGATTTTCGTTAAACGTTTCATCGTCAACCAGAACCTGAGAAAGATAATCCCACGTAAGTCCGCCGTCTTTTGAATAAAGCACGTAAACGCCGTTAGTAAAATACTTAGGAATAGCGTCATTTTTATTTGTTGCATCGCTGTTTAGTCCTTTGGCATACACCGGGGCATACAAAACGCCGTCTATTTCTCTAAAGGACTCGTTTGCGAGGAAAAACACGGTAGTAAGAGGAAAAACCTCGTCTTGTTTTAGCGTATAAAGTGGCATAAACGGCCAGTTTATTTTACATTCAAAATACCGCTCATCGCCCGTTTTGCTGTCAATCTCAATTCCCCAAACGGTTTTGTCGTCCATTTCTGCAACGTCGTCGGCAAAATAACATTTTGCACCGTTTTGTGGGTTTTCCAGCACGTGAGCATATTTGTTCAGGTAGTCGGATCTTGTTACGCCCTTTTTCTTAAAGCCTGCAAAATAGTTGCCGTTTTTCATTTTAGGGTAAGCAACAACGTCGCTTGCCTCTCTTTTTCTCCAAACTTTTCCGTCATCCGACACTGCGTCCATTACGACAAAGCCGTAGTCGTGATCATCCGATCCGTGATCCCAATGAACGTAAAAACCACCGTTTTCCGTCTTGAGTATTTTGGGAAATTGGAACTGCCCCCATTTTCTTTCATCGGGTTTTGCTTGTGCAATAACTGACGGCCCACTTATTTCAAGATGAAACTTTCTCATAATTTTTCTCCATATTAATATTGGCTGATAATCGTATTATAACAAAGAAACGTAGTGATGTAAATAGTTTTTTCTTTTTTTATTTTGACTTTTACTACTTAGTTATAAGTTGTGCTCGGTACGCTGAATAACCATATCCTGCCACTCTTTTGTAAGTGTTATAAATCTTGCGTTCCATCCCGAAACTCTTACCGACAGCGTTTTATATTCGCTTGGGGATTGCTGAGCTTTTTTGAGCGTGTCTGCGTTTACCGTGTCTATTTGCAAAAAGTAACCGCCAAGTTTAACAAAACTTTTTATCAGGGACTTCAGCACCGTAATTCCGTTTTCGCCCGATAAAGTTGACGGAGCAATTTTCAGATCCAGAGCCGCGCCCGTAACCATTTCGGACAGGTTCGCTTTGCAGTACGATTTAATAACGGACGTAGCACCTTCCGTATCCGTGCCGGGTGTGGGCGAAGTGTTGCCTGCAAGAATTGTCCCTATTTTTGAGCCTTGCGGAGAGGCGAGCCTGTCGGGTAACCAGTTTATTTCTCTACCAAAAGTGGAAACGCCTGCAGGGAAGAATGAGTTAGTGCTTTGAGTTTTTTCATCGTACGATTTGCATATCAAATAAAAATCGTGCAAAACCGTGCGGTAAATATTGTCCACTTCATCGTTATCCGTGCCGTAAAGTTTGTATTTTTTCACGTAAGCACGTAAATCCTCATAGCCTTCCCAATTGTTTTTAAGCGCAGTCATAAGCTCTTCAAAAGTGACTTTTTGTTCGTCAAATACTAATTTTTTGATGGAGTATAAGCTGTTTACCGTGTCTGCAATGCCACCAATGTGAGGGGATACGACGTTGTATTTCGGTCCTAAATCAAAGTACGAGCGCGCCTTTTCTATGCACCCGTTTTCAAATAAGGACACAACGGAGGTGGGAGTCGTGGTGTTCTGTTTCTTGTCTGCAGACGGTGTTTCCCATTTGGTCTGATGTGATCGGTATATGTCCGAAACTTGACGGTCTAAGTCTTCAAGATAGGCGGTGTATAAATTATCAAACGAGTCAAAGCTAACGTTTTCATAGTTTTTCAAGGTGCGTTTTTGCAACAGCGCCAAGCTATCGAACGGAACGTATGAAAAATACGTTTTGCCCGGGATCTGAACTTCCCAGCATCCGTCGTTGGCAAATGAGCGTGCTTCTTTTTGCGGATAGCCGTAATTTGTAAGGGCTTTTAGGATAAGAGGCTCGTTATAAATTGCAACCACACCTCCACCATGGCGCATAACTTTCGTTACTTTAGTAAGCAGTTTTTCGGGTGTTTTTTCGTTTATTCTTACCGTTATGGGAAAGTCCGAAATTCCCAATTCCTCCACGATATCAAGCACGAGATAAGTTACTTTGTTGGTAATGTCTTTGCCGTTTTCGTCAATTCCCGATAAGACAATGTTCTGATAATGCTGAGCATCACCCGAACTTGGCGGAGTGTCCTTTTGAATCCATTCCGTACCCTTAATGAAAAACGATGCTAAAATTTCTCTTGCCTGTTTTAGCGTTAAAATTCCGGATTTTAAGTCGCGATCGAGATATTCGCCAAGTAGCCAATCTATTCGACCAATTCCCGGCCAATTACCGCAAAGTCGAACAAATGAAAAGATAAACCAAAGCGATTGAACTGCCTCGTAAAAATTTCTGGCAGGACGGAAGGGAACTTGGAGCAGATTGTTGTAAATCTGAGGTTTAACTTTCTTCGTTGCATCAAGATACCGCTTGTGATAAATCCGTAAGCACTCAATAACGTGTAGCAGGCTTTTGAGAAATCGTACCTGATATTTATCAAGTGATTTGTCCGTAAGGCGATCTTTAACGCTTTTTTCATAAAAGTCTACCCCCTTACTAAGAGTAGTATAATAGTCTATAGTAAGGTGACTTACGCTCGAAAAAACCACTTGCCCGTTATGTCTTACGGGGATTTGATGCCAAATCGCCGCCCCAAGCGTTGCCGATCCGCTTACAAGCTCTTCAGCGCAAATGCGTATGGGCGCTTTTTTTGCGCACATCTCAATCATATAATCATACTTATCATAATTATCCCAGCTGTCAAAGTTTTCTTGTAAAACTGATAAAAACGGAGTTTGCATTGCTTCCGTTCCGTATTTTCCGTGTAAAGATTCCCAAGCCCACTTGCGAGTTGACGCCTTAAGTCTTTTTGGTCGTTTTATAAAAGAAGTAAAAAAGTCCATAACGTTCTCCTTATTAAGATAAGCGTGATTATATTATACTTGAAATATAATCTAATTTCATTGACTATTTACTAAAATTCTTGTATTATATTATTATGAACGGTAATTTTAAGATCAGCAGTATTCAAATAAAACAGTTTTACACGGGCGAGCTTTCAAACGATTGCGAAAACGTACGTCACGAAAAAATTTGCAATAGTTTGTCTGTCGTGCAGTCTGTTGTCGGAAGCTACGATATTTCGATAGGTTCGTCCAAGACGTTTTCTACGGGCGAGATGGGCGTATTTGTCGCGCCGTCTAACGAGCTTCAAACCATAGTGCATCACAACGGAGCGGAGGGAAAAATGCACGCGCATTGGGTTTTTATCGATGCGATTGTTAACGACACTTTTAGGCTTGACGAGGTTATATCCTTTCCCATAATTTTGAATAAAAGGTATGACGGGGAGGTTTACGCGTTGATACAAACGTTAAAAACTTCCGAAAATTATTTCGAACGTATTCGCGCCGTTTATAGGATTTTGGAAATTTTAGTGTCGGAAGGTGAAGAAAAGCAAGATCGCGACGTGTTGAAAATGAGAATTGAGGAATACGTTTGCGCAAATTATTTTAAGGACGTAAGCGCAAACGATATAGCGCGGTATATCAACTATTCGCCGGCTCAAGTATACAAGCTTGTGAAGAAATACTTTTCGCTCTCGGTAGCAAACTATATTAATAGCGTGCGTCTGCAAAAAGCCGAGCAGATGTTGCTGTCGTCCGATTACAATATCACCGAGGTTGCGCTTGCGGTCGGGTTTGAAGATTGCGCATATTTTTCGCGACTATTCAAAAAAAGCTACGGACAGTCGCCCAAAAATTACCGCATAAACAGACAAGACAATTATCGGTTTTGTCGGTAGGAAGTAACAAAAAAACTCGCATACGTATGCGAGTTTTTTGTCTTATCACAGTTGTTTCGCGTTGTTTTTTCTGTACTTTGACGGAAGAGATCCTATATATTTTTTGAATATTTTGGGAAAAAACGAAAGATTGGAAAAACCGCAAAGCGAAGCAGTTTCGGCTACGTTGTACCCTGCTGATAAATAGTCTATCGCTTTGATGCAACGGTAATTGTTTATGTTTTCCACTATCGTTTGCCCCGTCGTTAGCTTAAATTCTCTGCATAGCGCGTACTTGTCTGTCATGGCGTGCCTTGCAATATCGTCCAGACTGATTTTTTTAGCGTAATTACTGCGTATGTATTCCAATGCTAATTTCGTGCAGGCGAATTTTTTGGGGCTTAAATCTGCTGTTTTGGATTGTACTGAGTGATTTTCTGAAAGCTCTATCAATATTTCCAGTACGATTTTATTCAGCTTTGCAATGCGTAAAGGCGCGCTTTCGTTCAAGTAAATTTCGGTTAAACTCCCAAAAAGATTTACTAAAGCATCACTTTTAACGAGAGGAGTAAAGGTGGTAAAATCAGGGTCTATCCCTACTTGTTTACAAAATTCTGTGCTTACGATCAGGCACGTATAAGTAAGCTGAGATTGCGTGCCCGTATAATGCAAAACGTTAGAGTTTACCGCAATAATATCGTTTTTTGTAAAGCAGTATTTTTTACCGTTAAGCAAAACGAAGCCCTCTCCTTGCGTGCAAATTTGAATTTCGGGGTTTTCGTGCCAGTTGTTATCCTTACTGTGCAACAGCCGTGTACGTTTTATGTTTGCGTTTAAGACAAAGGGTAGTTTGTTTGTAAACCGATTGTATTCTTCATGTCGTGTGCCTATCATCGTTTTTACCTCAAAATGCAAGATAATGCTAATTTTATCCAAAATGTGCAGTTGAAAATTAAGTCGAAGCAAGATATAATCATTATATCACAAGACTGTGCGTTTTGCAATAAGAGGTAATAAAAAAATGAAAATTGTTGCATATATTTTCGGCATAGGAGCAATGCTTTCGTTGTTTATGACGTACCAACAAAAAAAGCGAAGCAGTTTGATTATAGCAAAGCTTTTAGCGGATGTTTGCTGGGTTGTGCACTACCTGTGCTTAGGCGGTTTTGCGGGCGCAATTCCCAATGGCGTGGGCGTATTCAGAGAGCTTGTGTTTGTAAACCGCAAAAAGGCAAAGTGGCTCGATTGCGCGCTGTGGCCCATACTTTTTATTATCATAAACTTAGGGCTTGGCATAAGCACTTTTCATACCGTGTTCAACGTGCTTCCCATTGTCGCGTCCGCGTGCGTTACCGTTGCTTTATGGATAGACAATCAAAGGCTTACCAAGCTCATTTGCCTGCCGGTAGCCGTTGCGTTTATTGTGTACGATCTTTATATCGGGTCGTATATAGGAGTGATCAACGAATCGGTGTCCATTATTTCAATATTGATATTTTTTATAAAGGAGTGGAAGAAAACAATGAATGATAACGTGTTTTCATCGGACTGCGTAAGCGATAACGAGCTTAAGATAATCGGTGGCGCGCCTATTAGTGAAACGGCAAAAACGCTTTATGCGAACGTGGGAGAAACGGAAAAAAGAAAGGGTGATGATTTTGCTCAAGAAATTGCCGATCGTTTTGTAACCGATTTTGAAAAACCGTGCGATAAAATGGCGCACGTATCCACGTTTATCGTAACTGACGGTACTGTTTTTACTACGTATTACGCAAATGTGAAAGAGCCGTCGGAAGATCCTGAAAACCAGACTGCGCGCTTGGTTTACGCACCCTTAAACGATATTGAAAACAAGACGTTTATCGATCTTCAGACTACGGGAGATGCGGTGGGCGGAAAGGTAATAGACATGGTGTACGACACCGTGCTTATGCAAAAGGACGCCGATACTCTCTACGTGATGTGGACGGCTCGAACGGAGCAAAACTACTACCGTTTTTACTGTCCGTTTTCCATAAAAAGCAAAAAGCTTGGGAAGATAGGTGTTAATCGCTTTAAGGTAAATGATACCGTAAACGATTTTTCGATAAGCGGAATAAAAAGCGCGCTTGCGAAAAACGGCGTTGCGTGCAAAAAGATGTATTCGGATATCGGCATAATGCAAAAGTTGTCTTATAGAGAAGAGAACGGCAAAACGTATTACTATACGGGCACGTATTCCGGTGACTTTAACTGCATAATAAAAAGCGCGGATCTTATTACTTGGGAATACGTTGCACAGCCCGATTTTATCAACGATTCAAAGTGGGAAAACGCAACGTACGTATATAATGATAAGGTGTACTATTTCGTCCGTCAACAAGATACCAACAAGTGCGGATTTCTGACCGCGTACGATCTTAAGTTAAAAACTTGGGCTAAGCCCGTAGAGATAGAGGACTGTCAGTCAAGGGGTGATTTTATACTGTATAAAGGCGGACTATATCTTTTCCACGCGCCCATAAACAGAGAGCATATCGGCATAGTAAAAGTGGACGTGCATAACGTATCGAGTAGCAAGATAGTGTTACAAGCGAAAATGCATACAAGCTGTTTCTATCCGTTTGTAAACTACTTTTCGGACGGAGAGCTTGCCATGTCCTATACTGTGGAAAGAAAGCATATCCGCCTTGCAAAATTTACTTTAAGCAAGTATTTGTAAAATGCAATCGAACAAATAAACAGCTAAGCACGGACAAAAGATATACGTAGTCCGTGTTTTTGCATGTAGGAAATAATTTAATCGTTGCGTGTTTTAGCATAAAATTAACGAGTTTTTTTAAAAGTATTGATTTATTGATTCGCGTGTGATATAATATTATACAATAGGACTTAAGGTATAAATAATAAAGACAATCGTAAAATATCGGCTTGGCTTTTACTGCTCGTGTTTGTCGCGTATTTGAGTGTTTTTTTGAAGCAAAAGAGGTGGGAGCAGCGTGTTTTGTAAACGTAGCCTTTTTACGATTTTGAAGCAAACGTATATAGGAAAATATGATAAAAATGAAAGATTTCAGTAAAATTTATACAAAAGAAGAGATAAAAGAACAGCTTGCAAAAATGAATTTACCGCAGGATAAGCCTGTATTGGTACATTCGTCGTTGCGTCTTGTGGGAAGTGTTGAGGGCGGAGCAGAGGGGCTGTTAGATGCGATGATAGAATACTTTACCGCAAAGGGCGGACTGCTGTGTATTCCCACCCATACGTGGAAAAATTTTGATAAAGATATAACGTTGGACGTGTCCGATCCTGAAACCTCGCTCGGCGCATTTTCTACCGTTGCGTTGCTTGATAAGCGAGGAATACGTTCTGAAAATCCTTCCCACTCGATGGCAGTGTTTGGTGATAAGAAAAGGGTTGAAGAGTTTATAAAAGACGAGCTTACGGTAGACTCGGGAACACACCCTGACAGCTGCTACGGAAAGATCTACCGTGACGGCGGATACATACTTTTAGTGGGAGTTGCTCACAATCGAAACACCTATCTGCACTGCGTAGAAGAGATGATAGGAATGAAAAACAGATTGGCAAGCGTGCCAAACGACGTAACGGTAAAAACCGCGAACGGCGAAATTATAAAAAGCAAGATACGTCCGCATAAGACCGATTTTACGCCCGACGTGTCCTTGCGTTTTGTTAAGTACGAAACGGCTTTTAGGTACTACGGCGCAATCGTAGACGGATTTGTTGGTAATGCACCAACGCAAGCTTGCGATGCGCGGATTATGAAGGAAGTTATGGAACTTATCTACAAAAGAGGGAACGGGGAAGATCCGCTTCTTACCGAAAAATCCATACCGACCGAACTGTATCGCTAAAACGTTTTTTACAAAAAACAAGCATACGTATTTATGAAATTCGTGCATTTTCAATAAAGTATTAACAAAAAAAGGAGTGAATTATGATTGTTGAAGAGCTTAAAAAGCGGAAACTTCCCGACCTGTTTTGTATTGAGGGAAAGCAAATAACAACTAAAGACGAGTGGGAGAATAAAGGCAGACCGTATTGGAAAAGCGTTATTCAAAACGAGGAATACGGCAAGATTTTACCGCTCGTTCAGCCTGAAATTTCCACAAAGATCAATAGTGTTAATTTTGCAGGTAAGGCAACGTGGGAGGAGGTGTCGTTTAAGTTTTGTTACAACAACAAACAGCATACCGTTCCCACAAATCTGATATATCCAAAAAATGCGGAGAACGTACCGTTTTTTATCTATATTAATTTCCGTTCCGATATTCCCGATAGATATTTGCCGGTTGAAGAGATAATTGACAACGGCTTCGGTGTGTTTTCGGTATGTCACAATGATATAAGCACGGATAACGGCGATTTTACTAATGGGCTCGCAGGTCTTTTTCAGGACGGAGATCGCAAGGAAAAGGACTGCGGAAAAATTATGTACTGGTCGTATATGGCGTCGAGAATGAT
This sequence comes from Clostridia bacterium, assembly GCA_017623455.1. Lineage (GTDB taxonomy): Bacteria > Bacillota > Clostridia > Christensenellales > Pumilibacteraceae > RUG12826. Next base: position 18,072 of record JAGAPA010000080.1, on the reverse strand, counting down.
GGATTACTTGCAAACCCTACCTTACGTGGACAAAAACCGCATAGGAGTTTCGGGTCATTCGCGCCTTGGTAAGACCGCGCTTCTTACCGCGGCGTTTGACGAGCGGTTTGCATTTTCGTGTCCTAACAATTCGGGATGCTCGGGTGTTGCAATTTCACGCGGATGCTGTGATAAGGGCGAAAAGGTTTCCGATATTTGCAGAACGTTCCCGTATTGGTTCAGTCCGTCCTATCAAAAGTATGCAAACGAAGTGGAAAAGCTTCCCTTCGATCAGCATTGTCTAATGGCGTTGGTTGCGCCCCGAATCGTGATTGTGGGCGGAGCAGAGCAAGACGTGTGGGCAGACAACGACAGTCAGTTTCTCAGTTGCGTCGCAGCTTCAAAAGCGTGGAATTTGTACGGAAAGGACGGCTTTATCAGCCCCGACAGGCTTCCCGTCTGCGGAGATAAATTTACGGATGGCGACGTTGGATTTTTCTTAAGAGCAGGTACGCACTATCATAGCAGAGAAGATTGGAATACTTATATGTCCGCAATTAAAAGTAAGTTATAAAGAAAAACGGCGGAGAAAAATATGCTTATTCACAATAATTTTATAGGTGGTAATATTAAGGTTGTGTCGCAAAAAGGCAATGACGTATACCTCGAAAACGAACTTAGGGACACAACTACGGATTGGTTTTATTGGGCGTTCTGCGTCGAGGGCGCGCAAAACTTGGTGCTTACTTTTCATATGCAACCAAACCGCTTAGGTTACTTTGGCCCGGCTGTAAGTTATGATCTTAAAACGTGGAAATGGCTTGACAAGGTGGACGGTAATAGCTTTAGTTATGCCTTTGGCGAGAATGAAAGCAAGGTGTATTTTGCGCACAGTATGCTGTACCACCCCGATAGATTTATTGCTTTTGCAAAAAATATAGGGCTTAAAGTAAACGAGCTTTGCAAATCGCAAAAAGGCAGAAGCGTACCGTACGTGCAGTTTGGCGAGGGTGAAAAAACAATAATTCTTACCTCACGTCACCATGCTTGCGAGTCTACGGGCTCATACGTTTTAGAGGGCGTGCTTACCAATCTTGTGAAAAATCCGATAAGCGGATACAGAGTGCTTTGCGTTCCGTTTGTGGACTACGACGGAGTGGTGGACGGCGATCAGGGTAAAAACAGAGCGCCGTGGGATCACAATCGCGATTACAAATGCGGAAATCAACCTATCTATCCCACTACGGCAAAAATCCGTGAATGGGAAAACGTGTACGGATGCACGTACGGCTTTGATTTTCATGCGCCCTGGCATATAGGCAATCAGAACGATACCGTCTTTATCGTGCAGAATTCGTTTAAAAAAGAGGATAAGCTCAATGCTTTTGGCAAGATATTAGAGCAGGAAATAAGTGAAAACTCATTTAAGTATTTCCACAAAAACGATTTTCCGTTCAAGATGGGATGGAATCAGGGCGGAAACGGGTTTTCGTATTTTATGACGAACAGAGATGAAAACGAGCTTGCCTTCACCTTGGAAACTTCGTATTTCGGAACGGCGGACAACGTGTTTACGCAAGATAAGGCAATAGAGCTTGGTAAGTGTTTTGCTTCCGCGATTAGAAAATACGTTAAAAGTAGGGATGAGTCACAACGATAGTCGGTAAGAAACCTTTATCGTGGTGAAGAGTAATTTGTAAAAAATCTTTAAAAGGAGGAAAGAACATGAAAAAAACTATTTTCCCGTCAATTATACTTGCATGCGTTTTAGGACTGAGTTTGTCCGGTTGTAGTTTGGGCGCAACGGGAGGAGAGCCGCCCGTTCCCGATTATAACGAAGACGTTCAGGTCGTGGCTCCCGAGGACGTAACGTTGGAGCATTTCGATCCGCAGGAGGGAACAACCTATTACACGTCGAACGGTCTTTCGCTGTGGATGGAAGTCAGGGGCGAATATTTGGAAATAGATTATTTTTCACTTGAGGATAATAAGCGTGTGTATGATAACCTATATTTGTACGAGGACGACTATTTTATGATGGTTGCCGACGATATGGTGGGTTGGTACGCATCCCTTTCAGACCCGAGCGATTTAGAGTTTGCGGAAGAGGAAAAGCAGGCAGGCGAAGACGTTCAGATAAACGTTAAAAAATCGGGCGTATACAAGCTCATATTTGATACGGATACCTTAAAATTCGATATGGAATATAAATCGGAAATCGAAACGCCCTTGTACTATACCATCAAAAATTGCAGTATCTACAGCGTAAAAACAGACTGGTAGCAATGAGCGTAAATCCCGAAAATGCAGACGAGTTCATGATAAGCAATTTCAGCGTTGAAGCCAACAAGCTTATCAGCTTTTTCAACAACGTTCACACAAGTAATTATAAGGTCACGGTAAAAGAAGACCTTGACTTTAAGTTGGCGGAAGTGGAGAGCGACAGCAACGTAATCGTAAACGTAGGCGGCAATTACGATATTTATATAAACAGAAAAACGTACGAGGTGAACTTGCGTCTTCTCAACCCCGACACGGCAACGTATAGTTGTGTGTATTACGACGGTGATAATTTTAACGTTTTGTCGCCCTACGACGCTTCAGTACCTTACGTTTTCCGTCAGCGTGTGGAGGTTACCACCAAGTACACGACGAGCCTACCTAAGTTTCATACGGAAAAATACAAAACGTACGATCTGTCCGCGGTAGCATCCGACCTTATAACGGCAGGTGGCAATTTCAAAAATCCGGGCACGTACGACGTAATAGTGAATCTCAAAACTTTTGAAATTTCTGTAGAATTATTGCCGGAATAAAATAAGGCTCATTCGCAACAGTAGGTTGATATTTCAAGCGTAACGCTTGATCTAAAATAATATTGCAGAACAAAGAAAAGTACAAACTTTAGTGGGTTATTGAATTTTGATATGACTTATAGCTTTTTAGTACCACTACGAAATACAGCGTGTTTTGTTCGGTTACAGACTTTGCAAGTAATAACTTAAATTTATTATATTTAGAGCAAAAGTGCTTACAAAATTTGTGTTATTGTTTTGCTAAATAACAATATTGGGAGTACGCCTGCGTATAAAAACTGCGGTTAAATTATATAAGGTTTATCCGCAGTTTTTTAATAGTTGAAATTTTAAGTATCAAATAAGTCAAATTGTGTCGTTTTTGATATTTACTTTTTGACTGTTTTGTGCTATGATATACGCGCATCATACCGCAACGTCGGCAATAATCAAGGAACAAAACTGTAATGAGTAAAAAACTTTCGGTAATTTTAATACTTATAGTAATGTTTTTATGGGGCTCGCTCTATCCTGTGCTAAAAGTAGGAAATAACGTTTATCACGTACAGGGTGTGGCGTCTTCTCTTTTGTTTGCAGGAATAAGATTTTCTATAAGCGGAGCAGGCTTGCTAATCTTTGCATTTATTACGCGCAAGAAAGCTACCCTTCTTACCATAAAGGAAAGCGGAGTTCAGGTGGTAATGGTAGGAGTTTTTGCAATAATACTGCATTACGGATTTTTGTACGTAGGATTGCAGACTGCACAGCCTACTATGACTTCTATCCTAAAACAAGTCGGCTCGCTATTTTTCGTGTGCTTTTCGTGGATGTTTTTTAAAGACGAAAAGTTCAGCATAAAAAAACTTGTAGGGGTGTTGCTGGGCTTTGTAGGTGTTGCAGTAACAAGTGTATCAGATAGCGGATTTTCGTTTAAAATAGGCGATTTATTGACTGTATTCGCGTCTTTTTTCCTGGTTTTTAGCGATATTATTAGTAAAAAGATTGCTCCTAAATCAGACCCCGTTGCCGTAACTGCAGGTTCGCAATTTATAGGCGGTGTGGTGCTTTTGGTCGCAGGTTTTGTTATGGGCGGTAAGGTATATATCGGCTTTAACCTTGATTTGTGGGTAATTATCTATATTTGTTTTGCGTCGGTATTCAGTTATACTTTGTGGTATACTATTATGCGAAAGGGTAATCTTTCAAACCTTTTAATTATTAGGTTTAGCGTGCCGATTTTCTCTAGCATACTAAGCTGTTTGCTACTGAGGGAAAATATTTTTCAATGGCAGTACGCGGTGTCTTTCGTGCTGATTTGTTTAGGTATTTATATATCTAATCTTAAGAGTAAGAAAAAAACAGAAAAAGCCGAGATTGAGAGCGCTGAGATTGCGCAAACCAAGGTAGAACAAACCGAGATTGAAAGCGCTGAGATTAAGCAAGCTAAATAGATACTAAGACAATCGAAAAATGCAAGTTTGGGCGCAGTAGTAAAAATTATAAGGACGAACTTATGACAAAAAAAATCAATACCGTATTAGGAGAAATAGCCGTAAACGATTTAGGACAAACTCTATGTCACGAACATGTTGTGTGTGTAAGCCCGTCCTTTTATCATGCGTTTAAGAAAAATTGGATGGACAAAGAGCAGGTGGTCGAGCGCGCGGTTACACTCTTTACTCAAGCAAGGGAAGAATGTGGACTTTCTACTGTTGTGGACGGCACGCCTATCGATTTGTATCGTGACGTGAACTTAATAAAATCCGTATCGCAAAAAAGCGGAGTTAATTTTATCGTATCGAGTGGAATTTATTACAACTACGAGCTTGCTGTAAGACGTAAAAGCGCACAGTATCTTTCGGAGTTTTTTATAAACGAGTGTAAAAACGGAATATTGGACAGTGGAGTACTGCCCGGTATTTTGAAATGTGCTACGGGAGATAGGGGCGTTGACGAAGTTAATTCAAAGCTTTTAGAAGCAATTGCAATAACCCACGAAGAAACAGGTTTGCCAATTTATGCCCACAACGAGCATAGGCTAAAAACTGCATATAAGCAAATTGAGATTTTCAAAAATATGGGTGCAGATTTAGAAAAAATCATAATCGGTCATTGTAGTGATACCGACGACGTAGAGTACTTAGAATCGGTTTTGGATAACGGATGCTATCTTGGTTTTGACAGAATTTATCCTTCGGCGTACGAGCGCCAAGCAAAGACTATGGCAACGCTAATCAAAAAGGGTTACGGAGATAGAATGGTTGTATCTCACGACTTTTACGCCTATGGTGATACTGGTGTAGATTTGGTTTCGCACAATAATTCCAAAAGAGATTTTACCACCGTTCATAAGTTGCTATTACCAGCGCTTAGACAGCTTGGAATAACGGATGAGCAAATTAGGAAACTGACGGTAGATAACCCCCAAGCGTACTTCTCAAAATAGAACATACAATAAAAACGTAATAACGGACCTAACCTAAAAACGGCTAAGTCCGTTATTTTTTTATTTTGTCCAAAATCTCGTATACGTATGCGTAAAAACGTAGCAAAATCCCAATATTTTACGCGTTTACTTTGTCCAAAAACTCCAAAAGCTCGTCATATCCGCCGTGAGGATAAATGGTAATATCTTCGTTGTTTTTGTTGATAAGGTTTGGGGTAAGCAAGAAAACTTTCATGCCAAGATTTTTTGTTATCATATCCTCGCCCACGTCATTTCCCACCATAACACATTCGTTTGCTTCAACTCCCAAAAATTTTATAATATCCTTATAGTATTCTAAATTCGGTTTGCAAAAGCGTGAGTTTTCATACGTGGTAACAAGCTCGAAATCAGACACGTTTAATCCTGCCCACTTTATTCTTTTTTGTGTGGCGATAGCAGGGAAAATGGGGTTGGTTGCAAGCGCGGTTCTCAATCCCAAGCTCTTTACCTTACAAATAGTCTTGCTCGCTTTTTCGTTATATCCGCAAACCTTCTGAATCTTGTCGAAATCCTCTTCGTAAAACTCGGTAAAATGCGGTTCGTCCGCTCTGGCTTTTTCTCCGAACACGTCGACAAACCGCTTCCAAAAAACATGTTCGTTAGCCGTAGCACCGTCGTTTTTTATCATGTCAGCCGTGCCTGCCCAAATCGCGGAGATAAGCTGTTTGGGTTCGTATCCAAAGTTTTCGAGCCTTTTTGTAATTCCGCCGAAGTACGCCTTTATAAATTTATCCTGATCCATAGGCAGAAGCGTTCCGTCAAGATCAAACAAAACAACTTTAATCATATCTTCTCCTTATCTTCTTTTTTTATTATATCACCCTCTCTCCGTTTTGTCAACCGCAGAATTTTGTTATGGGGCAAAATTGGTGCGTACTGACGTGTATAATAGAAGTAGAGGTACTGTCCTAAGATTATCAAAATCCAACAGCGGGTAAAAACGTTATGGGGCGAAATTGGTACGTAGTACTTGTATAATAGATATAGAGATACGGCGCAAACCTAATCACATTCCATTAATGTGGAATGTAAAAAACAAGAACGCAGGCTATAATAAGACAACATTCGGGATTTTAACTAAATTTACTAATTGGGGGCAAAATTGGTACGCGCCAAAGTGTATAATTAATATAGGGGGCGCTATGTAAAAGCAGTTAAATTCCGACGATGAGGTAGATATTACAGGCTTTCTGTTTTTTAAATGTACTTCAATTTTATATAAATAAAGTTGTTACAAATTGCGGTAGAATAGTATATGAAAAATATGCTATAATATATGAGCAAAAAATTTTTGTCAATTATGCTTGAAAATAGCAAAAAATTATTATACAATAAAAGGAGAGAATTTTTATGGATGCGTTAATAACGTTTGGAGTAGGGGCAATTTCGTGCTTAGTTATCGGAGTATGCGCAATTCTGGCAACGATGAGTGCAAAAGTTTCGCCTGCAGAAGAGGGGAGAGCTACAACGTTTAAGGATAGGATGAAATGGATTGGCTTTTTTCTGCTGTACGCGTGTACCTTTATTATAAGCGTGCCCGTGGGGCTTGTTGTAATAATCGTAAGGTCTGTAAAAAATAAAAATGAGTCGACAAGCAAAACCGTTGAGTACGACGAAGAGAATATTGGAGGTAATGATGACCAGTAAGAAACATCTTATTTTATACGTGCTTAAAATTCTGGAGAGTAACACAGACGAAAAGCACCCGATGAGGCAAAAGGAAATCGTGGATATGATCTCATCTGCAGTACCGTGCGACAGAAAAACCGTGTCGAGGAATATCAAGTTTTTGCAAGAAGTGGGCTATCCTATCGAAAAGAGCAAGCAAGGCTATTACGTAAAGCAAAAGCGTTTTAGTATCAACGAAATTGAGTTTATAAAAAACGCAATTGCGAACGCAGAATCTACCGAGATAGATAAGGACAAGCTTGCCGACAAGCTCACATCGGTACTTATTAAAATGTTGGAATACAAAGGGGAGTAAATATGTATATATACAGAAAAAGCGCGGGAAGAGGATTTCACAACTGGACTTATGAAGAAGATTATATTTGTTGTGAAATGTATCTTAAGTATTTGTCCAGACAAGATTATTTAAGACAAAGAATAGAAGATTTTGTAAACTTAGTACATTCAAGGATTCCAAACGTGAAAAAGAGCTCAATAAGAATGAAATTTCAGAATATTCAGTATTTGGTAGATAAGTACGCACCGTATTTAGGAAAGGCAATAGCTTCGTTGGATCAGTATTCTGACCAATGCCTAAATGTGTTTTTGAATTTGTCTAAAAAAATAGAAATTTGACGTCGCGGTTAAGAAAAAGAGTAATACAAGGAGAAGTTTTTATGAAAACGTTAAGGATTTTAAGTAAAGAAGAATTTGCAGAGCTTCAGCAGATGTTCGTCAAGTATGTTATGGGTGAGGATTACAACAAAACGCAATACGAAGAGATTAGTGATAAATATAAAGCAAACGCCGACAGTTTAACCGTTGAGGAGTTGAAAAAGATGATTTATCCGATTATTTTCGGATTGTTTGAGGTTAAAACGGATTATGATAAAGCGGAAAAAATCGTGCGTCCGATATTTGAGAGTGTAAAAAATGCCGAGCCTGAGGATATTGATAGTGACGAGTATATTGACTGGATGGGAGATTTTGGGCAGGTAAGCTTATTGCTTGGTACTATTTACGTGTATAAGGATGAGTTTGTAAAGGCAGCATATCATCTTATATCCGCACTTAAGACGGATTGCTTGACTCTCAACCTTCCCTACTGCGATTTTATCAAAACGGCACTTGATCAGCTGGGTAGTATACAGATAGAGGAAGCAAGGTATACGGGTGTGGGGTTTGACGTTGATCATCCTATGGGCTCTGACGGAGGATCGTACCTTAATGCAATGGTAGCTCCCGAGGTTATATCGTGTATGGAGGGAGTAAACGGAGAGGTTATAATAGCAAAAAGAGGTAGAAGCGGAATGTTCGGATACCTTGAGCGTAGAGGCTCTACGATGTCGGAAAATGTTGCAAATATTCTCGACATTTACGAAACGTACGTGGTTGACAAAGAATATAATATAAAAAAGATGCACCTGTATTTTAACGGCTATTTTAACAGAGATAACAGAATAAAAGTAAGGCTTGCAAACGGCTTTCGATTCAAGAAAAAGAATCTCGTTTCCGACATTTTCGAAGAGATAAAATAACAGACAAAATAGAAGCTTATTAGTGGGAACTTTAGTAGAATAACAAATAGACATAATTAATAGGAGGAGAGTAATATTTATGACAATAGCAGATTTAATAAGCAGAATGAGGGTGTACATGATTGGAGAAACGGAGCGCAGTTTTGCGGATGACCAAATGGCACACTATCAAAATGATTATATTACACTTAGAAGAATAGCATCTTCAAACAAATGGGTAGGTGTCAATAAATTAACAAAACAGTGGAGTATTGTATATTTGCCTCATAAAGATTTTACATGCCTAAATAATTACAGAGAATTAAAGAAACATTTTGATATTAGAATAACTTCTGTTTCAAAAGGGGATTTTAAGGGATGTTATGGTGTTCGAATTTATGGTATGACTAAAAATCCAGACAGAAAAATTGTAAAAGAATTATTAGATTTTATTTTTGAATAATAAAGCAATTAAAAATAACGGACAAAAATGTCAAGACAAGCGATAAAATTGGTGGCATTATATCATCATAAATAAAATAATTGAGGTTTGTATGAGAGCTTAAAAGATATGGAATGACACGAGTTCGTTCTTAAAATCTGCGTATAGGGGTTGTTAGAGGAAAGAGTCAAGGCTGGCGTGTATTATACGCATCATATGACAGCGATGCCGGTTTTATTGCAACCGACGATTTAAGTGTTCAGTATATTATTACAATAACCTCAAAAAAACAGGGCTGAATTTTAGTCCTGTTTTTCTTTTATCTTACATACGTATGTGAGTTTTTATGCTTTTGTTGGTTTTATAACAAAGGTGAAGTCCAGCTTTTCGCCTTTATTTATTCTACATTCCGTTTGAGGATCGTCGCCTCCGCACGATCGAGATCCCACACCGCTCATACGGTAGTCAAGATGCACAAACGAGCCGTTGCTTTTTGTTAAGTCTTTTTTATGAGATACCTTCCAACTCTCGTTTATATCATAATTCGTTATGTTAAACGAGAAGTTGTTAGACTCAACCTTAAAGTTAATTCCGTCTACGCTAAAACTGAGCCATTTTGTATCAACTCTGCTATTGCACTCCTGAGGCTTTTCGTAGCTGTTTTTATTGTCGTCTACGGCGTAATTATACCAATCGAGCGTAGCGTATTCTCGCTTATCCTCATAGCACTCCTCAGGGCCAAAGCCAAAATATTTAACGTCCGTCGCTTCACTTGCAAAATTAAGCCTGTATCCATAGCGCGGAAGCCAGAAATTAAAATTGTCATTAATTGCCCCGACTTGTTTAATATTGACCTTTTCGCCGTCAAAAACGTATTCGATACTGCCCGTCGAAATTGGACGACGCCCGGGAACTGCAAAGATAAAGTTGCCCGAAATTACAATTTTTCCGCTATCATTCGTCGCGCAAAGATCGGAAACTTCAAGCCAAGGATATTGCATTTCGCCAAATGCTATAGTCTTTCGCCACAGCTGAGCAACTCCGCCCGATGCGAAAATCGTTCCGGTATCTCCACCCACTATCTTGTTGTCGTTATCTGTTGGCATACGCCACGCGCTAAATTCTAAAGGTGAGGAAAGTATGTTTTTGCCGTCTTTTAATATTTGACAAATTACGCCGTAGTCTTTATAAATAACGTAGTCCAACGCGTTGGTTTTTACAGTAAAACTTCTATCGTCCTCAATCAACGTGGCTTTGCTAAAACTGTTTTTATTTTCTTGTTTTTTGCACTCAAGCTCAAATGTTTGCTTGTATAAAACGTGTCCGCTTTTTGCCCAAGATATATCGTTTTTAAGCTTCACCCAAAACCTAATAATTGCATCGTTTGCATTATACGTATCGTCCGTTTTGATACAAATTGAGCATTTTTCGCGTGGTTTTACGTTGATGTTTATATTATCCGACATTATGATTTTGCCGTCTAAAACTATCTCGTAAGAAAGCGTGTATAAAGATAAATCAATAAAGAAATTACGATTAAAAAACTCGTACTCGTTATCTCCTGTTTGTCTGATTTTTATGGGCGAAAAGCAGGCGCCCGCCTCAAAAAGTGCGGAGTGCGGAACGCGGTCGGGTGAAACTATTCCGTCCATGCAAACGTTAAACAAATGATGTTTTTCGCCAAAATCGCCACCGTAGCCAAAGTATTCTTTGCTGTTTTCGTCTTTAAGTCTTACGGCTTGATCGCACCATTCCCAAATAAATCCACCCATGCACCTGTCGCTGTTTTGAATAATATCGTCATAAAACCTCAAATCACCGCAACTATTTCCCATTGCGTGAGAGTATTCGTGAAAGACGATAGGAAGCGTTATTGACTGGTTTTTAATCATAGCCCTAAACGTGTCGAGCGTAGGATATCCGAGCACCGCCATTCCAAAATTGTCGTTGATGTACTTATCCATTTGTGGGGAGAATATGGGAGCAGTGTTGTCCTCTTCGCCAATTTTGTTAGACATTACCATTCCAAAAGCCTGATAGTGAAGCGGACGCGTTTTGTCGTGAGAGTTAAAATAGTCCACACATTTTTCAAGATTAGTTCCCCAACCCGATTCGTTGCCAAGCGACCAAATTACGATGCAGGTATAATTTTTGAACGCCTCGTACATTCTCGCCATGCGATCTACAAAAACACCTTCGAATTGCTCGTGATTTACAATCTGATCCCACCCCTTTACGTAAGAAGCGCCGTGACATTCCTGATCGGCTTCGCACATAACGTATATGCCAAACTCGTCACATAGCTGGTAAAAACGCGGATCGTTCGGATAATGCGCGGTACGTATTGCATTGATGTTAAACTGCTTCATGAGCGATAGCTCGTTTTTGATAAACTCATAGCTGATTGCGTAGCCGTCGTCGGGCGAAAAGTCGTGACGGTTAACGCCGTATAGTTTTATAGGCTTTCCGTTAACCGTGTATACGCCGTTCTCGGTTTTGCACGTTCTAAACCCTACTTTTTGCTGAATAAATTCTCCGTTGCACGAAAGAATAAGCGTGTACAAATTCGGTTCTTCTGCCGACCAAAGCTTGGGGTTTGCTATTTGCGTAGCAAAGCCGTCCGTAATGGTTGACGAAAAAATCTCGACGTTTTCATAATAAAGCGTAGCGTTTACGGGAAGATCTGATTTTACGGTAAGTGAGAAATTACCGTACATATCCGAGTCTGTACGGTAGTCGTAAAGTCCCTTATTAGCGCGCTCTAAAATATAAACGTCGCGGAAAAGCCCCGACATTCTGATTTTGTCCTGGTCGTCCAAATATGAGCCCGAGCACCACTTGAAAACAAGCACGCATAAGCGGTTGTCGCCATCTTTAACGCATGAAGTTATATCAAAAGCGGAGTCTTGGTGCGGAACTTCTCCATAGCCCACAAATTCACCGTTTAGCCAAACGTAAATACAGCTATCCTTGCCCTCAAAATGTAGCTCGTACTTCTTGTTTGGTTTCTTAGAAATATTAAAATTCTTCACGTAGCCTGCGCACGGGTTTTTAATGGGCGGGTAGGGCGGATTGAACACGAACGGGTATGGCGAGGTTTGATACTGCAAATAATCGTCGCCGTGAGTCTGCCAACACTCGGGAACCGTGATTTTCTTAAAGTCGCTTATATCGGTATTCGTGTCAATAAAGTCTTGCATATCGTATGCCGTTTTTGCGTGCTTAAACAGCCATTCTCCGCAAAGAGAGGTGAAAAACTCTGAGTTTTCGCGTTTTTCTCCGCATTTATCCTTGCTCTCAAACGGAACGTAATAACTACGATAACTAAGTTCGTTAAGCGCATAAACTTTAGGGTCTTTGTGTATGTTCAGTTCATAAATTTTCACAAGCCTTTTTCTCCTTGAATTGACAAATTTTTATAATAGTAGTATAATACCTAAATCGAGATTTGTAAATATGAAATATTAGCAAAAATATGAAAATCCTATACGGAGATGTTTTTTATGGAAAGAATGTATGCGGTTTTGTCCGTCAGTGAAAAAGTTAAAAAATTATTACCGCTTTATACTGTAACGCTCGGCTTTAATCATAATCAGCAGGCAATGTACCGTCCTCACGGCACGTATTTTCATCATATTTTGTGCATAAACGAAGGAGAGGGCTATTTTAATTTCAACGGAGAGAAAGCCGTGCTTAAAAAAGGAAGCGTTGTATTTTTGCATAAAAATTTTCCCGTTGATTACGCGCCAGCAGGCGGTGAGTTTAAAACGTCTTGGGTGACCTTTGACGGCGTGGGAGCTGAAGGGCTTTTTGAGTATTTTGACGTAGGCGATTATGCGATAATCAGTAGCGAAAGTATGATTGATAAAGTGCGAGAATTATGTAATCTTTACAATCGCAAGATCTCTACGGATATTATTTTTCAAAAAACTTACTCGTTAGTTATCGATTATTTTATGCGCCTGAAAAATCAGAACGAGCCTCTTGTTTTGGATAGAGCAAAAGCCTTTATAGAGCAAAATTATCACAGGGATATATCCGTGGACGATATTGCAAAAAGTGTGGGAATATCCCAGTCACTACTGTTCAAGCTTTTCAGACAAGAAGAAAAAACAACGCCCGTGGAACACCTTAGGGACGTTAGAATTTCAAAAGCAAGCATTTTATTGGTTGAGGATAAGCTGAAAATTTACGAGGTTGCCTCGCTTTGCGGATTTTCGGACGTTGCGTACTTTTGTAAGGTGTTCAAGGCTCAAACGGGAGAAACGCCCAATTCTTATCGCAACAAACAAATTTAGCTAATTTTCTTAAACTGTTGCAATAATGAAAAATATGTGCTATACTAAAAATAGCAACACGTATGACAAAAATCAAGACAAACTAAGGAGATGGAAAATGAACTACAGACCTAATCTTGGGTTCGAATATCCCGAGCGTAGCGACGAACACATGATAACCGTAAAACACCTGCGTGACACGCACTTTGACGAAAATTATCAGTACCTGCCAAAGGGCTTTTGGCACAAGGTGTCAAGGGCTGTGCTGTGGGTGCTTCTCAACACCGTGGTGTTCTTCGTTGTGTGGCTTAGACACGGCGTAAAGATCTTCGGTAGAGATAAGCTCAAAAAACACAAAAAGGAATTTAAAGACGGAGCAATAACGGTTGCTAATCACGTTTTTATGTGGGATTATCTATGCGTGCTTATGGCAATCCGTCCGCGCTTGCAGTATCACCCGGGTTGGAAAACCAACTTCGAAGGGCCAAACGGACCGCTTATCAGATGGGTGGGCGGAATACCCGTGCCAACCGATAATATTCGCGCTATGGCAAAATTCCAAAGAGCGATAGGCGACGTGCTTAAGAATAAGCATTGGTTGCACTTTTTCCCCGAGGGATCTATGTGGTTTTATTATCCCGACGTTCGCCCGTTCAAAAAAGCGGTGTTCAAGTACGCGGTTCGCCATAATAAGCCCATAATCCCCATAGGTATCAGCTTTAGGGAAAGAAAGGGCTTATGGAAGCTTATCGGCAAGCGTCCTTTGGTAAACGTGACAATCGGCGACCCCATTTTTCCCGATAAAACCGTGCCCGAAACGGAAGCAATCGACAAGATCCACGCTCAAACTTATCACGAAGTGCAGGTTCTGTGCGGTGTTAATCCGGGCGATCCTACGTATAACACCGACCAAAATATAGATAATTATCAAAGCACCTACAAAACCCAACTTCCACCACAATAACCTCAATCAACCACCGCTAAGTGCGAAGGCGCACACCCGATTATTGTGCGTTTAATATGAATGTTTAGTAAAGACAAATACATATTGTTAGTTCTTTGTACGGGCGATTCACGAATCGCCCTCTTTTTACTACAGCCCAGTTCTCAAAAAAAACAATTGTAGGGCAGGGGTTTAACTCCTGCCGAATTACAACAACCTCGAAATAAACGGAAGGACGACCCCTTCCCTACGATAAATCACCACTAATCATCCGCATAAAGCCGTCCTTGCAAAGGGCAACGTGACGGTGCGAAGGCGCACCCCCGATTATTGTCCTTTAACAAAGCAAGTAATTAACTACCGCTAGTTCCTCATATTGGGAGTACGCCTCCGTACCGATTCACGAATCGCCCTCTTTTTACTACAGCCCAGTTCTCAAAAAAAAACAATTGTAGGGCAGGGGTTTAACTCCTGCCGAATTACAACAATCTCGAAATAAATGGAAGGACGACCCCTTCCCTACGATAAATCACCACTAATCATCCGCATAAAGCCGTCCTTGCAAAGGAAGGTGGCGACGTAGTCGACGGAAGGATTGGATAAAAATTCTCCCCATCATTTCGTTCCTTCGCAATGACAGTACTTTTAACCACTAATCTTTATTTTTCATTCTTTTACCCAAAACGGTTGAAATTTTTATTCGCGTTTGGTATAATAATAAAGATAAACAAAATTTAGGAGCAGACAATGAAAGAAATCTTAGACAAGAAAGGCTTTATATGCGACATGGACGGCGTGATCTATCACGGCAACAAAATACTGGACGGAGTAAAAGAGTTTGTTAACTGGATGATAGAGAACGACAAAAAATTCATCTTCCTCACAAACAGCCCCGAGCGCACACCGCACGAGCTTTCCATGAAGCTTCAGAGAATGGGTCTTGAGGTAAGCGCGGATCACTTCTACACCAGCGCAATGGCAACGGCGGAATTTCTGGCATCGCAAAAGCCGGGCTGTACCGCGTACGTTATCGGCGAGCCCTCGCTCACAAAAGCAATGTACGATAAAAAGATATATATGAACGACATCAACCCCGATTACGTGGTGCTTGGCGAAACAAGAACGTATAACTTTGAAAAGCTCGAAAAAGCAATCGAGCTTGTAAGAGGCGGAGCAAAACTGATAGGCGCCAACCCCGATACCGTGGGAGTAACCGAAAAAGGTATAATGCCTGCAACGGGCGCACTTATCGCCCCAATCGAGATAGCAACGGGCAAAAAAGCCTACTTTGTCGGCAAGCCCAATCCTCTTATGCTCCGTCACGGACTCAAGCTCTTAGGTTGCCACAGCGCGGATATCGCGTTTATCGGCGATAGAATGGATACCGACATAATCGCAGGCATAGAAAGTAACGTAGACACCGTTTTAGTACTCTCGGGTGTAACTAAGGAAGAAGATATCCAAAACTTCCCCTACCGTCCCAAGTACGTGCTCGGCGGTGTGGGCGATATCGTAAAATAACGCAAAAACAGACATACGTATGTGAGATTTTGTGACAAAACCAAAGTAAAAACACAACAAAAACCGACGGAAAAATACGGCTTTTCCGTCGGTTTTTCTCTTGCGTAATATGCAAAAAATCGCTATAAAAACAACAAAAAAATGTTCGCTGAATACTATAATCCACGAACACTTTGGAATAATATTACTATAAAATTCGATTTTTGTCAAGAAAATTACCCTTACTAAAGTAAAGTTTTTAAAGTTTTTTTCAATATTTTTTATTTGCGCCATCTATAATTGTTCGTGGATTATAGTAATCCATGCACAAATTAAGACAAAAGGAGAATAGAAAAATGGCAAAGAAAAAAAGTCTTAAAACAGCGCTTGTTATGGCAATCTTGTCTATGGTAGCATGTTTAGCGATGTTTGTAGGAACCACCTTTGCATGGTTTACCGATTCGGTAACCAGTTCCGGTAACATTATTGCATCCGGTAAATTGGATGTAACAATGGAGTACAAGAACAAGTTGTCCGATGCAGACTGGAAAGATGCATCCCAGGGCGCAATCTTCGATTATCAGAATTGGGAGCCCGGTTATACCGAGGTTAAGTACGTTAAGATCGAAAACGAAGGCACACTCGATTTCAAGTACAAAATTAACATCTACCCTAACATTATTCCTACGGATGGAGAAGTTAATCTTTCGGACGTTATCGACGTTTACCTTGTGGACGTAGCAGATGACGCAACTCAGAGTGTAACAAAAGCAGACCTCGTTACAGCAAATTCCAAAGGAACAATGACTACTGTTATGAAGTCTGACGAAGCTATTTACGAGGGCACGCTCGAAAATGACAAGAAAAATCTTATCGCAATCGTGCTTAAGATGAAGACGAGCGCAGGTAACGAGTATATGAACCTTTCCGCAGGCGACGGTTTCACCGTACAGCTTCTTGCAACTCAGCTCGCTTCCGAAGAAGATAGCTTTGATGATAAGTATGACGAAAACGCGCCTTACGACAAATTCGAAGCACTTCCTGTTGCTAAGGTTGAAAAGATGCCTACTTTGATTGGTACAGTTATAAATGGAGATCAAACAGGCACTTGGAATAGCTTTGTTCTTGAAGATGAATTTACCCTTGAAACTGCATATAAATTCACAGCTCCCACTCTTGATGCAGGTTTAGAAATCGAAAGAACCAAGTATGCAGAGTGGAATGCCGATTTTGAAGTTTCTGTAGATAGATTTGTAGAGAAAGGCAGTGCAGGTCTTGCAGGTCATTATGCTGATTTTATGGGCGCTAATATTGGTTGGGTAGGATTCAAGATTCCTGAAAATATTCCTGCAAATACTCCCGTAAGACTTCTTGAAGCTGCATTTGATCCTGGAATCGTTTCCTATAAAGATCTTGTAGAAGCAGTTAAGGTATTTACTTGTGGTGCTTGGGATGAGGGATACTCACTTGCCGGTGCAACAATGACTGTTGAGCTTAAGCTTTACGAAGTTGACGAGAACGGCGTGGAAACTGAGAATGAAATAGTTATCGGTTCCTACTCATACACCTTTGAGGATGCCCCCGCAGATGCGCCCAAGGCAGATATTGAAGTTCTTCCCTTGGATGCAAAAACAAAAGGCGTTACAATTTATGATTTAAGTAGTTTTAGTTCGACAGCTGAAACAATTGATCTTGGTGTTGCATATAATTTCGAAGCTCCCGATGATGAAGTTTCGGTTTTGACCAGCCCTTATCAGGATTGGGTATGCGATTGGGTAATTTATACCAGTAAAGATATTGCCGCAGGCAGTGCAGGACTTGCAGGCAGTTATCCGGGCTTTTTAGACGGGGCTTGGCTTGCATTCAAAGCCCCCGAAAACTTAAGTGCAAATACTCCCGTAAGACTTCTTTATGATTTGGCTAATGGTGCAGAGCTTACGTATAAAGATGTTTGCATAAACGTTAAGTCTTTCAAGTGCGGTGCTTTCAATATTGATCCTGTAAATGCAGGAACTACTTTGACTGTAGAACTTCGTATGTACGATCCGGCAAAAGAAAATGCATTCATTGTAATTTCTTCCGAAACCTATACTTTCTAATTTTAGAATAATTTTGTTTTGATTACCGTTACCTCTCTGTGCATTCTGCGCGGAGAGGTACGGTAATATATGTTTGCGTGCGCGCGCACGTGCGTATATACGCATGCGTATACGACCGCAACCATATATTACCGAATAAGTAAGCAATAGGCAACAAGCCTTAGTTTATATTAACCGCAGAAAATTCACAAAAAGGAGAACTAAAGTGAAAACAAAAAGCAGATGGCTACTTAGCATAATCACGTTATTGTTTTGTGTAGCAACGTTTGTTGGTACGACTTTTGCGTGGTTTACCGATTCAGTAACCAGCTCCAACAACATTATCGCGTCGGGAACTCTCGATGTGGAAATGCATTGGGCAACG
>JAGAPA010000079.1 GCA_017623455.1 Clostridia bacterium | reverse complement strand
TTTTGACGAGAAAAACACAAGAAAGACAAGTGTTCTTGTAAGGGCGCATACTTGCAAAGTCTGTAACCGAACAAAACACGCTGTATTTCGTAGCGGCTTTTCCGTCAAATATCAACCTACTGTTGTGTCAGAGCCTTTTTAATAGTTTTGAATTAATTTTTACGGGAGCGCTTTACAATACAACCTATTGCTTTACCTATCTCCATTACAACAAGGAGAACAAACGCAAGTCCTAAGCAGATAAGGTATTTTACCCAATCGAGATATACTATAGAGAACGCGGTCATTACACCGGGGGTAAAGAGCACGAAGGCTACGAGCAAAAGCGAAACGAGGCAAGCACCGTTGAGTTTGCCGTTGCCAAACGGTCCAACAACGAAAATCGAATGTTCCGAACGCATATTGAACGCGTGGATTACCTGAGATACGGAAAGGGTCATAAACGACATTGTTCTTGCTACGTTTATATCGCCCGTCATAACGTTGCCAATCCAGAATGCACCAAGCGCAAGAAGACCGAACATGAAGCCCTGAAGCACAACTCTTACACCGAGTCCGTGAGCAAATATGCCTTCGTTTTTGGGCTTGGGTTTTTGCTTCATTACGCCATTCTCTACAGGCTCCATACCGAGCGCGATTGCAGGAAGCGAGTCGGTTACAAGGTTGATCCACAAAAGTTGCATGGAAAGAAGCGGGGACTGATGGAATACGAGCATTGCAATAAACACGAGCACTATTTCGCCGATATTAGTACCGAGCAAGAAGCCCACAACCTTTTTGATATTGGCATAAATACCCCTACCTTCCTTTACCGCGTCAACGATGGTTGCGAAGTTATCGTCGGTAAGAGTCATATCCGCAGCGCCCTTAGCTACGTCCGTACCCGTTATGCCCATTGCGCATCCGATATCGGCGGCTTTAAGCGCAGGCGCGTCGTTTACACCGTCGCCCGTCATGGATACTACCTGACCTTTTCGTTGCCAAGCTTTTACAATACGTATCTTATTTTCGGGTGAAACTCTTGCATAAACGGAGATATTTTCCACCTCTTTATCAAGCTGTTCATCGGACATTTCGTCGAGCATTGCGCCCGTAATAGCTTTGTCGCCGTCAAGAAGAATTCCAAGCTCTTTAGCAATAGCGGACGCGGTAACAACGTGGTCGCCCGTGATCATAACGGGCTTGATTCCTGCCTCTCTGCAAGTTGCAACCGCAACCTTTGCTTCGGGACGCGGAGGATCGATCATACCGACAAGTCCCAAGAACGTAAGACCGTTTTCAAGCTCTTCGCTGATGAGAGTTTCGGGAACTTCATCGATAACCTTATAGCCTATTGCGAGAACACGGAGTGCGGACGAACTCATTTCGTCGTTTATTGACTTTGCTTTTACAAAATCTCCGCTTGAACATCTGCTTTCCATCATGTCAACGGCGCCTTTTACAATAACCGTCTTTTTTCCGTCGATAACGTTTATCGTACTCATAAGCTTACGGTCGGAATCAAATGGAATACCGCCAATTCTGGGATACTTTGCATTAAGCTCATCCTTTGCCATTCCGTTTTTGTGCGACGCATAAACGATTGCTGTTTCGGTGGGGTCGCCTATATGCGTTTCTTTATCATCCGCAAAAACTACGGATCCATCGCAACAGAGAGTGCCGAGCATAAGAAGATTTCTGACCTTTTCGCTGTTGTTTTCACTAATATCCTCAAGTCCATCTTCGCCGTCTACGTACGCCTTTTTGAGCGTCATTCTATTCATGGTAAGCGTACCCGTTTTGTCAGAGCAGATGATAGACGCGCTACCGAGAGTTTCTACCGCGGGAAGTCTACGGATGATCGCGTTCTTTTTAACCATACGCTGAACGCCTATGGAAAGAACGATTGTTACGATTGCAGGCAAGCCTTCGGGGATTGCGGAAACCGCGAGCGATACTGCCGTCATAAAGATATCTATAACCTCTATTCCGCTTGCAAGTCCTACGATGAATACCACAAGACAAGCGGCAAGAGCTACGATACCGAGATATTTACCGAGGGACGCGAGCTTCTTTTGAAGAGGCGTTTGGCTTTCGCCTTCGGACGCGAGCATATTTGCAATATTACCCATTTCGGTCTTCATTCCGATTGCCGTAACGATCGCGGTTGCCGTACCGTACGTAATCGAACAGCCCGAGTATACCATATTACATCTATCGCCTAAGGGTGCGTCTTCTTTGACCTGAGCCAAAGCGTCCTTTTCGGAGGGAACGGATTCGCCTGTGAGTGCGGATTCTTCGCTTTTGAGCGACGTTGACTTGATAAGTCTTGCATCCGCCGGCACGAAATCGCCTGCCTCCAACAGTATAATATCACCCGGAACGAGCATATCTGCGTTTATTATCTTTTCCTCTCCATCTCTTATAACACGGGCGTGTGGTGCGGACATATTCTTGAGTGCGTCAAGGGCTTTTTCTGCTTTGCTTTCCTGAGCCACACCCATTATTGCGTTGAGTACAACGATAAGAAGAATGAGCGCAGGCTCAAAAAATTCTCTCGGGTTCTGCTCTACGCACGCAATAACAAAGGATACGATTGCCGCTACGATAAGAATGATTATCATAACGTCCTTGAATTGCTCCAAGAATTTACGGAAAAGTGATTTTTTCTTCTTTTCTTTGAGTTTGTTTTCACCGTATCTTTCTCTGAGTTCTTCCACTTGCTCTTTAGTAAGTCCCGAGCTTTGAGAAGAAGACAAGGTTTCGATAACGGCATCCACTTCCATTGAATAAGGTTTCATTTATTTCTCCTTTTTGTATTATTAACACTTTTATATTACGTTTATGCCAAACAGCTCCAAGTATACCTTGCTTTATCTCCGATAAAATTAAAAAGACACCCAAGCAATTAACTTTGGTGTCTTGTGTTTGTTGTTATATAGACACCACGTAACGCCTTTTGGCATACGTGAGTCTCGTAATTTCAAGCAAGCCAGACTAAAAGCCAGGATGTTGAACTTGCTCCGCCATAAAACACGGCGCTTACTACTCCCTCACGGAAACAACAGTATTGTAACACGGCAAAACGGATTTGTCAACGTTTTTTTGTTGTTTGTCTTAATTTTCTCCGTTTATTTATCTTATTTTCACTTAAAGCACGGAAATGACTTTCTGCATAAAATCGAAGTGAGCCTGCGCGCTGTGAGCGTACGCGTTATAGCCTTCAAGACCGTAATCCTTCAACATTCCGTCCACTTTCTCCTTACCCAAAACTTTTTCGGCGTACTTTAGAATGCGATAATCGTCAAACGCCTCGAAGCCTGCAACCGAACGAAGCGAATGTGTTGCTCCGCCCTTGATGGGATAGACGATAAATCCGTCACCGCTCGGAAAGCCTGCGTTTGCGTCGGTTACTCTGTACGGATCTATCTCGCATACGGAAAGACGCGCGTTATAAAAGTTATACCCCCAATGCAAATACCCCTGCACGCCCGTTTGATAAAGCTGAGCGCCTATTATACGAGTACGGTGCAATGGCATGGATAAAAAGCGGTTGGAATAATTTCCCCAAGAGGGATTACAGCAGTTATAAACGAACAGAGGATATACTCCATTCTCCTTAAACGGCTTGTATACGTCTATTTCGGGAACGGGAACGTCCACAAGTCCTTTTTCGTAATACTCGTAATGGCTCATTGCATCCATCGTGGGCATATCGCCGATAAGCGCTTTTGTGAACTCTCTAAGCTCGGTATACTTTTCGATGTGTTTGTCGTTAGGCTCGTCGGTAAGGTGGAAATACGAGCACTTGTCTATGCCGAGTTTTTTAAGCCTTTCGATAAGCTTTGGGATGAACGCGGTAAGAAAATCCTGATAACGTATGTCGGTAGACGGTACATCCCATCCGAAAATTCGCTCTTGATTGGACTTTCCTACGTTTAGCTCTATCTTAGGACATGCGTTTCCGCCCCACTGCGTGAACAGGTGCGAAAGCTCGAAATATTTGATGCCGTTGCGCTTTGCAAACTTAATGAATTTATCGAACTTTGAAAAGTCAAAATCGTATCCGTTTTTTAGTTTGATTACGTCAATAAGCTGTGCGGTTTGCCTTTCGCTTCCTATCTTTGTATCAAGCGGAGGCGTGAAAAGCGGAGTGAGCAACATATTATAACCGCACTCGGTATACACCTTAAGGTAAGACGCGAAAACCTTGTAAAACTCTTCGCCAAAAAGCTTTACCTTGTGCTTTTGTGCAATACAGTCGTAGTGCATCCAGTTTGTAAGAACAAGATCGGTATCGGGAAGTTTTACGTCCTTTACGGTGAGAGTATGCGAACAGGACGCTACCACTTCTCCCTTTTCGTTTTTGAGGTTGAAGACGGTTTCGTACTCGCCCGCTTTCACCTTGTCGGTAATATCGAAAATTACGCTTACCGCTCTATACTGACGGGGCGGTAGATCAAACGGTTTTTCGTGCTTGATAAGCGCGTCGGGCACGAGCGCAGGGGACGTCGTTTCGTAGTACTCGTCTATATTTTGGGGAATAGTAGTAACAGGAGCCGGGAGCTGTTCGTACACGGTAATTACGTCCTTAAGCTTGCCCTCTGCTTCCACAGTAAGATTATAAGAATGTGCGTCGGTGTACATTGCTATTTGGAGCGCATACTTCATTCTTTTTAGTGCTGTTGCTCGCTTTTCTTCAAACGTAGGCTCGATTGCGTACAAAACTCTTTGCATGGAATTGATTGGCTTGAAAGTAATTGACATAATATTCTCCTTAAACTGTTTTTTAGTTTACTTAATTATACTCTCTTTATTTTTATGTGGTTATTATTTACTTGATATCAGTTTGTATTTTTTTGACTTATAACCTTGAATTGCTAACGCTTTATAAGTTTTTTCTGTATTGTTCGGGCGAATAACCCGTGTTTTTTTTGAACACCCTCGAAAAGTATAACGGATCGCAAAAGCCTGAGAGGGCTGATACTGCCGACACTTTAAGGGACGTTGAGGCAAGCAGGAATTTTGCGTGATCGGTCTGGAGCTTGGTTTTGTACTTTAGCGGAGTAATCCCGTACGCGGTCTTGAACGCCTTGGTAAAATGGCCTTCGCTCATAAACGAGGCTTGCGCGTAATCGGCAAGCACGTGCTGTTGCGAAAAATCCCTCATCATTGCAATCGCTTTTGCAAAAGGCTTTTCGGTTTTTTTCTCACACAGCAAAATACAAAGCGCCCTTAAAAGCGTGGCGATATACTCTTCGCTTTTATCTCCACCGTTAACGCACGCGCTTATCATCATCTCCAAAATATTATTAACGTCCGAGCTTTTATCGTTATAGCACAAACATCTGCCGTCAAAATCCTTTACAATTTCGCCGGCGTCAGTACCTGTGAAATGAAGCCAATAGTAAACGCTTCCTTCTGCCGATTTGTAAACATAGTTATGTGGCTCGTTTGGTCTGTAAAGCGCACAGTGTCCGCTTGCGTACGCAATCCCGTCCACTCTAAACTCTCCGTTTGCAACGAAAAGTAAGTGATAGTCTTTCCTACCCTCCGACCGCAAAATCTTCACGTCCTCGTCTACTTCCTTGTACGATCCGCAATTATTGACTTTTAGGATAAGTTGAGAGTCGGAATCCGTACTCTTTCTACCCTTACCGAACAGTACTCGCATATTTCACTCCTTTATCGAATTATAACATATAAAACCGCCGTATGCAAGGCTTTTTTTAAAAAAATATTTTTTTTGTCCATATAAAAAGCAATTTTGGCATAGACAAAACTGCTTTATGCTGTTATAATAATTGTAACAAATCAACGGTATTCCGTTTAATTTTATAGTTTAGGAGATACGTCATGAGAGAAATTGTCGATTTTGATAACGGTTGGTACTTTTGCAGAAAGGATATCAAGAGCGAGTACGGCGCGTATAAGGGCATTGCGTACATAAGCGCAAAGACTGAGCGCTATCACATGGGGCCTGCTTGTAAGGATTATTTTTGCGAGCCCGATTCTTATAATTTAGACGCTGCGCACACGGGCGAAAAATGGGAAAGAATAAATCTTCCTCACGATTATATTATTGACGGCGTTCCGGACGTTAAGTACAACAACGCGCTGGGATTTTTGCCATACGATAACGCTTGGTACGTTAAGCGTTTCGATCTTAGCGAAGAAGACAAAAACAAGCGCATAACGTTGCTTTTTGAGGGTGTTGCAACACATGCTACGGTATATCTTAACGGATGCTTGCTTAAACATAATTTTTGCGGATACAACTCGTTTGAGGTGGACATTACCGACGTTGTAAAATACAACGAGCGCAACCACCTTGCCGTTTACGTAAACACTCAAAACCACGAAGGCTGGTGGTACGAGGGCGGTGGAATTTATCGCCACGTTAAGATGATAAAGACCGATCTTGTGTCGGTGGATCTGTGGGGAATTTACGCAAAACCCGTATACGTATGCGATAAAACCTGGAAAGTACAAACCGAAACCACTATCAGAAACGACAACGTTAAGGCGAAAACCGTAAAGATAGTTGGTGAGATATTGGACGAAAGCGGCAATGTTATTGCGACAAAGGAAATAAGCGGAAAGATTGCGGATAAAGACATAAGAACGTTTAAGTACACGTTTGATATAGACGATCCTACGCTCTACTATCCCGATTCTCCCACGCGTTATACAATGAAAGCTACTGTTTTTGTTAACGGAACGGAAGTGGACAGCGACGAGGTTAAGTTTGGATTCAGAACTTTTTACTTAGATCCTGACAAGGGAATGTTCATTAACGGCAAGCATTATAAGATAAAGGGTGTGTGCGGACACGCGGACTGCGGACTTATGGGAAAGGCTGTGCCCGACAATATTCACAGATACAAGGTTCGCCTTATGAAAGAAATGGGCGCAAACGGTTATAGAACGAGCCACTATCCGCAAGCCGAAGCGCTTATGGAAGAGCTTGACAAAAACGGCTTTATCGTTATGGATGAAACGAGATGGTTCGAGTCTACCGACGAGGGCAAGGCTCAGCTTGAAATGCTTATGAAGCGCGACAGAAACCGCGCGTGCGTATTCTTCTGGTCGGTGGGCAACGAAGAACCGCATCACAAGACTGAAGAGGGCAGACGTATTGCTCAAACTTTGATGTCGCTTGCTCACAAGCTTGACGATTCGAGAGTTATTATGACGGCTGTATGTCACAGTCCCGACAAGGCTACGGTTTATGACGAGCTTGAGGCTTTGGGTATAAACTACAACTGGACGATGTACGAATACGTGCATAAGAAGTATCCTAAAAAGGCGGTATTCTCCTCCGAGTGTTGTGCTACGGGTACTACGAGAGGTTGGTACTTTGACGACGAGCCCACAAAGGCGTACTTGCCTGCATACGACAGAGATAGCTCGATAGACTTTAAGGGAAGAGAGTTTACTTGGAAATACCTTGCTTCCAACGAATGGTTACTCGGCGGATATCAATGGATAGCGTTTGAACACCGCGGTGAGGCGGTTTGGCCGAGAGTTTGCTCTCAAAGCGGCGCTATCGATCTGTTCTTGCAAAAGAAGGATGCGTTCTATCAAAACCAATCGCATTGGCTCACTACTCCCATGGTTCACCTTTTGCCACACTGGAACTTCAGGGGATTTGAGGGCAGAGAATTCAGAGTGGTTGCCTACACCAATACTCCTGCGTGCGAGCTGTTCTTAAACGGTGTTTCGCTTGGCAGAAAAGAGGTTGAAAAGTGGGGACATGCCGAATGGCAGGTTGCGTACGAACCGGGCGAGATTGAGGTTGTAGCGTACGACGAAAACGGACAGATCGTTGCAACGGATAAAAAGGTTACATCCTCCACACCCTACGCACTTAAGCTCTCTCTCGACACGGATGACGTAAAGGCAAACGGCAAAGACATTGCAATCCTTTCGTGCTACGTTGTGGATAAGGACGGAAACGAAGTGTACGATGCTACGCCCACCGTTTCGTTTACCGCAAGCGGTGCAGGAAAAATCTACTCCACGGGCTCTGATATCAGCGAACATTCGAGCATTTTCCTCTCTACACGTAAGATGAGAGCAGGCAGAATCGGTGTTGCGGTAAAGATGACCAACAAGGCAGGCAAGCTTACCGTAATAGCCCAAGCAGACGGTCTTCTCCCTGCAATCTTAGAACAGGAAATCGACAGCTAAAAACAAACAAAGAAAACAAACAAATACACAAAAAACTGCGACACGTATCGCAGTTTTTTGTGTTTAGATCATAATTAACAATTATTTTTATTCACCCTTATACCCCCAAACAACAGGACGGTTTGAATTGTTCCAATAACTACTCCAACCACTTGGTTTGCTTGCCGCCTCACAGTAAATTGTAAGTTTAGAGCAATATTGGAACGCATATTCTCCTATACTTGTTACACTATCGGGGATTTCTATGCTTGTTAGACTACTGCAAAACCTGAACACTTCTTTTCCTATACTTGTTACACTGTCGGGGATTTTTATACTTGTCAAACTACTGCAATCCCTGAACGCAAAATTCCCTATACTTGTTACACTGTCAGAAATTTCTATGCTTGTTAAACTGCTACAACCATAAAACGCATTGTTCCCTATCTCTTTTACGGGTTTTCCTTGATACGTAGACGGAATTTTGTAACTGCTCTTTTCTTGATCAATTCCCGTTACAACGTAATAATCACCGTTTGAGGAAAGTGTCATCTTAAGTCCATCTCTGGCAGCCATATCTAAAGATACTGAAACGATTATTGCTATTATAGCTAAAACAATTATTACTATTATACCTACTAATATGCTTGTTTTTGCTATTTTCTTTTTTCTTAAACTTTCAAGATATGCTTTACGTTTACTCTCAAGTTCTGCAAATAATTTTTTTGCGTCCTGATAATCGCCTACTTCTTCTAAAAAAGTTTTCGCTTTTTGGTAATTATAATCATTAGGCTCAAAACTAAGAAAATGCAATGCGGATGTATAACTTGATTGCTTTTTTACAAGCTCTGCATCTTCAATCTGTTTTTGTCGTTTTGTCGGTAAACTTTCTAAAAGTTGTTTTGCATCCTTATAATTACCAAGCTTTATAAGACACTCTTTAAGATTCTTATAATTTTCCTCCTTTATCAGATCAAACCTAAAAAGTGTTAGGGCAAGATTATAATTCTTCTCATTCTGCAATTCTTGAACCTTATCTTCCACAACCTTTATCTGTGCCACGCTATCTTTATCAGCGTATTTTTTTGCTTTCAGAAAGTTATTATTTGTGAGAATATCTTCACACTCTGCAAGGTCAGTTATAGATTTTACTTCGTATTCTGCAAAAAGTTTTAGTAGGTACGCTTGACAACTTTTGGGATTTATGTCAAGTATTTTTTCGGCATACTCATTAACCTTATCCCACTCGTTCTCTTCTAAAAAAACTTCTATACGGTTTAAGTACAACTGTGCCATATTAAGTCCAACGTTTTCCACGCTGTTTGTCACGTTTTCCTCAACACGTGTGGTAGAAACTGTGTCAAACTTACCAAATTTATTGTCTATCTGACGGGCAAGATTTTCTAAAAAATCAAGATCGGTCATATCCGCTACTTGGAACTTAGAAAGCTCTTCGGGAAGCTCATAAGGTCCCATTTGGGCTATGCAAGGAAGAATGGTTTTGGTTACGTCCGAGTTCATAAACTCCAAAAATCTGCTCCACTCGTTTCTTACCCACGGCGCGTTTGTATGCTCTATGCTTGTGGTAACGTGGAGCATTACTTTTGCGGACTTTAAGGCTGAGTAAATGACGGGCTCGTACTCACTGCCCAGTTTGTTTTTTAAGGTTATACGCGAAAAGAATACCTTGTAGCCGTGTTCGGTAAAGTAGGTGTAGATCTTGGTTGCATACTGTGCATCAACCGTTCTCTTT
Organism: Clostridia bacterium; assembly: GCA_017623455.1. Classification (GTDB taxonomy): domain Bacteria; phylum Bacillota; class Clostridia; order Christensenellales; family Pumilibacteraceae; genus RUG12826. The sequence continues at coordinate 170,516 of JAGAPA010000079.1, read as the reverse complement.
TTACTGTCATTTTCGCTTTCCTTATAGCAGATAAAGATATCATACGGCTCTTCCTTGTCCGCTTTTGCAAGAATTTCTTTCTGTATGCGGTCAATCTCTTTGGCTTCGGACTCATAAATAGCTTTTTCTTCTGCCGTTGCCCTACTCATTATAAGCTTGTACTCACTGTTATCGAAAATGCTTTCCGTTACCGTTCTGTGACAGGTGGGAATCTTCTTTTCGGTAAGGTCGTCTTCTACGTACTCGATGCCGTACGTACACAAAAGCTTACACCAGTATGCCTCGTTATCATCGGGGTACTGCGCTATTATGCTTTCGTATTGCTTTTTTGCAAGGTCAAATCTGCTTGCAATACGGTACTCATTAGCCTTTGCAAAAAGTTCAAGCTTTTTAGGATCGTCGGCTGTGGGTAGAGTTTGCTCCATACCGCAAAAATCGCAAACGGCAATCTTTTGTCCGTCTACGTTTAACTCTGTTCCGCAGTTTTTACAGTAAAAACTCATTGGTTTTCGTTCCTTTTGTATAAATTTTCGTGTTCGCGGAATAAGATATTCTACGAACGTTTTATGTTAAAATTATAGCATCTTAGTATTTTCCTGTCAAGGATATTGGGAATTTATGACAAATTTATAATCTGATTATAATGTTTATGGTTTGTTTTATCACCGTTGGTGCGAAGGCGCACTCCCAAAAATAAAAGAACCAATGGTGGTTGATTGTTTGGCTTTGTTAAAGCACAATTATTGAGAGTGGGTCTGCCCACCGCCTGCGTACTTGCTTTGTTAAAGCACAATTATTGAGAGTGGGTCTGCCCACCGCCTGCGTACAAAAAAGCAACCCGAGGTTTTTGGTTTGTCGGGTTGCTTTTTTTGTTGATTTTGTAATAAAATGCTTAATACGTATTAGGGAAGATTGGTAAATTCGTTTGTGCCGATTTCTCTTGCGTTAACGTTAAAGATATAGAAGTCTACCACATACGACGTGCTATACCAAAGTTTTAGCGAAGATTCGCCTGCCACTTGCTGACTTGTATATTTGTAAGCGAACTTATAATCGGTTTCGGTTGGGCTCTTGTAATAGAAGTAAATAACGTTGTTCTTGCGAATTATTCTGAAATCGATTTGGTAATCGTATTTTTGAACACTATGTGGCAAGTTCAAATTAGTTACGTTTATTCTATCCGCCCACTGCTTACCTGCAGGGATAATACGTATCGCATTGGAATAATACGAAACATGTTCATTAACTCCGTTAGTGTTTATGATAAGTCCAACACTGGGGTTGGTTTCGTTTGTTACGCCTGCAACCTCGCGTCTTACGTGAGAGAAGTCGAACACAAAGTCGGTAAACGTATCGGTAAACGCATAGTTTACGTTATTATTCGCCTTAACATTTAAGTACGCTCCGTTTATCGTGAGTTTTTCGTCCGAGAAGTTATAACCATACGTTTCGTCGCTGTTTGCATCATCACCGCCAAAGGGAAGCGTTCCGCAATTGAGAACTATATCCTCTACGTTTTCGGTAAGATTAATTTGCTTATTCTCGCAAGCACATCCGCTAAGGACCGGCCTTACAACGTAGTTGCCAGAATTTATAACCGTTTCGAACGTACCGTCCGCTTTTGTTGTTAGCGTTTTTACTACAACACCTAAAAGATTGATAAATTCCACGCTACAGCTTTCGGTTATAGCTACTCCGTCTTTAATAACCTTACCCTTTACCGTTACGGGAACGGGCGCTACTTTAAAGCCACATTCTACGGTTACGTTAGAATTTCCCAAAACGAACGAGCTTTTGTTGTTTTCAAAGCTTACAAGCTTGCCGTCCACCTTAACGTAAGATACCGAGTACCCGTCGTTGGGCACAAAGTTTACCGTAACTCTATCGCCCATTGCGTATACGGTTCCGTTGTTGGTTACCGTTCCGCCACTTAGGTAGTAGCTACCAAGCTCGGGGGTTGTATTGTTTACCGTAATTTCTCTTATTGTGTCGGAGGGTACGGAATCGTCGTCAAACCTCGTTACCTTTATATTGAACACGAGGAAGCTATTTGTGTTAGCGCAGGTGTTTTGCAAGAACACTTCACTTGCGCCTTCCTCACCCAAGCTCTCGTAAACGTAAGTCAAGTGGTATTCGGTCTCCGAGGGATGCTTGTAGTACATATAATAAACGTTTTTACGGCGCATGATCTTAAAGTCGGTCTGCTCGTTGTAATTCTGGAGGTTGTAGTTACCTCTGCCGGGAACGTTTATTCTGTCAGCCCAAGTACCGCCTGCAGGAATGATACGTACCGCTCCAGTATAGAAGGTAAGAGCTTCTTTCGTGCCGTTTGTGTAGACTGCAATTCCTACTGCGGGGTTGGTTTCGTTGGTATCGCCTACCACTTCTTTTCTTACGTAAGAATATTCGATAACGAAGTCGTGCATAAACCCTTCGTTGAACGCATACTGAACGTCACGGGTAGTATCGACCTTACCGTATAGTCCCGTAATTTGGGTAGTTCCGTCGTCATAATCATAGCCAAGGCTAAGCCCTGCGCCCGATTTTTGAGTTCCGCCCGGAACTCCTCCGCCAATGGGAGCCTTGTAAGCGGTAATCACGTAATCAGTTATATCCTTGTTTACTTTTATAAACAGGTCTTTGCACGCATACCCCTCAATCTCTGCTTTAATAGAGAATACGTCGCTTGGAAGCGATGCGATAAACGTTCCGTCCTCGCCCGTTGTGAAGCGAAGAACAAACTCGCCGTCGTCGCTTGTCGCTATGCAAGATACACTGCCTACCGCGCTTCCGTCGTCTTTTTCAACTTTTCCGCTTACGGTGTACGATAACATTTGGGATATCTTTACAGGCACGTTACCCTTCATATCGGCAGATATCGTTATTTCAAAGGACGGGCTTGTTGCTGTAAGAGCTGCTTTTTTATCGCCAATGCTTACCACGTAGGAAATTCCTTCATATTTGAGCGCGTACTCTGTAAGCGATACGGTTATCTTTTGTCCCGTAAATGCAATCTGCTCCTCGGCATCTCCGATATTTACGGTCGTAAGTCCGTCAATCTTGATATAAGGCTTTGTATAATCCGCCTCATAGTCCTCGTTGACGTCGTAGCAATACTCGTCCATAACCGGCGTCATTCCCACTCTCTCTTTTGCGTAGGTAAGAGCTTCGTTGCCAACCTTTATCCAGTATTCCTTATATCTCAAGGACAAATAGTAGGAAGAGTGTCCCGAAAGCGCAACACCGCACTTGCCCGTAAGATTGAAAAGCTCGACAGCCGTTACGAACTCGTCGTTTACGTATACGTAGCACATGCTGTATATCTTAATGACGGTAAGCTTGGTATAAACGTACGTAGAAGGATCGTCGGGATCGGCAGGAAGTATGTTTACCGTACCCTTTGAGCCGGGAATATTGATATACGTGGGATTCCAGCCCTTGTTGGTGTGTAAAATTCTGAGTCTGCTGCCTGCAAGCTCTATCCAAGAATAGCTGTTCTTTGAATCCACAAACATGAAGCCTGCGCCGGGGTTTGCCTCGTAAGTAGAGTTAAGACCAACGTTTATCGTGTTTGCCACACATATCTCCATTACCTGATATTCGTCTACAGTTACACCCGAGAAGTATACGGATGAGAACGCTGTACTAGTCGTTTCCATATCGACATAACCAAGCGATTCGGTGGTCATATCCCAGTTACCGGGGCTACTTCCGAACATCATTTCGCCTTCTTCGTCAGTGGCCGTTCCTCCAACGATGTTGGGCGTCATATATATAGTTTCCATCTGCTCGCTTTCCGTTACGTTCTCCTCTTTTTCTAAGTAGTAACTTCTGTAACCGATTGCGTCAATCCTTATTTCGTAATCGTAGCCTTTTACAAGCACGAGAACCGCATTTGCACTGTTTATGAGGATATCGTAATAACCGAGCGTGGGATTGGAAGACTTGATAACCGCAGTAGCTATCACGGGTATTTTATTTTTCGTATAAATATCGTGTACGTTAAACTGCTTGTAAATCAGTTGATCCGTATCAACAAGCGAAGAGGTTGACGTAAAGTGAGTGTCGCCCGTTATTCCACGCATTACGTACTGTCCGTACCCTGCGTTCTGTCTGAAGTCGTCGGTAATATCGTTAGCCGTTCCGTTTGTCGTTGCCGTTATTGATTCTATCTGATTTACTCTAACACCTGTAAAATCGTTGTTTTGTACGATTCTTTCTTTTTGCGAATTGGTAAGAGAAATTCTCGAATTCTGATAGTACATGATAAGCTCGTTATCCGCTTCGTTACTAACACCTACGGTATTGAACGTCATTGTCAAGCTATCCGTCTTACCTTTAGAAATAACGTATGCAAATTGAGAGGTTAATTCCGCTGCTGAGCTCTCGTCCAACACTTGTGCAGAGTTGTTGATAAACTTAACGCCTGCCACGTTGTAGGACATTAAACCGGGAACGGTACGCACATTCAGCGTAGTTACAAGCTGACAGTTGATTAGTTTGCCGTTTACAATGTAGAACACGTAACCGTTGCTGAATACCGTTTTTATTACTATCCTTCCGTCAGTGACTGCTATATCGTCAAGAACGGTACGCTCCAACACTCCGTCTTTATTGGTGGTAAATATCTTGGGTCTGATAATAACGAACCCCTCGCCTTGCTTATACGTTAAGTCGTTTATATCAAACCTCAGCGACGTGTAGTTGTTTTCGGAGTTGAATATTGTTATACCTGCATTACCTGTCTGAACCTCGCCCGTTACGGTGAGCTCTGTGGAAAACTGGTAGTAAGATCCACTTACACCCTTAAAGAATACTACTCTGTCACCCTTTGCCGTACTCGTCGCTTCGTTATTCTCCACGTTCCAGCCTCTGCTCATTGCTATGCCGTAGTCGGAATCGCCGAGTATGGAATCGCTGTCCACGTTATTAACAAAACCGTCCGCGTTGAACTCGAGGAAATGATCGAGCTTTTGCGAAATACTGCTACTCGTGCTGCTGAACGTGGGAACGAGATTGTAAGTAAAGTTTGCGCTTTCCAATCTCTTGTAGTTGTAGCTGGGGTAAATGTAAACCTTTTCGGGAATACCGTTTGAAGTATCAATGCGCAGGTCCTGCCACGTCATAAAGAACTCAACATTAAACTGCGCGTACTTGTTGTAGCTTGTGGTGTTGATCTCGCCATCCACAACCTTACTTGCACCTCTTACGTTTACCCAAGACGGGAATACGTTTCTCGTATCTATTTCTACCTTTGGAACCTCGAATACGTTGTACGAGGTTACGTTTTCGCCCATAACGTAGAAAGTCCAAGACGTGTTTTTGAAGTGGTAATTAATACCGGTCCAATATACACCGCCGTTATCCTTAGCCGTTCCGAATACGTACAAGCCTTTTTCGGAGAATATGGTGGTAACTTCCATTCGTACAGAGGGTGCGTCGGTTACGGATTGAACGTAATACGTCTGACTTGCCCAAGCTTCCTTTTCTCCAATCTCACCGTCGATAAGATAACCTTCAAGGTCGGGGCGTTCTCCGTACGCCGCGTTCTTTTCCCATTCGTATGCAGGAAGATCGCTTCCGTCGATGTAGCCTACGGTATTATCAATCCATTTTGCGTACAAGGTTGTTCTTTCACTGATTACGGAGTCAAAATCAAACGCTTGCGTAAATTCTTTATCCGTATACCAGCCCTCAAACCTAAAGCCGTAAATAACGGGATCTTCGGGCTTTATTGCAAGCTGTCCAATTTCTACAAGCTGAGTTGTGGGAGGAGCGATAAGCGCTTCTTCGTTGTTAAGATCGAAGTTTACGGCAACCAGCTGTTTCCACTGCGCGTAAAGCGTTATGGATGAGGAGGGAATAAACGTTTCAAAATCAATAAGATTATCCGCTCCGTCCTTATCGAGCGACCAGCCTAAGAACTTCCAACCGTTCGCGCTAAGGTCTTCGGGCTTTGTGATTTTGCCGTTCGTTCCTGCCTCGATAAACTGCTTAACAGGCGCTTTTCCGTGACCGTTTTTGTCAAAGTTTATCGTATACGTACTCTCTTTTTCTATCCATTTTGCATAAATATCAATGTCTTGAGTTATGGGAGTCGTAAAGTCAAACTCGGTAGTAAAACTCATATCAGTATACCAACCGATAAAGTTATGAGTGTCGCTTTCCGGGTCGGGAGAGGGACGAACCGCACACTCGTTTTCCGTGACCTCTTGCGTAATTACGTCACTATACCCAAAAGTTTCGAAGTAAACGTCGTACACTTTGGGAGCAGGAGTAGAGGGTGTGTTACAAGCCACACCGAAAGCTACTACTAAAATTATTACTAAAGAAAGCAAAATACTCTTAAATCTTTTCATATTCTACCTCCTTATTCTACATCCACGGGGTTGCCCATAATATAAATATCGGACAGCTTTACCACGTAACGATTTGAATTGCTTAAAATCAAAGTTCCAACCTTATCCTCAGCGTCAATCGTGATTATTATCTCGCTTACCGTTATCTCGTTAAACGTTGCCATAGCAGAGCCACCCTTTCTCATAATCATACTTCTTGAATCCCATCCCATAGAATCGGGTTCTAAGTCTTTTATGTGGCAGTATCCGTTATACTCTTTATCCTCGGGATACCAGGCAGGCTTACTATCAAGCTTGAACGCAATCGATTCTACGTTATTGAACGCGTACACGTAATCACGGCTGTTGTAGATCATAATATTACGAATGGTCTGAGGCGTATCCCAAGAAAGTTTGAGTTTGAGCTGTCTTGTTTCGGGATTGCCTACAACCTCGTACTTAGACGACCATTTCTGATAAGTCACCATTCCGTCGTTAGCGTACTTTGCGGTTGCCGTATCACCCTCAAGTATGGTAACAGTTGCCGTTTTTGCTACGTTGTCATAACCTGTATAAACCTTAGTTTTGGGCTGAAGCGAATACGTTGCACCGTTGCCGTACATAATGGGAACTATTGCATCTCTATCAATGTTGCTTCCGTCCGTTCCCTTGTGGTCTTTATCGTAATATCTATGATTGCCTGTTTCAAAGCACTCTTCCATCCACTCTTTGGGCGTAAGACCTTTTTCCTTAAGTCCGGGCAAATCGTCCATGCTTCCGCGCAAATTTTCGTCTAAATCAAGCTCTATTTGCTTGTCAATAAGCGAACCGAAAGTTATTTGGTCGTACTCGTAAAAAGCAATTCTGTCCATTGCAATTCCTCTACCCATAAACCCGCCTGACGCATTATAGTTATATTCGGGATTATGCAAGCAATGGTACACGCACCACATTTCGCCTTCAACTTCGACAAAACAGTGATGTCCGCAAGCTGAAATCATATCTCCGCCTTCGGTTTTATCAATTCCGCTTGCAGGAGAATAATCGTAAATTTTTATGAACGGTCCGTAAGGATTGTCCGACACCGACACGTGCGCGGCATAGTGCTTGCTTCCGTAGCCAAACGGAGAGTAAGTCAGATAATACCAACCCTTGTATTGGAACATAAACGCGCCTTCGTTTACTCCGCCTTCGTTCTGATCTATATCGGAAAGGTGGAAGCCTCTAACTCCGTTGATAGGATAGGACACGTCGAAAAAGTGATAGTTTGAAGAGCCGTCGGGGTCGGAGTGCTTTGCCCAATCTAAATCCTCGGAAACCTCGGGATCATAATACACGATAGAGTACGAGGGGGCAAGAACGTGAGTTAAGCTATCCCAATCGGGTGTTATCCAATCCTTCATTCTCATCATCCAAACGTTCTGGTCGGCATGGAGCGTACTTGCGTGAGAGGTAAAGTAGGTATAAAACTCTCCTCTGTCGTTGCTGAACACGTGCATATCCATCGTAGGCCAAGTAGCTCTATTCTCTATATTACAGTTAGGATACGCTTCGATAATTTCCTTGTGGAAATACGGATTGTTAACAGGGGGAGTATATATGGTTACCGCATCGCCGTTAAGGTTCAAAAACTCGCCCTTTTGGTTAACGTAAGTAAGCATTTTACCTTTCAGCGAATTTTTCTCGGTGCTTCCGTCAAATAAATCGTCACGGTATATTGCTACGTTTTTAACTACGTCGTTACCGTATTCGTTCTTTTCGGTAATTTGCTCGGTATAAACAGTTCCGTCTGCGTTGTATTTTGCAAGGTACTGATAATACGTTTCGGCGGTAAGAAGTCTGTACGGTCCTTCGGGATTGTCCGCAATTGCAAGCGTAAGGTACATATTATCCCACTGGTTTGCGCTGTATTGAATTTTAGGATTGGTTGCGTACTCCGATCTTCCCGTGGAATGAGGATTGTACTGCGTCGTTTCGTTTCCGTCTTTTGATGCGGACGAAAATGCAAGAAGATACATTCCGCTTACAGGATCGCGCTTATACTCGGGCGCCCACGTCTGAGCAGCTGCATTACCTTGCCAAGTGGTGTTCGTTCCAAGATACGCATATCCGTCCAACGCGCCAACGTTTACCCAGTTATTCATATCTGCGCTTTTACTTAAGTTGTACGCAGCCCACGCAGCTTCGGGATATTTTTGCTTGGTAGATGCGGTAAGCACGGTAGTACGTTCGCTACCGGTAAGATAGAACTGCTTACCGTATTTTGCAATCCAATCGTCAAGCGTTCCACGCTCTTCTACCCATTTATCAACAGCATCTTGACCGAACTGTGCCTGTCTTGCTATATTTTTATTATAGGTATCGGTAATATCCTCTATGGAAACGTAAAGCACGGAAGGATCTCTTCCGTTTACCTTCTGATCGTTAAGATAGTAAAGATCTTCCTCGTAAAAAGCAAAGCCGTTATTATCTCTGCCCACAAGTCCGTCGTCGTGCGGAAGATCAAATCCCGGGGTAAGTCCTACCTCGACTGCATCACTTTGTGAAACCATTGTTTCACTGCTTGTAGTAGCGACAGGCTCTTTTATATTTGTTTGAATTTGCTGAGAAGAACAGCCAAGCACGGGCACTCCTGCAACCAACAAAGAAAGAATGGATATAAAAAACCTTTTGATTTTGTTCATCATTCTATACTCCTTTTTTTCTAATTATCTGTATTATACAACATTTTAGCAAAAAAAACAATAGCTAAATTGGACAAAAATATGTCATTTTCGGACATTATTAACAGTTTTTCGCGCGCGCATAAAAATAAAGACTGCGAGCGCACGCGCGTGAACACTCACAGTCATATTTTGTTTTTTTGTCAAATGACAATCCTGACTTAATACGGTTTATACACCTTTTCGATTGACTTAAGGGATTTAGTCGCCTCGTCTATATTACATTTCATTGGTTTATTTTGCATAGCCAAATCCAAAAATTCACTATCTTCTGCAATAAACATATCGTTACGCTCAGTTTTTAGTTTTTCTTCTTCCCACTCGCCTTTACTCTTTTCATAAACTCTAATGGTTGCCTCGTTCCAAGTGGAAAACTCAATAGTTAAGACGCCACCCACTCCAATAAGCTCCATTATTCTACGTCTTGGAGTTTGGAAAAAATCCAGATGAACGGTAGCAACACACTTGTTTTCAAACTTAAGTAAAAGCTCTACGGTATCGGGGCTTTCGAACTCATAGTCGCTAAACGGTCCGTACACTCCATACGTTTCCATTACGTTTTGATTTGCAAACCATATCGCTAAATCTAAATCGTGCACAAGCTCAAACGCTCCCGAATACTTAGACAGATACATTTCTTTATACTCCGGATGAATGGACGGAAAATCCTCTCCTACCATCGCACGAATGGAAACAAGACGCCCGATTGTACCGTTTTCTATCATACGTTTTACTTTTTTCATTGCATCGTGGTATCTGAAGCAAAAGCCTACCATTACCTGCTTTCCGCATTCTATCATAGTTTTTTTAAGCTCCTCAATTCCCTCGGACGAATTGGAAAGAGGTTTTTCAATGAACACGTGAGCGCCGTTTTTTAAGGCTTGAATTGCCATAGGGATATGCATTTTAGTGGGAGTGAGAATGAATACTGCAAATGGTTTTTGCTCAAGCCCTTTCTCGTAACTCTCCACAACTTTTAAGTCGGGATATTTATCCGTTACCTCTTTTACGTACGCCTCGTTTGGATCGCAAACAATAATATTGCCCACTCCAATTTGTTTCAGTATATCAATATGGCGCTTACCTATCGCCCCACAACCTGCAACCAACACGCTTAAAGAATCATATTTGCTTATTTCCATATAGAAAAACCTCCGTCAACCAAAATGTTTTGTCCCGTAATATAATTACCCGCGTCAGAAGCAAGCAAAAGCGCTATACCCTTGATATCCTCGCCAATCTTTCCCATTCTTCCAAGAGGTGTTTCTTCGCTGTAAAGCCGCACAAACTCAGGGGAAAGTTCGCCTTTATCAAACCCGCCGGGAGAAATACTGTTTACACAAATTCCGCTTGGGGATAAAAGTCCTGCCAAATCTCGCGTTGCACTAATAACACCGCCCTTAGCTGCGGCATAATCGATGGGTTGTTGCATTTTCTTAGCCTTATAATACATAGCTCTATCTCTACCGACAACGCCTGCAATAGAGCCAAGATTGATAATTTTTCCGCTTCCCCTGTCTATCATATGCTTTGCAACCGCCTTTGAGCAATATAACATACCCGTAAGATTGATATCAATCATATTTTTGATAGCAAGCGGATCTCTATCCACAATATACCCCTCGCTAGCGCCCGAACCTCCACCTGCGTTGTTCACTAAAATATCAATACGTCCTGTTGTTTTTAGGACGTAATCAACTGCATTTTGCACGCTGAGATAGTCCTTTTGATCGAGAGCTACGGTATACGTTTTAATGCCATACGCTTCGCTTATTTCCTTAGCTACGCTCTTTACACTCTCTTCGTTTCGTGAAGATATAACAATCGTAGCGCCAGCTTCTGCCAACGCGCAAGCAATATCATAACCAAGCCCTTGTCTTGCTCCCGTAATAAGCGCAACTTTACCGTCAAGCCTCAACATATCGAAAACTTTTCTCATAGTTATCTCCTTTTTTGTTTTTTATTGCATTAATATTTTAACATTACTTTTTTATAATATCTATATTAAAACGGACAAAAAGAATATTATATGACCGCTCAGAGTAATTTTTTACATATTTTTATTGACAAACGGACATAAATATTGGTAAAATAATAATTGGAGGAATTATGGATACTATTAAAAACGAATATTTAACCGAGGAATACCAGGCGTTACATCCTTTACAAATTACAACGTGTATAGAAAACGTTAAGTTTGTTTGTTTTGTAGACGAAACCTTTTCTAAAGCTCACCCCACACCACCGCTAAAACAGCTTGACAGATTGCACTTCCACTCTTATTACGAGCTGTTTTGCGTAAGTGAGGGAAGTTTGAGAATAAAGTTTGAAAATACCGAAAGCATAATAAAAGAGGGTGAAACAGTAATTATTGCGCCATCGGTTTTACACCGAAGTTTTATCGAAAGCAACAACGTTAAGCGATATAACCTTAATTTTATAATGGAAAAAACCAACGTTAAAAGCGATTTCGATTTGTTCAAAATTCTATCCTCCTCGCTTATTTATCCACTTTATTACAGCGTAGACAAAAACATTGAAACTGCGCTAAAAAAAATGTCAGATTGCATTAAAACTAACGAACGTATTGCATTTTCCTTGCATTTTCACGAAATAATTAACGCAATTATATCCAAAAAAAGCGGGCAAGTTGTGGATATTATCAGAGAAAACAGCGAAAGCAGAATATACAAAATTCATCACGTAATAAACCTGCACTATATGGACGATATAAGCGTTTCAGATATTGCCCGAATGTTGTTTTTAAGCGAAAGGCAAATACGAAGAATAATTAAAAAATATCACTCTTGCACATTTTCTGAGCTTATTTGCAAGATGCGCATGAAAGCTGCTTACGAACTTCTTACTACAACCGATATGAAAATCTCGGAAATTGCAATAAGGGTAGGATTTAGCTCGCTTAGCGGTTTTTACTCCGCTTTCAAAAACGAATACGGTGCACTACCTCTTGCAGTGCGAAAACAAAATAAATAAAAAAATTCTACTCTGGGTAGAATTTTTTTATTTGCTTAATATAACTTTTTCAAATCGTCCACCATACGTCTTGCGCTCTTTAGGTCAAGCTGTTCCATTGTGCTTCCTTCTTTGTATCTGTCCACACAAAAAGCAATTTGTCCGCCAAGTATTGGATTTATAATTCTTGAAAGCTTGCCTGCTTTTCCATTCGTATGATAAGACACAGGCGTTTTAACCTTTTTCTTTAGCTCTATCATTGCCCTAAAGCTTTCTATAAGGTCGTCTTCAGTTTCAGCGCGCGTTACAATCTTTATTATATCGGGGTTACGCTCTTGCAAAAAAAGCGCGAGGTCTACCACTTGTTCCGTATTCATCTGCACTCCCGGATGACACGACAATAAAACTTGTCCGCCCATATCGTGGATACGAGCTATTAAATCCATTTGTTTTTGAATAATTTTCTTGTCGGTAACAATTTCTTTGGGGTTGTTTTTTGTAAACGAATATTCGTCCGCTCCTACGTATCCGCCTTTTGATTGCAAATCGTAGGTATACCCCTGAATATCAACGCCTTTAGCTCCGGCTTTTATTGCGCGAATGAAAAGCTCTTCGCGATCTTCTTCGCTATATCCGGCGTTTGTCCAATCGCATTTGTTGTTATAGTTCAGAGCAAGAATGGGAAGGGATGTCGAGGATATTATTTTTTGCAAATTTTCCTCGCTGGGATCGTCAAGGCAGGACATGTGTAAGTCTATCATATCCGCGCCACCGTATAAACAGTTATTAATTTCCGCTATCGCTCCTACTACCGTTTTTTCTCTAACAACCCCTGCAACAGAGGGCTGAGGTAAATCCGTAAGCTTCATAAATCCCCCTATTTGATTTTAAGAACAACCTTACCTGTGTTTTCAAAACGCTCGAGAACCGCCTGAGCTTCGTTTACCTGCTCTATGGGGAACACTTTATACACAGACGGCTTGATTGCTCCGCTCTCTAAATGCTTCCACAAGTTATTTACCAAACTCGACAAAATTTCCGCTTTCATTTCGTTGGTACGGTTTCTGAGCATACTTCCCACCAAATGCAAGCCTTTTGTAAGAAGCGGACGAAGTTTGATATTGGTTTCAACACCTGCAAGGGTGGAAATAACAACCCAATATCCGCCTCTTGCCATAAAAGGCATTGCTTTGCCTAAATCTTCTCCGCTCAAACAATCCATACATACGTTTACAGGTCTTCCTTCTTTTTCCAATCTTTCAAAGACCTCGGGAATACTTTCGTTTTCTTGAACGATTATATAGTCAGCGCCCAAGTTTTTGATTTTTTCAGCCTGTTCTTTGGTTTGAACGCTTGTTACCACGTACGCACCAAGCGCTTTACCCATAGGAATTGCCGAGCTTGCAAGACCGCTTGCCCCTGCCGCAACGTACAACACCTGTCCTTTTTGAAGATGTCCTTCGTATACGAGGTTGAGATAACTTGTAGCGTAAGCTTCGGGAAGCGAGGATGCTTCTTCAAAAGTCAATCCTTTTGGTATAGGCATTAAAAGTCCGTACGGAACTGCTATTCTTTCAGCATACGCGCCACCGCCTACAAGCGCGCAAACGCTGTCACCCACGCTAAAGGAAGTATTTTTCTTTGCGTTTTCGCTCATTTGAACGATTTTGCCGGCAAGCTCTAACCCCGGCCAAGTCGGCCAACCTTTAGGCGAAGGGTACGTGCCTTGCTTTTGAAGCAAGTCCGCTCTGTTCAGTGCCGTTGCGTAAATCTCTACGATTACGTCGTCCTCTTTCATTATGGGTTCGTCAACTTCTCTTATTACCATTTTTCCGTTTTCTACCAAACACGCTTTCATACGTTCCTCCAATCAAAAACCGTTCCCATCGGAAACTCTTTATTTTCGCATAATTCTTTATAAATTTGCGGACATTCTTGTGGATTTACTACTCTTGAAATCATAGGCTTAACCTGAATTTTCTTTGCCGATATCAGGTCAAGTATTGCTCTGCAATCGTCGTGGTGCGTCCAATGATGCGGATAGCTTTCTACCTTGGGTCTGACAAAGTTGTGAGCGCCTATTAGTTTTACACCCGGACGGTGCACCTTTTGATAGTAGTCAACAGGACAGTCAGACACTCTCGTACAGCCCAAAAGCGATATTCTTCCCATCCACGATGCACAATCTAAGGCTTGCGACATAGCTTTGGACACGCCTGTTACTTCTACGCACGCATTTACGCCTTTACCTTTGGTTATCTTTTTAACCTGTTCTGTAAAATCGTCTGCCGACGGATCTAACGCATAGTCCGCACCAAGTGATAGCGCAAGCTCTCTTCTTGCTGGATTGAGATCAACCGCAATTAACGGATTAGCTCCGCTACGAGCAAGGAATTGAACGGCAAACATTCCCAAAAGACCTAAGCCCATTACCATTGCAGACTCGCCGATTTCAAGCTCCAATTTTCTCATTCCGCCCAAGCCCATAGACGCAATAATAACGAATGCGGCTTCCAACGAATCTATATTATCGTCCTCAACAACGGTTAGGTCGTTTTCGTTCATAACGTTGTAATTTGCGTGAATACCGTGATATACAAGAACTCTATCTCCTACCTTTACGCGCTTTACGTTTTCGCCTACCTTTTCCACGTAACCAATTCCGCAATATCCAAGTATTGCAGGGAAGTGTTGTGGAGTATTGTTAGACGCGGTTATGCACGCGCGTTCCGTTCCACCGCTTACTACCGTATATTCGGTTTTAACAAGCGCCTCGTTATCTTTTACTTCGGGCAAATCCCAATCAAGAAATTCTGCCGTGTACGGTTTTGTGAATACTACTGCTTTTCTGTTCATATTTATATCTTTCCTTAAATCTTGATTTTAGAATTAAACACTATTCCGTCGGTTATTCTTGCAAGCGTTTCTTGCACTGCATAGTCGTGCTCGTAAGTATACGGATTTACCTTTTTACCGCATACGTAGTCGTAAAAATCGCGCAAAACGTCATCGTATCTGCCATCTTTGGTATTGTCGTCAATCTCTATTTCCCGTTTTACGTCCGAATAAATATTATTGGTCATATCCTTTGTTGCAACCCACATTTTGCAAGGGTTTTCTATTGGCATAATACAAGCCGTTCCCTTGCTTCCACTAACAACGAACTGACGTCTTCCGTAGCCGTTAACCTCAACAGACGAAGTGTTTATTTTGCAAATAGCTTTATCGTACTCTAACACTGCAAAGTTGTTGTCGTCAACGTCTATTCCGTCTAAACCCGTGCGCTTTATAAACGAGGTTACCTTGTTAGGCTTGCCCATAATATAAACAATAAGATCCAAAAGGTTACTGCCCAGTATGAACATAGTTCCGCCCCTGAAGTTTCTGAGCCACTTTTTGTACGCTTCGCCGTGGTAAACACTCATCTCTGCGTTAATGCCGTAAATCTCGCCAAGCTCGCCGTTTTTTATCATTTCCACACACTTGACGATAGCCGGGTTGTATCTATACATATAGCCGAGCTGAACCACTAAATTTTTCTCTTTTGCCTTATCCAAAAGCTCCTTATATTCTTCTATCGTTCCGCTTGCAGGCTTGTCCATATGGATATGCTTACCCTTTTTAACACACTTCATAGCAGTTTCGGTAAGCTCCCAAATATCAGTTTCGATAAGGAGTGCGTCGCACATATCGATAAGCTCGTCTTCGTCATAACGTTTCAGACCTTCGTAACCTTTGCAGTTTCCACGCTTTTTTATCCACTCCTCGTCCTTTTCGCTGTATCCCACAACCTCAAAAAGTTCAGGAAATTTTCTTATGCCAATCATTTTGGCTTCGCCGTGATTGTGTCCCAAGCCAATTTGACCGATTCTGATTTTTTTCATATTAGCCTCCAAAAGTTTGCTTTGTATAAAGTGTAAATTAAAATACGTAAAAAGTAAATAGCAAAATCGCTTTATTTATCAATTTTGATATTATTTTTTTACTTTTTATATTGACAGGGATAAAATCGTTTGCTATAATTTTTAAGATAAGGAGAGAAGTATGGATACCAATATTTTATACAACGTGGTTATTAAAAACATTGTAAGCGTGCTTAATATTCACACAAAATTAAATAAAATCGTAAAAAGAAAAGACCGACCGTATTGGGCGCTAATTCTAAAATACGAGGGTGAAACGGTATACCTTAACAAAGGTAAGCGTTACGTATCTAATTTGGAAAATATGATAATTCTACCCAAAGGCTCTTCATATGATTGGCAGTGCGTAAAAGAAGGTAGATATTTTGCCGTCGAATTTGATAGTGATTTAGAGTGTGATACTCTTTTCCCATTTCCAATATCCAATAGCGAAAAATTTTTGCAAATTTTTAATGAGATAAACCACGCCCACACTATAAAAAAGCCAACGTACAAAATGGAGATTATGAAAAAGACGTACTCCCTGTTGCTCCTTCTTTTACAGCAAAAACAATCTAAATACACTCCTTCTTATAAGCAAAACAAGATTGCACCAAGCATAGAGTATATCTTAAACAATTACAATAAGAAAATCACAAACGAGCTTTTAGCAGACGTATCCTCACTTTCCGTCGTGTACTTTAGAAAACTGTTTACCGAAACGTTGGGAATTTCACCTATAGCGTACGTAAACAACCTTAGAATAAAAAAGGCTAAAGAAATATTAAGTAGCGACTACGACTCACTTTCGGAAGTTGCATACTCGTTGGGTTTTGCAAACCTATACGATTTTTCGAGAACGTTCAAAAAACACACGGGAATGTCGCCGTCCGCTTACGTTAAGTCTACTAAATAATAAAAACGGTTGCAAAATTAAACGGGTCAACGAACAAGACCGATCATTTGCTCTTTTTGCTAATGGTCGGTCTTTATTTTGCATATATGTCGCGTTTTACGCTATACGTTTGCTTGATATTCGTAAACTTTAATAACTCCAAACGAAGATGAACAATCCACTTCTTCGTCGGATAATACTTTAATTATTGAATCGGAATACTTTTCTAGAAGATATGCGGTAGCTTCTTTGAGCTGTTTTTTTCCACCGATTACAACGGTGGGTGCATTAGCTTTGATAATCTTATCAATCTCACCGCAAAGCGCAATACCAAGGAAAAATCCGTAGCACTGTTGTGGCGTTGCTTCCAAAAGGTTTTTTAGAATACGCACTTTGAAAAGCGCTTCGTTTATGCCGTTTTTCTTGCAATACTCATAGCCTTTTGCTAAATACTCTTTATCAAAGCGAGAAAGCGTAAGGTCAATAGCATCTTTTAAGATGGTGTCGGTTGATATCGCGTAGATAAGTTCACCTGTAAGAAGTGTTGCAAAATCTGTTATATTGCCGTTGTCGTCGGTAAAAATAATTTTTGAGTGGGAGCCGGGCAGTACGTATGCGCACTTGCCTTCCTGAATTATTCCCATAAGCTCGCTCTCCTCGCCTCTCATCATGTCCACTTTTTCTAAGTCTTCGCTTACGGTTTTTACACCGCGAATAAAGGTGAACGGAATTTCGGATATTTCGGGAAGAAAAGTATCAAAAGCGTTTTGCTTTAGTTCTTTTATTCCACACGGCGCGGTTATATGCGGAAGGTTTACAAGTCCAAACTCGCACGTTATCATCCCGGAAGCTATTATACGTATTACGGATTTTGCGTCAATTCCCGTTTTTGCAAGGATTTTTGATATGCCGTCTTTTACTGTTTGTTTCAGCTTTGCGTTTCCATCAATACTCGCTTTTGCTCCAACGTTATATTTATCGGTAGCGATAATATCTCCGTCCTTAACAAGACTTATTCTTGTATTGGTCGTTCCGCCGTCTATGGTAATATAAACTTTCATACTACTTCCAAAGCTCCCTTTCTATATCGGGGGTGAGCTGAGCAAGCATTCCACCGTCTACTGCCAGTTCTGCTCCCGTAGTGTTGCGTGATTCGTCACTACCAAAATACCAAGCGGCATTTGCAATATCCTCAAACTCCGCAATGTCTTCTATGGGTGTGTAGTTTGGTAAACAGTACTTGATGTTGTTTAGGTTTTGTTGCCATCTCTCCGTTTTTATCATACCGGGTAGCACACAATTACTGCGTATTCCGTACTGACCCCAATCCACCGCAAACGACTTTGACATTGCCAAAATCGCGCTCTTGCTCGAACAGTACGCACAACGGTTTTTGGTAACACGTAAAGCAGAGTTTGACGTTATAAACACAATAGCCCCCTTGTGTTTTTCCTTCATTTGCTTTGCAGCCTCTCTCGCCATCATGAAGTTCCAGCCGATGTTGGTGTTATAAACCGACATAAAATCGTTTATATCAACGTCTAAGCTGACTTGTCCTATTCCCAAGTTTGCAGCGTTTAGCACGAGCGTATCAAGAAGATATCCCATACTGCGAATATCCGCAAAAATCTCCTTTACGTTATCTTCGTCAAATATTTTAGTTTGGTAACCTTTTGCAAACACGCCGTACTTGTCCGCAAGCTTTTTAGCAGCTTCCTGCGAATTTTCCTCGCTTCTGCTACCAATAAATACGTCGTAGCCTTCACGCGCAAAACGTTCGGCAATAGCAAAGCCGGTACCGTTGGTTGCACCCGTTACGAAAACTGATTTTTTCATCACCTTTTCTCCTGTTTATTTTCAAATTCTTTTTTTGCCACGTCTGCAAAACGCTTAAACGTTCTAATCTCTTTGGGAATGTATGCAAGCCCGTTAAAGCGGAATATATCGTGTTGCCAAAGCGTAAGGTCTTTATCGCTTCCCTTTTCCTGATCTATATAGTATTTACCCCAAGGCTCGAAAGTTTGGGAGAAGCCTTGGAAAAGTCCCCAATGATACGAACCTACGTTCTCTACGTAAAGCAAGGGTAAAACGTTGTCTACGTTATTGTTTTCAAGACGGTTAAGCCACTCGGTACATATTGTAGGTCTACCATAGTTCTCTTTGATTTTCTTTACAACAAGCGCGTACGTTTCGAACGGGGAATAGTTGTGGAAAGTAATAATATCGGAAAGCTGAACTGCAACTTCTTCTTCCTTGCTTATTCTGTCCACAAGTATATCGTTAGTTCTCCAAATATCCGCAGTAAGAGGCTGAATGGGATTGAATGAACGTACAATCTCAAACGCCTTTATCATATACGGTACGCTCATTTGGTTACGGTTACTGTTACCTATTTCGTTCCAGATATTCCAAATTTGAATACGCTCGTCTTTTGCATATTTGCCCACGATTTCTCTTAGCATGTCGTAATACTTTTCTAAAAGTTCGGGCTCGTCAAGAAGCTGATATCCGGGTTCTCGATAGTCGCCTGCGTGCTGACCGCCCTTTATTCCGCTATGATATCCCCAGTCGATTTTTTGCTCACCAAACACGGGCGCTTTCCATCTACTCTTAGCAACCGTACAATCGTTGCCAAGTACAAGCATTACCTTTTGACCGTACTTGTCGGCAACGGTTAGATAATCTTCAAGATTTTTCATAAAGCTGTCGTGCTGATAGAGCCAAACGTCAAACTGAATAAAAGTGCGAACGGCGTTAAAACCGTTTTCTTGCGCTACCGAAAACTCATAGTCAAGACGCTCTAAAACTTCGTCGTGTTTGTATTCTTGCCACATGGCAATTCTGTTCACACAATTACTTGGATATGTACAGTATCCCATAATCCAAGGCTGAGAGTTATACCACTCCCACGCTTTTTCTTTGGACCATTTTCCTTTTAATGCTTTTTCCATTTTTACTCCTTTTGTCGCAAAAACTGCGATACGTATGTGTTTTTATTGATTTTTTATTAAAGTTTATTAAAGATTGCCACGGTGCGAAGGCGGTGGGCAGACCCACTGTCGATATAAATATGAGATTGCCACGCTTCGGTGCGAAGGCGCACTTCCAATATTGGGGATATAATTCGGGCGATTCGTGAATCGCCCCTACAGAAGAACCAACGATTGTTAATTACTTGCTTTACTAAAACACTCCCTACCTATTGCACCACTCACCGTTTGGGGTGGCAAATGCGAGGTGGGCAGACCCACTGTCAATTGGGAAACTAGCGATAGTTGATAGAGATTGCCACGTCGCTACGCTCCTCGCAATGACAATAATATAATGCAATATAAACAATTTTTCCTACAAGTCGTTTGAGGGGTCAAATGCGAGTTAGAGAAATAAATGAGGTTCTACCTGCAGGGCGTGTACTTAGCGTACACAACCAAAGGTAGGTTCTCGCTTGCGCACTATAACGAAGCATTTCACGCTCCAAAAACGGATTAGTTGCGAGCAGGTCAAGCAAACCACGGATTTTACGACAGGAACGGTGCGGAGGCGCACTCCCAATCTATTACCCAAGCCGTTTGGGGTGTCAAATGCGAGCAAGACAAAGATTTACACGTTCTTACGCAGGGCGGTGCGGGGCGCACTCCCAATTTGAAAGTTTGTCTACCTATAAGCCCAATTCCCATTAAAAAGGCTTTATTGCGAGCAGGTCAAGCAAACTGTGGATTTTGCGACGGGAGCGTACTAAACGTACGTGACCTAGAAAAATTTACAGTTTGCGATGAGATGCGACGCAAGAAAGACTTTTTTTACCAGTCGGCGTTGGAACCATCTTCATAATACTGCCTTGGGGTAGTCCACTTTCCGTCATAGATTTTATCTTTTAGCGCTTCTTCGTCAAGCTCTACGCCAAGACCGGGACCCTTGGGAATATCGATATAACCGTCTTTGATAACGAAGGGATTTTTGATATAGCCCACGCCAAGATCAGACTTGTCGGGGTTTCCGGGATGTTCTTGAACAAGGAAGTTGGGTATACAGGTGTCAAGATGTAAGCATGAAGCCAAAGAAATTGGCCCAAGCGGATTGTGAGGCGCAACGGTGCCGTAATACATTTCTATCATAGCGGCAAGTTTTCTGCCCTCGTAGATTCCTCCAACGTGACAAATATCGGGCTGAATAACGCTTACTGCCTGCTTTTCGATAAGCTCTCTGTACTGCCACTTACCGAACAATCTTTCGCCTGCGGCGATAGGTACGGTGGTAGAACGAGCAATGTTTACCATAGTGTCAACATTTTCGGGCAAGCACGGTTCTTCGACGAACATTGGTGTGTAAGGCTTGAGCATTTCGATAAGACGGTGCGCCATTGCAGGACTTACTCTACCGTGAAAATCGATTGCAAGGTCAACTTTGTTTCCTATATGCTCTCTTACCTTTGCAAAACGCTCTACGTGCTTTAACGTATTTTCGGGGTTTTCGATTGCCTTAATAGGCGGAATTATCGAATACTTAAGCGCGGTATAACCCTCTTTTAATCTTTCGTCGGCAATTGCAAGCATTTCCTCTATCGGAAACTCTCCTGCAACGCCTGCGCGCTTGATATGCGTATACATACGAATTTTATCACGGCACTTTCCGCCGAGCATTTCGTATACCGGGCAGTTGTAATACTTACCCTTAATATCCCACATAGCTTGTTCTATTCCGCTTATTGCCGAAAGCATAAGAGGTCCGCCACGGTAAAATCCGCCACGGTAAAGTGCTTGCACGTGATGTTCAATTTGCATAGGGTCTTTGCCGATAAGGTATTCTTCAAACTCCTTAATTACCGCTTCTACCGACGTGCAATGTCCCTCGAGAACCGGTTCGCCAAGTCCTACGATATCCGTATCGGTGTACATCTTTAGGAACATCCAACGCGGTTTTACTTTTATTACTTCAAGTCTTGTAATTTTCATGTTTTTTTCTCCTGTTTTTAAAGTTTAATCTCTTTATAAAAAGTAGGAACAATTTTATTTTCGTAAGGAAAGTCGTTAAGGTTAAAGCTATCGAACAAACCGCAATGCATTGGTATTGCTTTTGCGCCTATCTTTTGACAGAACTTAGTTCCATCCACCATATTCATATTGTTACCCTTTCCGTTTACGGGCAAGAACACGTAGTCGATATCTTTGGGGAGATCAGCAAAAATTTCGTCGTTGTAGAGCGTGTCGCCTGTAACGTAATACGTTTTCCCTTCCGCTTTAATTATTACGCCTATACCCATAAGATCGGAATGTTCTGCCTTTACCGCATAAAACTCAATTCCATCCTGCGTCCAAGAGGTTTTACGGTTGAACATAACGTAATTATTGTTAGTTCCGCCCATCTTTCTTGCCTTTTGCCAAGCGTTATATGGGGCAAGCACGGTAATATTTTCACCGGACGGAAGATAATGCTCAAGAGTTTCGGGATCGGTATGATCCATATGGTCGTGAGTAAGCACTATAATATCGGGTTTAACCTTCAAAAAGCTCTCGTCTACTGGCACTCTACGATAATTTTGAGGCTCTATCTTTTCTACGCTGTTGGAAAGATATGGATCAATAATAATTATTTTACCGCTCGTTTCCATCATAAGCCCTGCTTGTCCAAGCCACGTGATTTTCATTTTATTTTACCTTCCTTTATATAGATTTTAGATTTGTAAATTTTACTCTCTCCGCTTTTAATAAAATCAAAGCCCGCATAAGTTCTGCCGAACGGCGAGTTGGGGGTGTTTGCCATTCCCGTTTGAGGTTCTATGCAAATAAAATTATCTGCGTTTCCGTTATAAACGAGTCTAAATTTGTACTTTTCGTCGTTTTCATATACGAGCGTAACGTTTTTACTCTCGTCGTATAACGTAATAAGTCCGTCTGCGTTTATTTTATAATGCCTGCTTATCGGTTTGTCGGACACAAATTCTCCACTCTTTATCGCGGAGGACACTTGGTCGTACTCCAATATTTTTCCTGTCGGCAGGTACACCGCCATATTACGCTCTATCTCGTCGCCTATATCAACGCCTATTTTTACGTTGTTCTTATTGCTTGACATGATGAAAGGCAAATTAAACGTGGTGTGAAAACCCAACAATACAGGAAGATTATTTGCCGAAAAATTATCGATTTTACACTCCGTTTCAAGCCCGTTTTCGCTCAAAAAATACGTGCACGTGATTGCAAATTTGTCGCGATATCCAACATACGTACCATCGTTTTCATACACAAGCCTTACAAAATTCTCGCGTTTTTCCACAACGGCAAAAGGCGTAACGTGAAGCGCACCGTGAATATAACAGTTTGTATTTTCTTCGTTTATGCCAAAGTCGTAAACTCTGCCCTCAAACTCAAACTTTCCTCCGCTTATTCTGTTTTGCGGAAACAAAATAGGCGCTCCATACAAAAACGGATTGTCAAGAGGTTTTGAGTAGTCAGGCTCGCGTAAAATTTTTGCGTTGTGACCGCTATGCTCCAATGAAAAGCAATTTGCTCCTCTCGTTGCGTTTATTTTTGCGGTATATCCTCCGCTTTCAAGCACGATTATCTCATCCATAAACATTCTCCGCTACGTTTTTTATCAGTATATCATAACGTTTGCAAAAACGCAATACAAAAAATAAACTGTTTTGGCTTTTTAGGGAATAAAAATTGATATATTTTGATTTTTTAGGGTAAAGACAGTTGACTTTTAGTTGAAAATTTGACTACAATATAAAAAACACACTAAATTCAGGAGTAAATTATGAACCTTGTTGAACTTTTATACCCCACAACCGCGCAAATCTGCAGAGCGCCGGAAACAGCCGATAAATTTCCGTTTTTCGTTTCTTTGTATGGCAGAACGTTTGAAGATACTCCGTGTTATCAGATACGAATGAATTCCAATACCTCCTGTATTCAGTACGTAATATCGGGCTCAGGCGTAATTATATCGGACAGAGCCGTATACAAGGTGGAAAGCGGTGATACTTTTATATTGCTTGAAGGAAAAGACCAGATATACTACTCTAATCCCGATAACAAGTTTGCAAGACTTTGGATAAACTTTGAGGGCGAGCTGTCAAAATCGCTTTTAGACATTTACGGAATATCAGACATTACTGTTTTTAAGAACACCGATTGTTCCACTATAATGCAAAAAATGCTGGACACGTGCAAAAAACATATCAATCCTGAAGAATATAAAAAAGAAACTGCAAAAGTCTTTTTTGAGCTTGTGCAATTTTTATCCGAGTTTAAGGATCACTCGCTTATGATTGACTCTAAGGAGGACGAGATAAGAAGGTATATAGATTTGCACATCATGGAAAATATCAAGCTTGACGATCTTGCGGAAAAATTCCACTTTTCTAAAGAGCATATCGTACGCTCATTCAAAAAGTCTTACGGTATTACTCCCCACCGCTATATCGTAGAATCTAAGATACGTATTGCTATGATTATGCTAATCAACACAAATAACAGCATTGAAGATATTTCAACGTCGTTAGGATTTTCCGATCCCCATCATTTTTCCGCATCCTTTAATTCTCTTGTAAAAACACGTCCAACTGCGTATAGAAAAGAACATAAACAAGAAATATAACCGACGTTTTTTCCGTCGCAAAACTTTTATTATAAACAATAAAAGCACGCTCTGAAGCTAAAATTTCAGAGCGTGCTTTTGCTTGTTATTTTATCTCGGTTACTTCAATTATTTCGCTGTAATAATCGCCACCGGGCTTACGAATATTATGTCCGTACTTCATAAGCGTATCGCCACTATAAGTTTTACCGTTTATTTCATAGCGAGCATGGGGCTTTAAGCCGACAAGCTTGATATTATCCAAGCCTTCGCCCCATCTGACGCCGTGAGCAAAAATGAACACTACTGCTTTGCTTCTATCCCTTGCCGTGTACTGCCAGACTGCAACTCCGTTATCAAGAACGGAAGAAAGGCGGTAAAGGTATGAAGAATGAAGCATTGGACGAATAGTTTTGTAGTACTTGATATACTCTTTTATTCCCTCGATATCCTCTTTTTTTGCGGTAAGAAGATCAAAGCCTACACTCATAGAACCCGTCATACCCAAATGCGCGCGGAACTTAAGAGGTGTAACTCTTCCGTTTTGTCCGTTGGGCGAGGTTGCAACGTTGCCAGCACCTCCTGCATAACGAGGCAAAATGTACGTGGAAAATCCTTCGTGAAGCTTTAGCACGTCCACAGGATCAGAGTTGTCGCTTCGATTTATTCTGTCAGAATACGGCATCATACCGTAATCGCTTCTTGCTCCGCCGTGAGCGCAGTTTTCGATAAGCAACGTGGGATAGGTATAGCGGATATGCTTATAAAGCCCCCACAATGCTTGCGTGTACTTTACAAAAAAGTCGCTATCCTTACCTGTTTCGGCGATATACCTGTTCATATCCCACTTTAAGTAGTCGAGCTTATACTCGGTTATTACTCTGTCGAGCATATTTTTACAAAATTCGTAAACCTCGGGTTTGGTGATATCCAAAACCATTTGGGTACGCATTTTGCTCATGGGGCGAGTTTCGTACTTTAGTACCCAATCCGGGTGGAGCGCGTAAAGCTCGCTATCCTCGTTTATCATTTCAGGCTCTACCCAAAGACCGAACAAAAGTCCTGCTTCGTGCGCTTTATCCGAAATTATGCCAAGACCGTTAGGAAAACGCTTTTTACAAGCCTGCCAATCACCAAGCGCGCGTCTGTCGTCCACTCTGTTTGTAAACCAACCGTCGTCAATAACAAATAATTCCGCACCAATTTCTTTAATTTTGGGAATGAGGGCAAGCAATTTTTCCTCGTTTACGTCAAACAAGTACGGATACCAAGAATTGTAAATAATGGGGAACGGCTTGTCTATATTACCTCTTGGACACAAATAATCAAACTGTAAATCGTACAGCTTTTCACTCATCTTATTATAACCACCGTCAACGTAACCAATATAAACGTCGGGCGTGGTAAAGCTCTCGTTTTTATCTAGCGAGAAGACTGTGTCAAAATCGTTTATTCCCATTGCAATCTTTACAGTTCCTGCGTGGTTTTTCTCTAGAACTGTTTTGAAGTTTCCGCTATAGGCAAGCGATGCAAAGTACACACTTCCCCGATTTTCTGTTGCCGGATTTTGCTTATCGGTAATGGATACAAAAGGTACGAAATGCGGCCCGCTTGTTACACCTCGTCTTGTTTCGTAAACCACCTTGCCTTCGGTTATTTCGGTTGTTACCTTAGTAAACTCTTTTGCCCAGTTTCCTGCAAACGTATTGGAGATATAATTACCGTTTGGAAGATAGAAAGTTGCAGACAAGCACTTCTCAATACTAAGCTTATTACCGTTGTTTATAATCGTTGCGTAACGTTTTATCATATCGAAATTTTCGAAAACCTCGTACGTTAAAACAACCTTAAGCGAATAAACTTCGTCTTTTAGGGTAAGTAATAAGGTGTTGCCTTTTATTTCATGGCAATCGTAAACAAGATCAACGTCGCTTACTCCGTCGCTATATCTTATTTTTAGAGCTTCTTCGTCGTACACACCGCGCTCGTAAGTTGAGTATTCGTGGCGGTACTTAAACATTTTTGTATACTCTCTGAATCTGTAACCGTCCATTTTATCCGCACCAATAAGTTCCAAATCCTCGGGACTGAAAAGCTTTGCGCCGTAATATACGCTCATTGGCGCGTCATGATCGTTTAACGCAAACGCGTAAGTTGACGACTGTGTTTCAAGTATAAAAAGTTGTTTGTCACTAAAATATCTAATCATGCATTTTCTCCAATAAAATATTTTTTATCTTTTATATAATAACACACGTAAATAATTTTGACAATGCAAAATATTAGTTTATGTGTGCGTTTTTTTATTATAATAAAAACATACCGAATTTTATATTAACTCGGTATGCTTATTATTTTTACATTCTGCTTGCAATTGCCTGCAAGAATTCTTCGGAATCAAGCGCGTGAACTGTTACACCCTCTTTGCTAAACAGCGAAGTTAAATCCTTTGTCATATAACCCGCTTCGATAGTTCCAACCGTTGCTTTTTCGAGCTTGTCGGCAAAAGCAATAAGCTCCTTGTTGTCCTCGCTCTCGCCTCTCTTTCTAAGCGCGCCACTCCAAGCGAAAATAGTAGCTACGGGGTTTGTGGACGTTTTTTCGCCCTTAAGATACTTGTAATAATGTCTGGTTACAGTGCCGTGAGCAGCTTCGTACTCGTAGTTTCCGTCAGGAGAAACGAGCACGCTTGTCATCATTGCAAGAGAACCGAACGCTGACGCTACCATATCGCTCATTACGTCGCCGTCGTAGTTTTTAAGCGCCCAAACAATTCCGCCCTCGCTACGCATAATTCTTGCAACAGCGTCGTCGATGAGCGTGTACATATACGTAATGCCTGCTTTTTCAAACTTTTCCTTGTATTCGTTTTCAAAAATTTCAGCAAAGATATCCTTGAAGGTGTGGTCGTATTGCTTGGAAATAGTGTCTTTTGTTGCAAACCACAAGTCCTGCTTTACGTCAAGCGCGTAATTAAAGCAAGAACGGGCAAATGAAGAAATAGATTTATCCAAGTTGTGAACGCCTTGAAGCACGCCTTTACCGTTAAAGTCTGCAATCTTCTTTTCTTCTACCCTTCCATCCTTGTACTCGACCTTCAAAAACGCGGTTGCTTCGCTATCCACTATAAGCTCGCTGTTTTTATAGATATCGCCGTATGCGTGACGGGCAACGGTTATCGGTTTTTTCCAGCCGGGAACGAAAGGTTTAATACCGTTAGCAAGCACGGGTGCGCGGAAAACCGTTCCGTCCAATATAGCTCTTATTGTTCCGTTTGGCGAAAGCCACATCTTAGAAAGATTATACTCGGTTACTCTTTGAGCATTTGGAGTGATAGTGGCGCACTTTACGCCAACGTGATATTTTTTGATTGCGTTTGCAGCGTCAATAGTTACCTGATCCTTTGTGTTTTCTCTGTTTACAAGCCCAAGATCGTAATAATCTACGTTAAGCTCTACAAACGGTTCTATCAAATACTGCTTAATCTTATCCCACAAAATTCTGGTCATTTCATCGCCCTGCATTTCTACAATGGGGGTTTTGTAAGTAATCTTTGCCATAACTGCCTCCGAAAAATTATTTTCGGGTATAGTTTAGCACACATGAGAAATTAAGTCAATAATTAATCAAAGGTTATTCGCAAAGATTTTGCTAAGATTTGGTAGCAAATATTTCACTTTGGTACGTGTAGCTTAATTCTTCTCTCCTCTTATGGTTATACAGCGCATCGTCAATCAACAGCTCGCACAATCTTTCGGGTGAGATGGGATCGCATACAAACAGATAAAACGCCATCGACCCCGGAATAGTGTTTATCTCATTTACGTAAAGAGTTCCGTCGCTACTTTGTAAAAAATCAATACGCGCAACGCCCGAACAATTTAGCACCCTAAAGGTTTTTAGCGCGAGTTCTCTTATGTTTTCGGCAATCTCTTTGTCTATTTTTGCAGGGATATTCCGCTCTCTCAGCGTTCCGGAATCAGAATATTTGTCGATATAGTCGAGTATCTCACCCTTTTTGTACGGCTCTTCTA
Source organism: Clostridia bacterium (assembly GCA_017623455.1). Classification (GTDB taxonomy): domain Bacteria; phylum Bacillota; class Clostridia; order Christensenellales; family Pumilibacteraceae; genus RUG12826. The sequence continues at coordinate 142,070 of JAGAPA010000079.1, read as the reverse complement.
TATCGGAAACATAAAACCGTTCTTCGCTCTTTATTACGGCGCAGTTAAACTCCCTAAAATCCGTAAGCGCTTTTTCGACTATTATTCTGTTGTCGTACCTAAACGCCGTTTCAAGCGCTCTGTCAACGCTCTTAGAACTTTTTGCAATACTTATTCCTATACTGCTTCCAGCATTTGCCGGCTTTATTATTACGGGATAACCAAGCATACGTATGCGTGATTTTGCGACAAATTGTCTGTTGACGTACTCTTCTTTCGTTATACTTATATGCTTTATACACGGAAGTTTGTTTGCAACAAATACGTCTTTAGCAAAAATTTTATCCATTCCTACAGAGCTTGCCGTTACGTCACAGCCCGTAAACGGAATAGACGCAAGCTTCAACGCTCCCTGAACCGTTCCGTCTTCGCCGTTTGCTCCGTGCAAACACAAAAACGCGCAATCTATCCTTATTTTTTTCAGTCCGCAATAAAGGTATGGCGAAGAAAAACCAAGTCTGACTTTTTTCCCTTTCCTAAGCTTTTTTAACGTAGGCTTTACGTTCTTTTTTCCCTTTCTCCACACGCCGTTCTTGTCGATATACACGGGTATTACGTCATATTTGCTATTTAGCGCGTCAAACGTCAGCGTTGCCGTTGCAACGGACACGGAATGTTCAGAAGATTTTCCACCAAAAATTAAAGCTACCGTCATTTTTTTCTCTCCCCCTTTTCTCTTGTCATTATACTAACAAAAGGTAAAGGATGTGAAAAAAAGCGACAATCCTACCTTTGTTTTTAGCAGATTTGTCGCTTTAATTTTTAGAAGAACGTATCAAAAAGTTAAATACGTTTGGTTAAATACTGTACAAAATTCATAAAAAGCCTATCAAAAGTTCCGCATCTTTTAAGTGGGAAAGCAAAGAGATATATCATACCTTTACCCACCTTAAAGCCTTCTATCGCGTGATAGAGCCCGTAAGCATTACGCTCTATATGATATCCTGTTTGAAAACCCGGGCAGATTACGTCGTTTGGCGTTTCGTTTGTTTTGAATACGACGTGTGGAAAACATTCGATAAACACGTCGAGATCGACAATTTTTTTACCAAGCCCGTCAAATACTTCGTTGTTTGCAATTACAAGCTCTTTGTGATACAACCAATCTCTACCGTCAAACACGGTAAGGTCGGGAATAATTTCTCTTAGCGCGAGCAAACTCTCATTGTCTTTACCGTTAAACGTATTTACATCAACAAACGCAACCGTTGCACCGGCTTTTGCTTTTTTAATAAGTTCGCTTACTTCTTTTGAATTAACATTGCCTGCGACAATAACGTCGTTATCTTCATTTTTTACACCGTTTTGAATAAGAAGGCTTTCAAGTTCGCAATCAAGATTAACAAATTTTGCGGACGCGTCAACTTTTTTAGGCGCGTCTATTGCATAAAATTCCGTTTCGTAGCCGGCAGGTGAACCCTCTTGTAAAGTTGCAAGTATTTTATACGTTCCCACTTTGCTTACCGCGCATTTTTCGGTTGTTACGTGAGTAGCAAAATCGTTGCCGTCAAGCTCGAACGTTTTATCAAAAGTTGCAACTGTGCCTTCGTCATCTACAATAGCGAAAGACGCGTGATATTCCCCACTCTTTAGCACACCGTCGTTTGCAAGCACTACTTCAAACTCAAACTCTTCGTTAACATTTACACAACGCGGTGGAAATAAACAGAACTTAAGCTTTGCCCAGCCGTCGGATACTGCGTCGAACATCTCGGGCTTAAATCTGCGCCAATACGACCACAGCCCTTCGCCACACATTCCGTGGTCTAAAAGTCCTGTAAGCGAATATCCCGAAAGATTGTTATTCGACCTTAACATATCGAACAAATTTTTGCGCTCTTTCGCGTTTTTGCGCTGACTTTCTTTCAAAAAACTTTCTGCAAACGGAAAAACTTTTTTAAGTCCAAGTCTTTCCCAATCTCTTTCTAGGGCATCGCCCTGAAGTTTTAGCCACGAGCTATCGTCAAGCTCCATACTGTAACCGTGTTGCATAAAATGTTTATACTCTTCTATTACGTTAAAAAGTGAGCCAATTCCAAACTCGGAAAGAAAGATAGGAAGCTTTGCATCTTTCCCAAGTTCTCTATACCACTTAAAAGTTTCGTAGTCAAGAGGCGCATCTGCGTATCTGTGGTGATCGCCAGCATTTGGAGTTGATGCGATATATCCTGCACTGTCCCTAAACTTCCCATAATAATTTTGAGTTTCGTCGCCATCGCTTCCCAAAAGATTTTCCCAGTCTTCAGAGTAAGGATTGCTTGCTGAACCTATCGAATGATCATAATCAAATCTTCCACTGTTGAGAAGGACAAGTCTAGTTTTATCAATTGCCCTTAACTCTTTGATATAATCTACCGCAGTATAGAAAATATCGTTGTGAAGCGTTTCGTTCAAAAGTCCCCAAACCACTACGCAAGTATGATTTTTGTCACGATTTATCATACACGTATTGGAGTTTTTCCAACGCTGAACTATATTTTCAATATTATCTATCGGCATATCGGTAACCGCTCTTTCCGCACGGATTTGCTCAAATTCTTCCCTACTATTCCAAAAATTCCATTGTGAATAAGCCACACACCAAGACGCGAAACTTTCTTCGTATACTAGCAATCCCAATTCGTCGGCAATATCGAGTTGTTCGGGACGGAATAATCCTGCAATTGCTCTTAGCATATTAAATCCGCAAGCCTTTGCATACACAAAATCCTGTCTAACTTGTCCTGGATGCACGGGAAAACCTTGTCCTATCGGGAAAGCATTTCCACTATGCGCAGACTTTATGAAAATCTTTTTACCGTTAAGATAGAAATAACCGTCCTTTACGCAAAACTCTCTAAATCCAAACGATTGCTTATATTTATGCTCGAAATCTTTGCCTTTTAGTATTATTTCCACCGTATACAAATACGGATTATCGCAATCCCAAAGCTCCACTTGTTCGACAAAAGTTGCAAGCTCGAAATTATTTTCGCCTTTTTGAATGCTAATATCTATATCTTTTTGCGCACGGATTGCATTTGTTCCAATCTTTTCGTATACGGTAAGTGAGAGATTAGCTTTTTCTTCGCCGTCAAACTCAGATAAAACCGAAACCGAAGCGTTAAGATTTCCCATTATGTCCCCTCTAAGCATTTTATCGCTTATTCTCGCTTTAGGCACACACTCAAGCGTTACGCCATACCAAATACCACCGTGATTTAGACAACTTCCTGCAGACGGCTTCATAACCTTATTGCGGTGAGGAGTAGACATAAGCGTCATTCCATCTATCATTTTATCAGTAGGATTTAGAACGCGCACTGCAAGAAGATTATCTTCTTTCAAATAGTCCGTAACGTCAAACTCAAACGGAGTTTCTCCACCTTCGTAAGAGCCTAATAAAACGCCGTTAAGCCATACCGTAGCCTTGTAATCCACACCACCAAAGCGTAATAAAACCCTATCATTACCCATACTTAACGTGTTTTTAAACGTGTTCCAGTACCATGCAACACCGTGATAAGCTGGAAAAAATTGCTGAATAATAGAAGGCACGAAAGCAGGAATACAACTCTCTTGTATTGCATTTTGCCAATTATCGTTTATTCCCACGTTTTGGGGATCGGTGGCTATAGACCAATTTTTATCTAAAGCATAAGTTTTTATTGACATAAAAGACTCTCCTTTTAGTTTTTTCTAAACTCATTATACCATACTAAATTCAATAGTAGTGTTGTTTTTGTTGCATAAAATACAAATTTTAAATCAAAAACGTTCTCCGACTATTTTTAATGGGAGAACGCTTTTATTTTCTACTTTAAATTAAGCGCAGTAGAAATTTTAAGATAATCGTTTGTAAGAATTGTATCAATGCCCATTTCGATATATTTTTTCGCTTCGTCTATTTCGTCAGCAAAGAATACGTTACACTTTATGCCGTTTGCGTGGGCTTTATCAACCGTTTCTTGATTAAAGTACGGCTTGAAAAGCTGAACTTTTTCGCATTTCATCTCAATTGCTCGCTCGACAATCTCCCACGGTCTTTCGTCAAGATGTCCTACGCACATTGCAATATCGGGAGCGTACTGCTTGAACTGCTTGATTACTCCGTCGTGAGAAATCATAAAATATACGTGTTTTTCGCAATCGTATTTGCGAATTAGCGACACAATCTTTTTCATAGCTTGCTCGTTATAGTGGTCGGAAAGCGTTTTTACGTGCACGTTCATTATTACTCTTCCTGCAAACTTTTGCAAAATTTCTTCGAACGTAACGATAGAAAGACCTTTGAATTTTTCGGAAAAGTTACAACCGAAATCAAGCTGTTTTAGCTCGTCAAGAGTTTTTTCGGTGAGAACACCCTTACCGTTGCTTACTCGCTCTAAGGTAAGGTCGTGGCAAGACACAATCTCACCGTCCTTAGTTTCCCACAAGTCGAACTCTATCTCCTTTGCTCCAAGCGCGATTGCCGAGCCAAATGCAGGCATTGTATTTTCGGGCGCAACGGTAGAAAATCCGCGGTGCGCGCAAAGACGAGGGTATGGCATAAATTTATCAAAAACAACTACGCTTGCTCCGCCGTTTCTGTAAAGCCAAGGACGTCTGCCTTCTTCTATATACTCGTAATGCGATTTTAACGCGCCCTTGTAGCCTGCTTGCTTATAGTATTTTTTGCTAATATCAATATCTGCGCTTCCTACGCCAACTTCGCTCTTCATATCCACCAAAACTTCGCCAGAAGGCGCGATTATGCAACTGCATCCGCAGATTTTACTGTCTTTTCCAAGCGATACGGAAGAACGGAGAAGATATGCGTTTGTGTTGTAACAAAGAAAACGATTGATAATGGAAAGAGCCTCGTGCGTATCGGTACGCTGATGCGAACAGCCGATAATTACGTCGATATTTTGACGAGCGAGCGTTGCGAAATTCTCGTAAAAATAGAAGTCGTAACACGTCATAAATCCAAATCTTATACCGTCAATCTCTACAACGTAAGGCTGAGAAAACTCGTAAGAATAGCTCACGTCCAGACCATAACCGCCTTGTGCGGACGGTCTTACTTCGCTTGGAGCCGGGTGCGCTTTGAAATATTTTCCAACCTCGTTTCCGTTTCTATCAATCGCGTGAGTAACGTTTGCCCAACCTTTTTCAGTCTTTTCGGCGCAGTTTACAAACACGATACTGTTACATCTGATCGCGGTATTTTTAGCTCTTTGCATAATATCTGCATTATATTTTTCTATCGAGCCAAAGTACTCTTCTTCTTTTATAAGATCGCTAGGCACGTCGCTATACTCAGGCAGTACTATTATTCCGTTCTCACTATCGCACGAATCGAGAAGTTTTACCATTTCACTATAACACTTGTCGTTATCTTTACCGTCAAACGAATAATACGGTTGAATTACACTTACTTTCATACTTTTCTCCTTGTTACTCTACTAAGAAGAGTATAGCACAAACGATTTATCTTTGCAACTAAAAAAGAGATTGTTGCTAAATCAAAAAAACGCCTAATTTGCATCAAATTAAGCGTTTTCTCACACACGTATACTACTTTTTGAGTAAATCTCTATAGTTTGTAGGCGTTAAATTTTCGTAAGATTTGAAAAGCTCGGCAAAATAACTTGAACTTTCAAAACCACATTCGTTAGAAATCTCGGTTATGTTTTTTTCTGTACTAATAAGCAAACGCTTGGCTTTTGCAAGCTTTTGAGTATTCTTATACTCGGTAATAGTTGTTCCTGTTTGCTTTTTGAAAACATGTTGTAGATAGCATTTGGAAACGCCTGTTTTTTCGGCTATTTCGCTCACGTTTTCCACTCCATTTGACACCATTTTCTTTACTAATTCTACAATAGGAACACTCTCGTTTGTCGTATCTTTTACACTACGTACCAGCGTTATTATATCAATAACGGTTGTAAGCTTGTTTTCTTTTTCGTTGAGTTGTTCTACAAGCTCATCCATTTTTTCGCACTGCACCTTATGCATATTTTCGCATCCGATTGGATAGTAATCAAATATCTTTTCAACAATGCAATCAGGGTGTTTTTCAATCAAAAACTTTGCAAGCTCTACTTCGGAAAAACGGTTATATTCTTTATATGGATTTTCATATTCTTTGGCGTATTTTCCAAGCTTGGATATAATTTGCTTTAGCTTTCCGTCTTTGCTTACGATTTTGCCCTTTATTATGTCTTCTTCGGTTATCTTTGCAAACAAAACTTCTCTTGCACAAGTGTACGCTTTTTCTAACGAAGGCTCAAAACCTCCACGCTCTCTATCGTAGGTTATATAAATATATCCGTTATATTCCTGCACGTCGGGATAGGAAACCTGACTGCGTTCGTCAAGTAATAAGCTGTATTTAAACGTTTTGCAATCATCATCGGAAAGTAACGCCGTAAGATTATTTCTTCCGTTAAAGTTATAGTGATTTACAAGCAAATGTCTTCCACTCTTTAGTCTTGTTATCGAAAAACGCGAGCACGGACCACCTATCTTGCTATCTTCGGCTTTAGTCCAACTAAGCCCCCTATCGTAAGAATATGACACTGCTATTCCGTAAAGCGTGCGAATAAGCATCATAAGTCTTCCGTCGGAAAGCTCGGTTACCATATGTTCGTCAAAAGAACGATCTTTTGCAATAGTACCGCCTTTTTTTATAAATGTTTTTCCATTGTCGCAACTTAAATAAACAAACGCTCCCTTTTGCTTATCTTTGCGCTCGTCCATATTTACCGGTGGCAAATTATTGAAATTTCGCCACGCGTCTTCCCATACGGTAATAGGGAAAACCCACTCGCCACTTGTTAAAACTGTGGGCTTGCACATCATAACGTCATAGCCAATAAGCTTAGGCTTACTCCAGACAAGTTCGTCAGCGTCAGGGTTTTCACACACGCTTGCATACTCGCCTTCGCCGTGTTTACCCTGATATCCCCAACATAGCCACAATCTACCCTTGGGATCTATCCAAATAATCTCGTCAAAACATCGCCCGTCTTCTTTGTTGTGCACTACGGTAACAGGCTCGGAAAAAGTTTTACCGTCGTCGTCGGACTTTATTAGTACTACGTAATTACCTTCTTCTTCCTTTGTTCCACCGCTATAAAACGTAGAAAATATTCTACCTTTTTTAGTTATTGCAATTCCCGGTATTCCCTGCCATATACGATACGGGGTGCTATAATTTTTAAGTTCGTTTTTATCAGTAATCAACATTTTGGTTACCTCCCACATTCATATTGTAACATATCTCAAACCGCTTAGGCTATAACAAATCTGCTTTTAATAAAAAAATTTTCATTTTTGCTTATGCTTTCAAATTACAGCTAAAACCCTACAATTTATACTGCCTTAGAAGTAGTTTAATAGCAATCGTTTAATTTGTACTTCTATGGACGTATATAAATTAAAAATAGGACCTTAGCCGAGTGTATGGAAAAATAAGAGTTTTTATTTACGTGACGTAACGGCTTGACTAAATTTACATAAGTTGATATAATTATATCAAAATTTTTTTTTAGAGGTATAAAAAAATGAAAAAGACTGCAAAAGACATAATTGAACTTATTAAAAAAGAAGGAATTAAAATGGTTGACTTTAAGATGGTTGACATCAACGGTCAGTTCCGTCACGTTACCATTCCTGCCGAGAATTTCTCTGAGGACACTATGATTAGCGGAATTGGCTTCGACGCATCTAACTACGGATATGCGGTAGTTGAGAAAAGCGACATGGTATTCATTCCCGATCCCGACACTGCGCTTGTTGATCCTTTCTGCGAAATACCCACTCTTTCTATGACCGGTAACGCAATGATTATCGACAATCCTACAAACCGTCCTCTTGCTCAGTACCCTAGAAATATCGTACTTGCTGCCGAGCAGTACATGAAAGACAGCGGAATTGCAGATACTATGCTTATACTTCCCGAATTTGAGTTCTATCTTTTCGATCAGGTCGGTTGGGAAGTTGCGCCAAACAGTATTGGAGTTACTCTTGACACTCAGCAATCGTACTGGAACAGCGCAACCGAGGGAAAGGGCGTAATCGTGCCCAAGCAAAAGGCTTACCACATTGCAAAACCGTTTGACGCAGCCTATGAGTGCAGAAGCGAAATGTGCTTACACATGAAAGACGCAGGCATTGACATTAACTACCATCACCCCGAAGTTGCGGCATCCGGACAGTTTGAGATAGAGCCTCAGCTTGGCAAAATGTCAAAGATGGCAGACGCTACGATGATGATTAAGTACATCATTCACAACACTGCTCTGAAGTACGGCAAGTCCGCTACCTTTATGCCCAAACCCATTTACGGCGAAGCAGGAAGCGGTATGCACGTTCACATGCTTTTATTAAAAGACGGTCAGCCCGTATTCTCGGACGATAACGGATATGCAAGACTTTCTAAGGAAGCTCACTACTTTATGGGCGGACTTTTGAAGCACATCAATTCGCTTTGTGCAATTACCAATCCTTCCACAAACTCTTTCAAGCGTCTTGTTCCCGGATTTGAAGCTCCCGTAACGGTGGGTTATGCAACGAGTAACCGTAGCGCGGTAATTCGTATTCCTGCTTACGCAAAGAGTCCCGATAAGCGCAGATTTGAGCTTCGTAACCCCGACGCTACGTGTAATCCGTATTTCTGCTATGCGGCAATCCTTATGGCGGGTCTTGACGGAATTAAGAACAAGATCGATCCTCACGCAAACGGTTGGGGTCCATACGACGTAAATCTTTATCACTTACCCGAGGAAGAAAAAGCTAAGCTTAAGCATCTTCCAACTTCTTTAGACGAAGCTCTTACAGCACTTGAAAACGACCACGACTATCTTACTGCAGGCGGAGTTTTCCCCGAAGAGCTTATTAAGAACCTTATTAAGACAAAGCGTGAAGAGGTAAGAGAGCTTTCTAAAATCCCTCACCCTGCCGAGTTTGATAAGTACTACAATCTTTAATTGTGCAATATTTTTAACAAAATAACCGGCTATGTCACAACAAATGATTGATAAATATTAATTTGACGGAAATGCCACTACTAAATTTAGCGTAACCTACTGTTGTGACAAAGACAAATAATTAATAAACAAAAGGATGAAAATAATGGAAAAAATTTACGAGTTTTTTGCAGGTGAAATGCCTACGCCTCCTTCGTTTGGTTGGTTCCACTTTATGTGGGTAGCAATAATGATCGGGCTTACAGTATTTATGTGCATTAAGTTTAAGAACTGTTCGGACAAGACGTTCAGAACTATTACTCTTATCGGTTGGATTTTAATCGTTGTACTGGAGATTTACAAGCAAATCATCTTTACCTTTAACAACGACAGCCCGACGCTTACGGCGGATTATCAATGGTATGCTTTCCCATTCCAGCTTTGTTCTTCTCCGCTTTACGTATTGCCCTTTATTGCTTTTATGAAAGACGGAAAGATACGGGATATGCTTATCGCTTTTATTTCTACGTTCTCGCTGTTTGGCGGACTTATCGTGTTTATTTATCCCAACGACGTATTTATCGAACTTATCGGCATCAATATCCAAACCATGGTACACCACGGACTTCAGATCGTGTTCGGTATATTCTATATGGTATACAACAGAAAGAAAACAAACTTCAAGTATTTCCTTGGCGCAATCCCCGTGTTCGTTCTTCTGTCAGGCATTGCAATCCTGCTTAACGAAACGCTTGGCGCGTATATCGTATCTACCGGCGAGGACTTCAGTATGTTCTATATCAGTAGCCTCGTTCCCAATCATCTTCCCATTCTTTCCGACGTGTATAAGGCTGTGCCTTGGGGTGTATTCCTTATTGCTTACCTTGTGGGATTCTGCCTTGTATCCGCACTCATTTACTATATTATGGTAGGAATTATGGCTCTTGTAAGATTTATTTCAAGCAAAACGAAAAACAGTACAAAAGTAACTGCTACAGAAAATGAAAAAGAATAAGATTTTTTTAACCGTATTTTTAACGGTTTTCATAATTGTAGAATTAGGACTTGGGGTGGCAATTCAGCTTACCGACGGTACTGAATATAAAGTACTGTCCGTAACTTCCGTAGCCGTCGCATTGCTTGGCGCTTTGTTTTTCTTCAAAAACAAATCCACTTACGTTGTTATGCTGATTGCATTGTTCTGCACTCTTTGCGCCGACATATTGCTAAGCGAATTATTTGAGTTTGAAGGACAAAAGACTGTCGCGATGTGTTTCTTCTCGGTAACGCAGATATGTTACTTTATCCGTCTGTATCTTAATCAAAAAAGCAAGACGGCAAAAACCGTTCACCTTATTGCCAGAATCAGCTTGACCGTTATTGCCGTTATCGCAACGATTATCGTGCTTAATAAGAATACGGACGCGCTTGCACTTATCTCTCTGTTCTACTTTGCAAACCTTATTATGAACATTGTAATAGCATTCACTCAATTTAAGAGCGCACCGCTATTTGCAATTGGATTACTACTGTTTTCGTGCTGTGATTTGATCGTGGGACTTTTAGAGCTTGACAACTTCTTACCTATTCCTGAGGATTCTTTCATTTACCAGCTTAATGAGGGTCCAATCATTCTTGCTTGGTTCTTCTACGTTCCATCTCAAACGTGTATCGTGTGCGATATTGCGCTACAAAGTCAAAAAAACTAACGTACGTATATGAGAAAACCGTTCCTTTGTATTTTAGGAACGGTTTTATTTTTGTTGATTTTGCGCTAAATTTACTTTTTTGAAAGAAGCTTACTTTTGTTGTAGCTTGCGGTAAGAGCTTTGCTTACGGTATTGTCAAGCCCGTCGTTTTGCAGGCTGTTTACTCCCTCTATGGTAGTTCCGCCCGGTGAGCAAACGTTGATACGGAGTTGCTCGGGATTACCAAGCTTTTCCACCATCATTGCCGAGCCTTTTACGGTTTGCGTGGCAAGCTCCAAAGCAAGCTCGCCGTCAAGCCCCAATTTTTCGCCTGCTTTAGCTAGCGCGTCGATAAACATATACACAAACGCAGGTCCGCAACCCGAAAGCGACATTCCGGCATCCATCAAGCTCTCGTCAAGCTTTACGGTTTTTCCTGCTTTTTCAAACGCATTTATAAACGTTTTTTCGCTGTCTGCCGTTGTGTTTTTGGTGCAGTACAAAACTACGCCTTCGCCCAAAAGTACGGGGGTATTGGGCATAATGCGCACGTATTCTCTTTTCCCCAAAACCGCCTCAAGCTTGTCGGTATCAACTGCGGCAAGCATAGAAATTATTTTAAGATTAGGATTTTCATTTACCGCTTTACCGATCTCCAAAGCAGTAGAATCGAGCTTTTGCGGTTTTACTCCGAGCACGAGGTATTCGCTGTTTCTAACCAATTCTTCTGCGCTCTCAACCGATACTCCAAGTTCGTTTTTAAGGGCAGACGTCTTGCTTTCGTTGTGGTCGCAAATGCAAATTTTGTCTGCGCTGACCTGTTTTGCAACTGCGCGCACGAGCGCCGAACCCATATTGCCCGTACCTAAAAAGCCAAATACGTATTTCATTTTTCTTCTCCTTTAACGAATTTGTCCCTCGCCTGAAATAACGTACTTGTACGAGGTAAGTTCCTTTAGTCCCATAGGACCTCTTGCGTGTAATTTTTGCGTAGAAATTCCAATCTCACATCCCTTGCCAAACTCGCCTCCGTCCGTAAAACGGGTGGACGCATTGTGATAAACCGCGGCACTGTCCACGTTTTTAATAAAACGCTTTGCAACTATCGAATTTTCGGTAATTATACAGTCGCTATGGTGTGTAGAATGGTTTGCGATGTGTTCTATAGCCTCGTCGGCACTACTTACGATTTTTACGGCGAGGATATAATCCAAAAACTCGGTATTAAAATCGGCTTCGGTTGCCATTATTCCGTCTATAATCTTAGCGGATTTTTCGCAAAGTCGAAGCTGTACGGGATTTTCCTTTCTGTCACTTACAAGTCTTTGCTTCAAAAGTGGCAGAAATTCTTTTGCTATATTTTCGTGAACAAGACAAACCTCTTCTGCATTGCACACGGAAGGACGGCTCGTTTTGGCGTTCTCGATAATATTGAGTGCCTTATCAAAGTCGGCGTATCTATCCACGTATACGTGACAAATTCCCGTTCCCGTTTCTATACACGGAACTTTTGCGTTCTCCACGCACGCACGGATCAGTCCTGCTCCGCCTCTTGGAATAAGCGCGTCTACGTAGCCTACGGCATTCATGAGCGCGGTTGCATCCTCACGCGAGGGTGAGGACGGCATATTGACAAAATCGGGGTTTAAGCCCTGTTTTTCAAGAGTGGCACGAATAACGTTTACAATACTTTTAGACGTATTAAACGCTTCTTTTCCGCATCTTAAGATGCACGCGTTACCGCTTTTAAGACATAATGCCGCGCCGTCGCTCGTTACGTTGGGACGACTCTCGTAGATTATTGCAATAACCCCCAAAGGCACCGAAACACGGGATATCTGCAAGCCGTTTGGACGGGCAAAAGCTTCTATTTCTTCGCCCACGGGATCGGGAAGCTTTACAACGTCCATTATTCCCTGAGCCATTCCTTCAATACGTTTTTGATTAAGCGACAGACGATCTATCATAACGTCGCTTATCTTGCCTTTTGCATTTTCCACGTCTATTTTGTTTGCTTGCAAAATCTCGTCAGCATTATCTGTAAGAGCCTTTGCAATAGCGATAAGCGCAGAGTTTTTTATATCGGTATCAAGCACCGCCAAATCTCGTGAAGCTCGCTTTGCGTTTGCTAAAATTGTCTGAATATCCTGCATACGTATCTCCTTTTTTAGGCAAAAAAGCGGGTATAAACGGCTTGCTTGCCCTCTACGATATCATAAAGCACGGAGGGGTTACTGCCGTTTGCGATAATCATATCACAACCGTTATCGTTGCAAATTTTTGCAGCGTTGAGCTTGGTTATCATTCCTCCAGTTCCAAGCTCGCTACCCTCTTTACCTGCTAAAGCGCGAATTTCGTCGGTTATGCCACGCACTTCAGTAATAAGCTTTGCGTTTTTATCCTTTCTCGGATCACCTGTAAACAATCCGTCGATGTCTGAAAGAAGTACCAAAAGGTCTGCCTTTACGCTAACGGCTACGAGCGAAGAAAGAGTGTCGTTATCTCCTACTTTTATCTCATCGGTAGATACAGTGTCGTTTTCGTTGATAACGGGAAGCGCACCAAGTTCTAACAAACGTTTCATCGTATTCTCAAAATTTTTGTGGCGTTCCTCGTTTGAAAAGTCGGAACCTGTAAGAAGTATTTGCGCAACCGTGTGATTATACTCGGAAAAAAGCTTATCGTATACGTACATAAGCTCACACTGTCCAACGGCTGCCGCCGCCTGCTTTGTGGGAATATCGGTAGGCTTATTGGATAACGAAAGCTTTGCTACGCCCATTCCTATTGCGCCCGAGGATACAAGGACTATTTCGTGTCCTGCGTTTTTAAGATCGCTCAGTACCTTTGTAAGCTCCTCTACGTGACGAATGTTAAGATTACCCGTCTTGTGAGCAAGCGTTGAAGTTCCTACTTTTACTACGATTTTCATAATACTTTTTCTACCTTTTATTGTGCGTTCTATATATTATACACGCAAATGCCTAAATCGTCAAGTATATAATAAAAAAGTGGGAAATTAGAAGTTGTGGGCAGACCCAACGTCACGTTGACACCTTCCTACGGTCTTTTTTTCCAACGGTTAGGGAACGTACAAACAAAAGCGTTCTCCAAATAAAATCTTACGTAATCTCGTACTTGCTTCTCGTCTTCAAGGTCTATCTTGGATAAAACGTACTGTCTTACTTCCTCGCTGTCATTACTGAGCGCATCTCTTACTATATCCGTAAAGTTATCTAAAAAACACATTGTTTCATAAAGCAAAGAATTAAATTTTTCTTCAAATACCTTACAATTAATGCGCTTGAAATAGTTGTTTATTTCTTCTGTAATTATCAGTTTTTTATTCATAATCTGCTCCTATAAATTTATTAATATAATTATATTTCTTACAGTTGTAAGAAGTCAAGTATTTTTCTTACTTTTGTGAGATAATAAAAATATGGAAAAATTTGCGGAAAAATTAAAGGAATTGAGAATGGAAAATCAGGTGGGGCAGGTAGAGCTTGCCTCATCCATTAACGTAAGCAAAGGCATTATAAGCTTGTGGGAAAACGGACTTAGAGAACCAAAGCTTTCTAATCTTATTGCGCTTGCTACGTTTTTTAACGTTACCATTGATTATTTGGCAGGACTGGAAGAGTAGAAACATAACTAAAATCAATAAAACCCAAGTTAAGACTAACTAAAATTACGTTAGTCTTTTTATATTTGGTATATACACGCAATTTCATAAAAAAATTCGCTGTCTAATGTATACATTATATAACCTGTAAGTCTACTTGTCAAGGCATTTTATCCTATATAATGTACACAATATATAATGTGGGTGTAATTATGAAATTAAGAATAAAAGAAATTTTAGAAGAGAAGGGTAAAACAAAATATTGGCTTTATATACAACTTGGGCTAAGTTATCAGAATTTTAATAGGATAATCAATAACGAAACTACAAGCATTAAGTTTGAAAACCTAAAGGCTATATGCGACATATTGGAATGTACGCCAAACGACTTATTTGAAGAATATCATAATAAGTAAGGAAAAGCACGCTGTATCAATAAAAGATAAGCGTGCTTTGTTGTAAGGAACTCTTATGGATAATTGAGATTGCCTCGTTTAAGCTTGGAGATTGCCACGCCTACTTCGTAGACTCGCAATGACAGGAGGGGTGTGAGAACTAATGGTGATTTTACCTCTTTTAGTCGTACGGGCGATTCATGAATCGCCCCTACATAAATACTTGTAAGAATTGAATGACGGAGAGGATTTTTTATCCAATCCTTCCGTCGACTACGTCGCCACCTTCCTTTGCAAGGACGGCTTTATGAGGATGATTAGTGGGGAATTTGGCGCGAGATTCCTCCACGCTTGCTCGCAATGACATTTTTTTGGGGTAGGTATTCGGGCGATTCGTGAATCGCCCCTACATTTATGAGAAACTATCAATAATTGATTGTTTGGTTTGTTAAAGCACAATAATCGGGAGTGCGCATTCGCACCAAGCAAGAGAAATAAACAAAAGCACTCACGCAGGGCGGTGGGCAGACCCACTGTCAAACTAAAGAACTAACGATAGTTAATTACTAACTTTAGTGAAAGTACTCATATTAGGTCAAGCTTTAAGCTTGAAAACGGCTTAGAAACGAGGTGCGAAGGCGCACTCCCAAACTGAAGAACTAACAGTAGTAATTTACTTGCTTTGTTAAAGCACAATATCGACTGTGGGTCTGCCCACCGAGCAAGAGAAATAAACAAAAGCACTCACGCAGGGTGCGTACAAGTCGTACGTAACCAAGTGAGTGCTTTTAGTTTATGCACTATTGCGAAGCAAATAAGCCGTTTTATTCCGTTTCGGCTTCGAGTTTTGCAGTCTGATCTGCTATACGTAGAGCTTCGATCATTTCGTCGAGGTCACCGTTCATAAAGGTGTCGAGAGAGTAGAGGGTAAGACCAATACGGTGGTCGGTAACTCTGCCTTGGGGGAAGTTGTAGGTACGAATTCTTTCGCTTCTGTCGCCCGTTCCTACCTGAGAACGGCGGTTCTGCGCGTATTCCTTTTCCGCCTCTTCCTGCTGTTTTTCGTATAGCTTACTCTTTAGTACTCGCATAGCCTTTTCGCGGTTCTTAATCTGCGAACGCTCGTCCTGACACTGAACTACTATACCTGTGGGAAGGTGAGTTATACGGATTGCGGATTCAGTTTTGTTTACGTGCTGACCGCCTGCTCCGGACGAACGGTAAGTGTCGATTTTGAGGTCCTTTTCGTTGATTTCGATATTGATCTCCTCAACTTCGGGAAGCACTGCTACGGTAATGGTTGAAGTGTGAATTCTGCCCTGAGATTCGGTTTCAGGCACACGCTGAACGCGGTGTACTCCGCTTTCGAACTTTAGGAAAGAGTATGCCGACTGACCCGAGATAGAGAACACTGCTTCCTTAACTCCGCCAAGCTCGGTATCGTTGATATCGATATCCTCAATCTTCCATCTGCGCTTTTCTCCGTACATCTTGTACATACGCATAATCTCGTAAGCAAAGAGCGCGGCTTCATCTCCGCCTGCTCCGCCACGGATTTCGATAATAACGTTTTTATCGTCGTTGGGATCGACGGGCAAAAGAAGGATTTTAAGACGAGTAGTAACCTCTTCCTCTTCCTTTTTCTTTTCCTGAATTTCCTCACGCGCCATTTCGATAAGCTCTGCGTCGGTTTCTTCCTTAAGCATTTCTTCTGCGCCCTTGATATCGTCTTGAATACGGATAAGATTGTTGTATTCGTTTACGATAGGTTCGATTTCGGAATGTTCCTTAACAAGCTTTGTCCACTCTTTGTTGTCTGCAATAACCGCAGGATCAGAGATTGCTTTGGTAAGTTCTTCGAATTTGTTTTTGATGTTTTCAAGCTTTGATATATTCATTTATTTCACCTTTTTATTTTTTGCGATAACCACTCTGTCGTTGCCGTTCAAGTCCTTGATAATGCGTACGAAAGAGAATTTTTCCATCATAATATCCGCAACGTCTTTGGCTTGATCGTAACCGATTTCAAGCGCAAGAGTACCCTCGTCGGTAAGATGATCGGGAACTTGCAACGCAATCTTGCGGTATACGTCCAATCCGTCCGCTCCACCGTCAAGCGCAATACGTGGCTGAGCAAGCACTTCTTTGGTAAGAGTATCTACAACTTCCGTTCTTATATACGGGGGATTTGACACGATTACGTCAAATACGTCATCGACATTTTCTAACACGTCGCTCTTTATTACAAGTACTCCGTCGTCGCTTAAATTGCTCTTTGCAACCTCTATCGCTTCGTCTGAAACGTCGGAAGCAAACACTTGCGCCGTGGAGTTGTTTTTGATTGCTTTTGCTATACAACCGCTACCCGTCATAAGGTCTAAAACCTTATCTCCGCTCCTAACGTACTTAAGCGCGTGTTCTACCAACACTTCGGTATCAAGACGAGGAATAAGCACGTTTTCGTTGACCTTAATCTTAAGACCGTAAAACTCGCTTTCGCCCAAAATATAGTCAAGGGGCGTTCCTTCCTTGCGCTTGTTTACAATTTCCATAACCGCCTTGTACTCGTCCTTGTTTAATGGCGCGCGCAAAGCAAGCTCCGCTCTTTTGATTTTAAGCACGTGGCACATTATCCAATCGGCTTCTGCGCTGTCCGCGTCGGTTGCACTGAGCTTGGAATTAATGAAGTTGCGCATTGCGGAAACCTCGTATTGTCCAAAGGATATAAGAGGCTTGTCGGGGTTTGCGTCATAAGCTCTTACGGTATTGAAAGAAAGGATTGCAACCTCTGCCATATCGTCCTCGGGAGGATAGGTGGTGAGGCGCTGAAGCGCAAGACCGGGCGCGCGGAAAATATCCACGAACCAGTTGTCGGGTAGTCTTGCCAAGCCCTGCAATAATTCGTACGAGCATCCTGCGATTATTGGTAAAAGTCCCAATCTTATTACTATTCTCGTCCAACCCTCGGTCATGAGCCAGCCAATTCCGCAAAGCGAAAATATAAGGGTGGTGAGCGCAATGACAAGTATGCTCATAATCATTACGAAAAACAGGAACGTCGTTCCGCAACGATTGTGTCTGGTACTGCACTTTTGCACGTTTTCCACGGTAAGATCCATGCCCTTTTCGAAGCAATTAATCGTTCTGTGCTCTGCGCCGTGATACATAAACGTTCTGCGTATATCTTTCATTTTGGATACGAGCAATAAGTATATAACAAAGATAAGAATTCGGATTGCGCCTTCTATAAGAGGGATGATATATTTGTCGATCGTAATTTTGAAAAGTGCTTCTATTCCGCTAACCGCAAGAGAGGGCAACACGAAAAACAGAGCGATTGCGAACAACATTCCGATAACACCCGATATTCCCATTGCAAACGAGCCGGGGGTATCCTCCTCGGGAAACGCAACCTCCGCGCTTTCATATACCGTTTTCGTTCCGCTGATAAGGGATTTTACAAACGATATGCAACCACGGATAATGGGTATCTTAGCCCAGATGCCCATACTTTTAAGCTTTTTAACTTTAACTTCCACAAAGCCGTCGGGATTGCGAACCGCCATTGCCTGAGTGGTTCTGCTCTGCATCATAACTCCTTCTATAAGAGCCTGACCGCCTATGGAAACACATTGTTGTTTTTCTTTCATTATTTATTTTCCTTGATTTTTATATTTAAGGTGATAATTCGTAAATCCTTTTGTTACAAGCTATAGGAAGTTCATCTTTATGCACTATTGCGACGTATATAAAGCCCCGCTAACTGAACCATAAACTTACGTAAGGGGGGTTAGATGCGAGCTAGAGAAATAAACAAGGTTTTCCTCGACAGGAGCGTACTTTTGCGTACGTGACTTAGAGGAAGTTCTTGTTTATGCACTATAGCGACGCATATAAAGCCCCGCAATATAAAGAAAACCACACCTATAAGGGTATGGTCTTACTTTTTTTACGGTTGAAATTATCTTGCGTAACGACGATTGAACTTGTCGATACGTCCACCGGTTTCTACCTGCTTCTGCTTACCGGTATAGAAAGGATGACACTTAGAGCAAACGTCCACCTTAAGAACGTCACCTTTTTTAGTAGATCCTGTTACAAAAGTAGCGCCACATGCGCAAACTGCGGTAACCTCATGATAATCGGGATGTATATTCTGTTTCATAGTACTTCTCCTTAAAACTTTTCTTGCTATGGTATTATATAACTTTTAGTATTCTTTGTCAAGTAATTTGATTTAACATTTAAATAAATAATACGTATATTTTGCTTATTTTTATATAAAAACCGCTATTTTTTATAAATCATATTCTTTATGTCGGTTATTGCCTTATCAAATCGCTCGTCCTTGCCGATAAGCGACGCCACTTTGTTTTTTGCATGCAACACCGTTGTATGATCTCTTCCGCCCATAAGCTCGCCTATCGTGGTGAGGGGGAGTGGCATCATTTCGGAAATAACGTAAATACAAATTTGTCTTGGCTCTACTATCTTTTTATCTCGCTTTTTACCTAAAAGATCTTCTTTGCTTACGTCGAAATATTTACACGTGCAATCGATAACGTCCTCAGCTCCTATCGCCTCTTCCGTGGGTTCGGAGTAGTCCTTGAAGGTTTCCTGAGCAAGCTCGACGGTTATGGGCTTGTTATAAAGCTTTGCAAGCAAGATGACCTTGTTGAGCATGCTTTCCATCTCTCTGATATTGGTGGCAAGACGCTGAGCCATATAGGTGAGAACGTCGTTTGTTATAACGGTTTTTTGTGCAAGCGCTTTCTTTTGCAGGATTGCAATACGGGTTTCCATATCCGGTGGCTGAATGTCCGCTATAAGTCCCCACTCAAATCTACTGCGCAGTCTGTCTTCAAGATCGGGAATCTCGCTGGGCGCGCGGTCGGAAGCAAAAATAATCTGCTTACCTGCCTGAGTAAGGTCGTTGAAGGTATGGAAAAGCTCGTTTTGCGTTTCGGGCTTTTTGGAAACAAACTGTATATCGTCTATCATCAAAACGTCTAAGTTGCGGTATTTTTCTCTGAACTGTTTTCCAAAGTCAGAAGAAATTCCACCCTTTCTTACGCTCATAACGTATTCGTTTACAAACTTTTCACTGGGTATGTACAAAACTTTTAAGCTGGGTTGCTGTTTGCGGAGCGCGTTGCCGATAGACTGCATAATGTGAGTTTTTCCAAGACCAACGCCACCGTAGATAAACAGGGGATTATAGAGGTTTCCGGGCTGTTCCGCTACCGCTCTTGCCGCCGCATAGGCAAGCTGATTACACTTGCCGACAACAAAGTTATCGAATGTATACTTGGGATTAATTACGTTTGCCTCAACCTTTGCCGGCAACTCTTCCGATTTTTCTTCTATAAGCTCTTCCTGTTTTTCGTACTCTCCGCTGACAATAATCTCCACGTCCGTAATGAGTGCGTTCAGCGATTTAAGCACGCTTACTATAAGGGTTTTGAACTCTCTGTTTACCTTAAGCTTATTGCTTTCGCTGGGTGCGCAAAGTATGAGCTTTTCGCCCACGATATCTACTGCTTCCAAGGTCTTTATCCACACGTCGTACGTTATCGTAGACGATATTTCACGTTCTAATATTCCAAGAACGTCTAACCATATTTTTTTGAACTCGTTCATTCCTTATTCTCCTTCATTCTGATGGCTTCGGCATAAATTATTGATTTTGCCACGTTTCTGTCGGACGCAACAGCCTTGATTGCTTCCTTTTCCGTTTTGCCTAAGCCGAGATAGTGTCTGATATGTTCTTGCACCGTAAGCTCGCTGAGCGATTCGCTTTTTGGACGCGCGCCTTCTACAACGATAACAAACTCGCCTTTACGCATAAAAACCAACTCTTCGCCAAGATTTCCTACGCAAACTTGCTCGTACATTTTGCTTATCTCTCTTACGACCGCTACCTTTCGCGCTCCTAAATTTTCGTACAGGGTTTTTAAGTCCTTGTCGATATCGTGAGGCGGAGAGTAGAAAACGAGCGTCGCCTGAAGATCTTTGAACAGCTCCAACGTCTTTTTCCTCTCGCCATCCTTGTCTGGCAAAAATCCCACCATGCAAAAACGCGAAGTATCCAAAGAGGATAGTACTACTGCGTTTATACAAGCGCAAGGTCCGCTGATTACCGTATATTCAAGCCCCTGCTTTTGCGCTTCTTTTACTACCGTTGCGCCCGGATCGGAAATAAGGGGCATGCCTGCGTCCGAGATAAGAGCTACGTTTTTTCCCTCTTTAAGCATTGTTATAATGCTTTCGCACTTTTCGCGCTCGTTGAACTTTTGATAAGAAATAAGCGGTTTTTTGATATCGTAATGAGAAAGCAGAATACGCGAATGGCGAGTATCCTCGCAAAGGATAACGTCCACGCTTTTAAGTGTTTCAACCGCGCGGTAAGTTATTTCCTGTATGTTGCCAATCGGCGTTGCTACTATATATAACATGCTTTCTCCTTAATCGTTTTTATTTTTCAAATTTTTTCAAGCGTTTGATTCTTTAGCAGTACGCAACTATCTTACGTTGTTTTCTAACTTCTATACCCTCTGCCCCATCCTTGATACATTTGAGTAAAAAGATGTGCGGAGGCTTGTTGTCGTCGGGGGTAAGGACTTGTAATACCTTTGGCTCTAAGCGGTGCTTTTTGCATCCTGCGATAACCTCTGCCATACGCTCGCACTGATGCACTATATAGAATTTTCCGCCCATAGAAAGTAAGTATGATGCCGTTGCTATAACCTCGTCGAGCGTTACCTTTATTTCGTGACGGGATATTGCTACGGTATCTTCCGCGCTTACCTCTCCGCTGTCTGCCTTTCGGTACGGAGGATTGCTTACCACTATCGTCTGGCTACCGCAAGGCAAATATTTGCCTATTTCCTGCATCGGGATATTAAGTACCTTTATCTTATCCTCAAGCCCGTTAAGCACTACACTGCGACTTGACATTTCGGCAACGTCTTTTTGAATTTCCACCGCCGTTACGTTTATGTTTTTCTTTCCTGCAAGCAGTATAGAAATTATTCCGCTTCCGCTACCCAAGTCCACAGCTCTGTCCCTATAACCGCCACTTACGAAATTGGCAAGCTCAACTGCATCGCTACCGAATCTGAAAAACTCGGAATTTTGTATGATTTTAAGCTGATTGTACTGCAAATCGTCAATACGTTCGTTGGTTTTCAGTTCCATTGCATCGTCCTTTACTATTTTTTGTTACTGTTTCTCGTAGACGAACTCGTACTTTTCCAACGTGCTTTCGTCCACCTTTATTTTATCCGAGATCTCTACGTCCGCGACAAGCAACACTTCGTTGCCGGACGCTATTACGGGGATAAAATCGCGCTTTCTTAACGGGATTTTTTTATCGATGAAATAATCCTTAAGCTTCTTCGTTTTGCCCTTGTACGGCTTAAAAACGTCGCCGTCCCGTCTTGTTCTTATAACCGCGTCCATAGGCACTTTATCTGCATCGAAAATAAGCTTGCCCTTACACGGTGCTTCATCCGTTTGCAAGACCGTCACCGTACCCTCGCCAAACGGCGTGAAACCCATACAAAATTCTTCCTCGTCCTCAATCAGCTCGCAGTGCTTACCGATAGCAACGTAACCGTATTCCTTGATAGCAACAAACGAATGAGGAAGGCTTATTCTACTGCCGTTTTCCATACTCGCAAGCTCTATAACTTCGCTTACGTGTTTGCTTTCCACGTCATACGCAAGCCCTGCAAGCGCGCATGCTTTTAGCACGTAACGCGACGCTACAGCCGTATCCGAAAAGCAATCGAGAGGCACTAAACACCAGCCCTCGTCTTCCGTTATGCGCTCGGTATTTACAAACCTTTCCATAAACTTCTCATTTTCTTTTGCCATATCGGAAAGTCTGAGAAGTGCGTCGCTGTCGTACCTTTCGTCAATAGCAGGGATAAGCACGTTTCTTACGTAGTTGCGATTGTAGACAGTCTGAAGATTGGTTGAATCGGTAACGTACTTTATTCCGTTTGATAAAGCGTATTCCTCTATCTGCTTTCTGCTCATACCGATAAGCGGACGTACGATATGCCCGTCACATTCGGTCATACCAACCAAACCACTTATTGCGCAACCCCTTAAAAGGTGCATAAGTATGCTCTCTTTCCTATCGTCTTTGTGATGTCCCAAAAGTACTACGGAGCTGTTTTTGCGAGCAAAATCCAAATAGACTGCATGTCGGAAAATACGCGCCTCACTCTCTTCACTGCGTTTACTTTTTTTGCAAAGAGATGGTATGTCTGCGGTATAAAGAGAAAACTTAACGCCGTTGCTTTTACAGTAGTTTTTTACGAACTCCGCATCGTCTACGGACGCCTGTCCTCTTATTCCGTGCTCTACGTGCAAAACCTCTATTCTTTCCGCGCCAAGCGTTTTGATTGCAATATGAAGCAAAACCATAGAGTCCGCGCCACCGCTTACCCCTATTCCCACAACTCCGGTTTGTGGTGCATATTTTAAAATGATCTCGCTTGCCGTCATTTATTTCCTCGCTTTTCCCAAAGTATCAACGCCCTAAAAGGGGGCAAAAAAAACACGGCAAGACCTTGCCGGTAATTTTGAAAAGTAATACTTATTAAGGTATATTTATTATACAAAATAAAAACGTTTTAGTCAAGTTTTTTTCAAGTCCGTTATATTGTGGTTGGCACTTGCGTTATCCACAATAAGTAGTTTTTTGCTTTTTGAAAAACCTGCACCGTATTTTGACGTTTTCGACCTTTTTTACTGTCGCTTTTTACCTTAAAAAAACACTTTTTGTCACATTTAGCACAATACGTTGTTGAGTTT
The DNA here is from genome assembly GCA_017623455.1 of Clostridia bacterium. Taxonomy (GTDB): domain Bacteria; phylum Bacillota; class Clostridia; order Christensenellales; family Pumilibacteraceae; genus RUG12826. The sequence goes on along the minus strand of JAGAPA010000079.1, from coordinate 118,564 downwards.
TTACGACAATTATATTTTTGGCTATACTATTTTTTTACATAAAAAACAAGCGCTATCAAAGATTTTAGTCTTTTGACAACGCTTATTTTTTATATTGATTTTTTAATGATTATTCTGCAACTTCTTCAGATTCCGTTTCTGCGATTTCTTCATTTTCAAGCATAAACGAACTTTCCTCTGCAGGATATACGTTTTTGTATGCCTTCATACCCGTACCTGCGGGAATAAGCTTACCGATAATAACGTTTTCCTTCAAGCCGATAAGCGGATCTATCTTGTTCTTGATAGCTGCTTCGGTAAGAACTCTTGCGGTTTCCTGGAAGGATGCTGCGGAGAGGAAGGAGTCTGTAGCAAGAGCTGCCTTTGTAATTCCGAGCAAGGTGTACTTTGCGTAAGCAGGCTTTCCACCGCTCTGAACTGCCTTAAGGTTTGCCTCTTTGAACAAGCTCTCGTCTACCATTTCGCCGGGAAGAAGATCGGTGTCACCGCTGTCTTCTACTCTTACTTTTTTGAGCATCTGATGAACGATGATTTCGATATGCTTATCCGAAATTTCTACCGACTGAGAACGGTATACGGACTGTACTTCCTTAACGATATATTCCTGAACTTCCTTATGTCCCTTTGTCTTGATGATATCGTGGGGATCGATAGGACCTTCGGTAAGAGGATCGCCTGCCTTTACGATAGCGCCGGTCTTGATCTCGGGCTTCATCTTTGCTGAATATGGAATAGAATAAGTCGTTTCCTTTCCGTCTGCATTCTTAACGATAACGTCACGGCGACCGTTGTTTTCAACGTATCTTACTTCTCCCGATTCTGTGGTGATTGTTGCCACACCTTTGGGTCTTCTTGCTTCAAAAAGTTCTTCTACTCTGGGAAGACCTCTCGTGATATCTTCGCCCGATGCAATACCACCCGAGTGGAAGGTACGCATGGTAAGCTGTGTACCGGGTTCACCGATTGACTGAGCTGCAATAATACCAACTGCTTCGCCCACTCTTACGGGAGTTCTACCCGACATGTCTTTTCCGTAGCACTTTACGCATACGCCGTGCAAGCATCTGCAGGAAAGTACGGAACGCATACTTACCTTGAAGGGAGGATTGTTGGGATCTTTGTGAGGATCGTTGTACCACTTCATATAGATCTTATCAACCTTTTTAGCGGTTGCATCGTCTATCATAACGTCGGTAGGAACGATAACCTCTCCGGTTTCCTTGTCAACAATGGGCTGAGCAAGGTATCTGCCGGAAAGTCTGTCTGCAAGAGATTCCACAATGGTATCTCCATCCTTAATGGGTTCTACGTCAATACCCGTCTTGGTAAGACAGTCTTCCTCTCTTACGATAACGTCCTGAGATACGTCTACAAGACGACGAGTAAGGTAACCCGAGTTTGCAGTCTTAAGCGCCGTATCCGCAAGTCCTTTACGTCCACCGTGAGAAGAAATGAAGTACTCAAGTACTGACAAGCCTTCACGGAAGGAAGAACGAATGGGTGTTTCGATAATTTCACCCTGAGGGTTAGCCATAAGTCCACGCATACCGGAAAGCTGACCGATCTGATCCTTACTACCACGGGCGCCGGACACTGCCATCATGTTGATGGGGTTGTAGGGGTTCATGTTCTTAAAGAGCGCGTCGGTAACGTCCTTGTTTGCCGCAGACCATCTGTCTACTACAAGTCTGTGCTTTTCTTCTTCGGTAAGTTCACCTTCGTTAAATCTCTGCTCGATATTGATTACGTCGTTTTCCGCGTCGTCAAGAATCTTCTTCTTTTCCTCGGGGATATGCATATCGAAGACGGAGGTTGTGATCGCGCCTATCGTAGAATATTTATAACCAAGAGCTTTGATATTATCAAGAACTCTTACGGTCTCGGTTGCGCCGAGCACGTTGAACGTCTTGTCAACGATTGTCTTAAGCTCTTTCTTTCCTACTCTGTAATTGATCTCGAGAGCGAACTCGTTTCCGGGAACGGTACGGTCAACAATGCCGAGATTCTGAGGAATGTATTCGTTAAAGATAATTCTACCTACGGTAGTTTCGATAATTCCGGATTTTTCTTCGCCGTCTACGACCTTGGTCATTCTTACCTTGATTGCGGACTGAAGCTGAATCTTGTGGTTGAAGTATGCCATCTTTGCTTCGTCAACGTCTGCAAAGCACATTCCCTCACCCTTACATCCGGGCTTATCCATGGTCATGTAGAAGCATCCGAGAACCATGTCCTGAGTGGGGGTACATACAGGCTTACCGTCGGAAAGCTTAAGAATGTTGTTGGAAGAAAGCATCAAAAATCTTGCTTCTGCCTGAGCCTCGATAGAAAGGGGCACGTGTACTGCCATCTGGTCTCCGTCGAAGTCTGCGTTGAACGCCGAACATGCAAGGGGATGAATCTTGATTGCTCTACCCTCTACCAAGATAGGCTCGAAAGCCTGAATACCAAGTCTGTGAAGTGTGGGTGCACGGTTAAGAAGAACGGGATGCTCTTTAATAACCTTTTCAAGTACTCCCCAAACTCTATCGTCTGCTCTTTCTACCAAACGTTTTGCGTTTTTGATGTTATGAGCGGAGTTATCTGCGATAAGCTCGTGCATTACGAAGGGCTTGAAAAGCTCGAGAGCCATTTCCTTGGGAAGACCGCACTGATACATCTTAAGTTCGGGTCCTACAACGATAACCGAACGGCCGGAGTAGTCAACACGCTTTCCGAGAAGGTTCTGACGGAAACGTCCCTGCTTACCGCGAAGAAGTCCCGACAAAGACTTGAGATCTCTGTTACCTGCACCGCTTACTGCCTTTCCTCTTCTGCCGTTGTCGATAAGTGCGTCAACGGCTTCTTGGAGCATACGCTTTTCGTTTCTTACGATAACGTCGGGAGCGCTGATCTCCAAAAGCTTTTTAAGTCTGTTGTTTCTTGCTATAACACGTCTGTAAAGATCGTTAAGATCGCTGGTTGCGAATCTTCCGCCGTCAAGCTGTACCATGGGACGAAGCTCGGGGGGAAGAACGGGCAACGCTTCAAGTACCATCCACTTGGGCTTAGCTCCGCTCTTGTGGAATGCGTCAAGAATCTCAAGGCGCTTAACTGCCTTTACTTTCTTTTGTCCGCTGGACTTGCTTACGATATCCTTAAGCTCTTTCCATTCTGCGTCAATGTCTACCTTGTCCAAAAGTTGGTTGATAGCGTCACCGCCCATTGCAACCTTGAAGGCATCTTTTCCATAAAGTTCCTGATAATCTCTAACTTCACCGTCGGTAAGAATCTGCTTGTATTCCAAGGACGTATTACCGGGATCGGTTACGATAAAGTTTACGTAGTATACTACCTGCTCGAGAGCCTTGGGCGACATATCGAGCAAAAGACCGATACGGCTGGGCACTCCTCTGAAATACCAGATATGAGTTACGGGAGTAGCAAGTTCGATGTGACCCATGCGTTCACGTCTAACCTTTGCTCTGGTTACCTCTACGCCACACTTGTCACAAACGACACCCTTATATCTTACTCTCTTATATTTTCCACAGTGACATTCCCAGTCCTTGGTAGGTCCGAAGATCTTCTCGCAGAAAAGTCCGTCCTTTTCGGGCTTTTGCGTACGGTAGTTAATGGTTTCGGGCTTGGTAACCTCGCCGTGAGACCATTCTCTGATCTTTTCGGGGCTGGCAATGGATATTTGCATTGAATCGAAGTTATTTAATTCAAACATTTATTCAATCTCCTTATTTTCGCCGATTCAGTTTAAGTCACCGAAATCGTCGTCAGCGAGGATATCGTCGTCCTCGAGTCCTTCAAACGCATCGTCAGAGAGAACTTCGTCGTCAAATACGTCGAAATCAATCTCTTTGCTCTCATCTTCAAAGATGTTGGTCGATTCGTCCTTGCTCTCATCGTCTTCGCCAAGTTCCTCGGCAAATGCGTTTGCACTGAAGTCAATTTCGTCTTCAAACGTGGGATCGGGCACGAAACGCTTGGGCTTTTCGGGTCTCTCGTCGTAGATATCTCTCTCGTCTTCCATAAGCTCTCTAATGCTAATCTCCTGCTTTTCTTCGTTAAGAACCTTAACGTCAAGCGCAAGAGCCTGCAATTCTTTGATAAGAACCTTGAAGGACTCGGGAATACCGGGCTCGTGACGGTTGTTGCCTTTTACGATGGATTCGTACGTCTTGGTTCTGCCCACTACGTCGTCGGATTTTACGGTCATAATCTCCTGAAGAACGTTTGCCGCGCCGTATGCATAGAGCGCCCAAACTTCCATTTCTCCGAATCTCTGTCCACCGAACTGTGCTTTTCCGCCCAAAGGCTGCTGTGTTACAAGCGAGTACGGTCCGATAGAACGTGCGTGGATCTTGTCGTCAACCAAGTGATTAAGTTTGATCATGTACATATAACCTACGGTAGAACGGTTTTCAAACGGTTCGCCGGTACGTCCGTCGTACATCTGTACCTTTCCGTCAACTTCGCCGTCCTCGTTTACACCGAGGTTGTTTTCTTTCAAAAGTTTTTCAATATCGCTCTCGAGCGCACCGTCAAAGACGGGAGTTGCAACCTTCCAACCGAGCATCTTTGCAACAAGTCCGAGGTGAACCTCAAGAACCTGTCCGATGTTCATACGTGAGGGAACGCCGAGGGGGTTAAGAACGATTTGAAGGGGAGTTCCGTCTGCCATGAACGGCATATCTTCCTGAGGAAGAACTCTCGAGATAACGCCCTTGTTTCCGTGACGGCCCGCCATCTTATCGCCAACGCCGATCTTACGCTTTTGCGCAATGTATACACGAACGAGCTTGTTAACGCCGGGAGCCATTTCGTCCTTGTTCTCTCTGGTAAATACCTTTACGTCTACGACGATTCCGCCTTCACCGTGAGGAACTCTAAGCGAGGTATCTCTTACTTCTCTTGCCTTTTCGCCGAAGATCGCTCTAAGCAGTCTTTCTTCGGGCGTAAGCTCGGTTTCTCCCTTGGGAGTTACTTTACCTACCAAAATATCGCCCGACACAACTTCCGCACCTACTCTTACAATACCGTTTTCGTCGAGGTTCAAAAGCGCGTCTGTTCCAACGTTGGGAATATCACGGGTAATCTCTTCCTCGCCAAGCTTAGTATCTCTTGCTTCGTGCTCGTACTCTTCGATATGGATAGAAGTAAAGAGGTCGTCTTTTACTATTTTTTCACTGATAAGGATTGCGTCCTCGTAGTTATAACCTTCCCAGCTCATGAAGCCTACAAGGATATTCTTTCCAAGAGCAAGCTCTGCATCCTTTGTGGAGTGTCCGTCCGCAATAACCTGTCCTGCTTTTACAATATCGCCCTTGTTAACGATAGGCTTCTGATTGATGCAAGTTCCTTGGTTTGAACCGACGAACTTTCTTAAAGTATACTCGGCTACGGTCTTGTCGCCGACAAGCGTACGCTTGCAGTTTTCGATAATCTCGAGGCTATTCTCGCTGAGGCAGATTCCGTCTTCGCCTTCTTCTTCGATACGAATGGTTCTTGCGTCGACGTAAATAACTTTACCGCCCTTTCTTGCGCAAACCATTACGCCCGAATCGTATGCGATTTTATTTTCTATACCCGTTCCTACGATAGGAGTTTCGCAGGTAAGAAGAGGTACTGCCTGTCTTTGCATGTTAGATCCCATGAGCGCACGGTGCGTATCGTCGTTCTCGAGGAAAGGGATAAGCGCGGTAGCTACGGAGATCATCTGACGGGGAGATACGTCAAGATAATCGATTTCGTCCTGATGGAATTCACCAATATCTTCCTGACGACGGGCAAGGATACGCTCGTGAGTGAACCACTTGCTTTCCTCGTCGATTTCTTCGTTTGCCTGTGCAATGGTATATCTGTCTTCCTGATCTGCATCAAGGTATTCAACGGTATCGGTAATAATGTGATTTTCCTGATCTACCTTTCTGTACGGTGCGGTGATAAAGCCGTACTCGTTAATCTTTGCATACGAGGTAAGAGATGTGATAAGTCCGATGTTCTGACCTTCCGGTGTTTCGATAGGACACATCTTGGAGTAGTGCGAATAGTGAACGTCTCGAACTTCGAAAGACGCTCTTTCTCTGTTAAGACCGCCCGGACCCAACGCGGAGAGCTTTCTCTTGTGCGTAAGCTCTGCAATGGGGTTGGTTTCGTCCATGAACTGCGAAAGCTGAGAAGATCCGAAGAATTCCTTGATCGCGCTCGCTACGGGACGAATATTGATAAGAGAATGGGGGGTCGGGGGTTCGGAATCGCCCTGAATCTGCATTCTTTCTCTTACTACTCTTTCAAGTCTTGCAATACCGATACGGAACTGATTCTGTAAAAGTTCTCCGACAGAACGAACACGACGGTTGCCGAGGTGGTCGATGTTGTCGCAGGTTCCTACGTCGTAACGAAGTCCCGTAATATAGTTGATGGTTGCAATGATATCGTCGATAAGAATATGCTTAACAACAAGAAGATCAACGTTTTGTCTGATAAGATCCTTCAATGCTTCCACGTCACCTTCCGATGCTTCGAGAAGTTTTTTAAGCATGGGATAGTAAACGAGCTCGGTAATGCCGAGATCCTTGGGATCGCAATCGATATAGCCGGCAAGGTCTACGTGATTGTTACCCATTACGTAGTGAGCCTGAGTTTCGTGAGTATTGGGGTTTTCAACCTCGATAGCTACCTCGTTGATTCCGCAGTTCTGAATTCTGATTGCGGTTTCTTCGTCGATATAGTCGCCAACTGCTACAATAACTTCTCCGTCGGGAGAAATTACGTCAGCCGCAGCAATCTGATCGGTAATTCTCTTGAAAAGCGCAAGCTTCTTGTTGAACTTATATCTGCCCACTTTGCAAAGATCGTACTTACGGCGCTCGAACATAAGTCCTCTGATATACTGACGGATAGAATCCGTGTTGGGAATTTCACCGGGACGAAGCTTTCTGTTAAGCTCTTTAAGAGCATCTTCCTCAGTCTTGTTCTGATCGCTTTCACAGGTAGAACGAATGAGAGGCTCGTTGTGGAAAAGCTCGCATATCTCCTCGTCGGTGATAAACGATCTGCCCTTGAACGGCTCTAAAATAGCAAGCTCGTCCTCGTATTCTGCATTTGCCGCAGAACAAAGCGCACGCAAAAGAACGGACGCCTGAACCTTACGTTCTCTGTCCACGTGTACCCAAAGTACACCCTTGTCGTCTTCTTGCCACTCAAGCCATGCTCCGCGCGTGGGGATGTTGGTGGAAGTGAAATATTTTATACCGGTCTTGAGCTCTTTTACAAAGTCAAAGTACACACCGGGAGAACGAACCAACTGAGATACGACTACTCGCTCAGCTCCGTTGATAATGAAAGAGCCGTTGGGAGTCATAAGGGGAATATCACCCATATAAACTTCGTGCTCTACGATCTCGCCCGTTTCTTTGTTTACAAGACGTACCTTTACCTTAAGGGGTACAGAATACGTTGCATCTCTGTCCTTACATTCCTTTTCGGAATACTTGGGAGTCATTTCAAGTCTGTGATCCTCAAACCACAGTTCCATCTTGTTGCTGTAATCTCTGATGGGTGAGAAATCCTTGAAAACTTCTCCGATACCGTTCTTCATGAACTCAAGATAAGAATCCTTTTGCACTTCCACAAGGTATGGCATTGCGCAAACGTCTTTTACCTGAGCAAAAGAATGGCGTTCCGTGTTTCCGTACTTAACTTTTTTAATAGTTCTGTCGGCCATTAAACTTCTCCTTATTTGAAAAATTGTCTTTTTCGGATGTTTTTGCCGTATAACCATAGGTTGTTGCCGTTTTTTGTACTTGTTTTATGACAAATTCCCGACACTTCCGCAGAATACAGCATTATATAATAATATCACAAAATTTCAAGTGTTGTCAACTGTTTTGACACAAATATTTTTTACAAAATTTTTTTGCAAATTTTTGAGAAGTCTTTTGATTTGCAGAACACCCATCAAAGCTTTTATTGCAGTAGATAAAAATGCCTTTTTATAATGAAAAAACGCGCCTCGCAAGCCTGACGCACTAAAGGGACAATAAACCTTAAATTTGCGAAATAAGCCACAAGAAGCGTATTTTCTTTATTTTTCACTTTTTTGTTCTGCGCGTTTCTTTCTGCGCACGCTGTTTACGTGACGGGCAAAATCGCCTCGGGATATAAGCTCTGCAAGCACGAACTGTTCGAAAGTGGGAACGGTGCACGAATAGAAACCGAGCTTTTCATTAAAGGTTTTGACAAGGCTTTGAGGAATAACCATATACCCAACTCTCAAAGACGGAGATACCGTGAGTGAAAACGTATTCATATATATAACGTTGCCGTTTCCTAAAGTAAATAACGTTTCTTCCGGTTTTGTGGAAACTGAGAACTCGGACTCGAAATCGTCTTCTATAATAATACGGTTGGATTTTTTATTTGCCCACCTGATATACTCGTGACGTTTAGACGCGTTTGCGGTAACACCCGTTGGAAAGCTTCTGTACGGAGAAACGTGCAAGACCTGAGCCGAGGTTTTTGCAAGCGCTCCGCTCTTAATACCGTTATTACCAAGCGATAGAAGCTCGCACTTAACGCCCGAAGCTCTGTAAACTTTTTCTATTTTTTCATACGAGGGATCCTCTATACCGTACACGAGCTCCTTACCGAGCAAGCCCACTATCAGTCCGTACAGGTACTCAGCACCCGACCCAACGATAATTTGCGAAACGTCCGCATGGATACCGCGGTTTTGCGCAAGATATTTCGCAAGCGCACCCTTAAGCTGAACACAACCCGAAGACGGTGATTTTTCCAATATTTCCTCACCGTAGTCGCTTATAACCCTACGCATTGTTTTTGTAAGCACGGAAAATGGAAATACGGGACGGTTACTTTTTCTTGGCTGAGCATGCACAACGGCTGTGGTATTCTCAGCCGATACAAACCCATCGCGCGCGGAAAACGTCACGAAAAAACCACTACGTTGCTTAGATTCCACGTAACCCTCGTCACAAAGCAAGCCGTATGCGTGCTCCACCGATATCACACTGACGCCCGATTCCTCCGCCACGGTACGCTTGGACGGGAGCTTGTCACCACGACCGTAAACCCCGTCTACTATATCTTTTTTTGTTTTTTCGTACAATTGCAGATATATCGGCTTTGAACTTGTTTCGTTAATTTTTGCACTCATCTGGTTATATAATTTTCTCCTGTTCTGACTATTTTCATATATCCAAAATTATTATATAATAAAGCACGGACAAAATCAAGTGATTTAAGGAGTTTTATTATGGCTTACAAAAAAATACTTACAATACAAGATATTTCGTGTGTGGGACAATGCTCTCTTACCGTTGCGCTTCCCATTATTTCGGCATGCGGACACGAAACATGCATACTTCCCTCTGCGGTTCTTTCCACCCACACGGGCGGATTTAGCGGATTTACGTTTCGTGACCTTACGGACGATATGCCCTCTATCGTAGAGCATTGGAAAAAAGAGAAGATTGCGTTTGATATTATTTATACGGGATATCTTGGTAGTATCAAACAGGTCGGTATCGTAAAAAATATTCTTGACACAATGGGTAAAGACAAGTGCATAAAAGTGGTCGATCCCGCATTTGCCGACAACGGAAAGCTGTACTCCATATTCGACATGGAATACGTTGAAGCTATGAGGACGCTTTGCCCGTCGTGCGACGTGCTTGTTCCCAACCTCTCGGAAGCCTGCTTTTTGACGGGAATGGAATACAAAGAGGATTATGACGAACAGTATATAATAATGTTACTCTCTCGTCTTGTTGGACTCGGATGCAAAACGGTTTTACTTACCGGCATCAGCTTTGACAAGTCCAAAACGGGTATACTGCTTTACGATAACGGCAAAATCCAAAGATACGAACACGAAAAAATGGCAAAGGGCGCGCACGGAACCGGGGATATATATGCCTCCGCCTTCGTAGGAGCTCTTGCTTGCGGTAAGAAAAACTTTGCGGCAGGAAAGATTGCGGCAGATTATACCTTGCAATGCATAAAGGATACGCAGGGAGATAAAAAGCACTGGTACGGCGCAAAATTCGAACCCTCTCTTCCCTACCTTATGAAGCTACTTGGAAAAAACTAACCCTACTATTTTAACAACACAAAACACCTCCGTTTACTTTTAAGCGGAGGTTTATTTTACCTTTTTTCAAAAAATGAGAATGACGTTTTCTTTTAAGACACGGCTTACCTAAATATCGGAACGAGAAAAAACAAAAAAACGGCGCACACAAAACATACCGTATGCGTCGTTATTTGTCATATTTTCTTCAATACGTATCTGTTAAATTCTAACAAAAGGTTACAATTATTTGATTGCGCCGTCCTGAGGGGTGAATTTTACGGGGAGGATAATGGTAAACAAAGTACCTTTCCCTACCTCGCTGTCCACGGTTATTTTTCCGCCGAGAACCTCCACTACAGAGTGGCAGATAGTAAGACCAAGACCGCAACTGTTTCCATCTCTACCTCTTACGTTATCGCATCTGTAAAACCGATCGAAGATGCGCTTTTGATCCTCTTCCTTAATACCCATACCAAAGTCCTGAATACCGATACAAACCTTATCGCCTTCTTTTCTGCACGAAAGAATTATATCGGAATTTTCGGGCGAGTATTTAATTGCGTTATCCACCATAGCACGAATACATTCGGTGATAAGCGAGGCATCGGAAATAATGCGACCCTCGTCCGCAATTTGCGGAATTATATTGTGATTTGTAACCGTCATTTTATATCCGTCGGCAACGCGCGTAATAACGTCGGCGCACACAATCTCTTGCTTGTTGACGATATATTTACCTATCTTTGCCAAGAATAGGAGTTGCTCGACGATCTTTTTCATATTATCGGCTTCACGGGCTATGCTCTCAATTCCCTCGTCGAGTATTGCTTTATCATCCTTACCCCAACGCATCAGAAGTCCCGAATAACCCTGAATAACGGAAATGGGAGTTTTAAGCTCGTGACTCGCGTCAGACACAAACTTTTTTTGACGGGTGAAAGACTGTTCTACGTCGGAAAGAAGCTTGTTTATTTCAACCGCAAGCTCTTTAAGCTCGTTTTCGCTACCCTCTTCGTCCAATCTCATACTTAAGTTTTCGGACGTTATTTCCTTTATACGTTTTATTATTTTCCTAAGAGGCGCTAAGGTAAACTTGAGAGAAAGGAAGGATAAGAAGGTTACGAAAAACACTATCAGCGCACTGATTATAATTGCGGTAAGGCGCAACTGGATAATGAACAGATCCGCCTTTATTTCGTTTTGAATAAAGTACGCCTCAACCGAAAAGGTAAGCACGAACGAAAGCAACCCGACTGCTATACTGATAAGCAAAAAGTTGATAAGGGTCGTTCTTACGGTAATGGTAAGCAACGTTTTTTTAACCTTGCTCGCACCCTTTACGATAGCTCCGAGAATTGTTTTCATAACCCTGCCAAAGCCCGAGCCCTTTTCTTTTTCGGATTTGGCTTTGCTTATTTTTTCAAGAGTTTTTTCTACGTCTTCTTCCTTTTCGACCTCTGTCGCAAGGTTGTTTACAGAGTCGCTCATCTTATTACGTAACCGCATCCGCGCACGGTTTCTATTACGGTTATACCAAAAACGTCGTCTATCTTGGTGCGAAGATATCTCACATACACGTCGACAACGTTGGTGTTTCCAACAAAATCATACCCCCACACAACGTCAAGAGCCTGTTCTCTTGAAATAACCTTATTGCGGTTTGCAAGCAAGTACGCCAACAAATCAAACTCCTTTTTCGTAAGCTCTATCTCGGTATCTTTATAACGAACCTGATGACTCTTTACGTCTACCGTAAGGGCACCGTACACGTACAGAGCGTTGCTCTTTTTAATATTAACTCTAATTCTCGCAAGTAGCTCTTCGATTGCAAAAGGCTTTGTCATATAGTCGTTTGCGCCGATATCAAGCCCGTTTACCTTGTCCACGATCTGATCGCGCGCGGTAAGAATAATTACGGGGGTATCTTTCGTTTGTCTCAATCTTCTGAGAACCTCTATTCCGTTAAGCGAGGGCAACATCACGTCTAAAATTATGAGATCGTAATCGTTTTCGAGCATATTATCCAACGCTTCTCTGCCGTCGGCTATGCAAGTGGTTTTGTATCCCTCATGCTCCAGCTCTAAGGACACAAATCGTGCAATCTTATATTCGTCTTCTACGATAAGAATGTGGTTCATCGGTTTCTCCTTTTGTTAAAAAAATAATTATTTTGCACTAAAAACTGCAATACGTATGCGTTTTTTGAGTTCATTTTTTCAAAAAACGTCCGAAGGTTTTTCTTCAGGCGTTTTTATTTTCTTACCTGTATGCGCATTTGTCAGAACACAAAAAGCGCACAGCCAACCACCGCGAGATAGAATCCCGTGATCTGAAGATAAAGAGTTACGCCAGAGAAAGCGGAACCTGCTAAAATAAGCAGAACGGCTCCCACGCACGCAAGCGCACTCATTATGATTTTTACAATACTGCCATCTTTCTTTACGCGCTTAATAGCGGACGCAAGAACGGTAATGAAGGAAACAAGCGTTCCAAGACATCCTACCACCAACAACGCAAACTGTTCGATATAAGGTCTAAATACGATGATAAGCACCGAAAGCGTTACGAATAACAAACCCAAAAGCAAAGGCTTGATCTTATCCTTAAATCCACCCTCTTTCTTAACTCCCACTATAAACGACTTAACGCCGATTGCAAATCCCGTTACGCACATAAGCACGGTAAGGATAGCCGCGGGATTAATCTCCTTTGGCGAGATGAGATAGTTCCAGATAAGTATTCCTCCGATAAGCACGAAGGGGAACGAGAGAAGTGACAAAAGGAATGAAACCTTGCTCTTGCGAGTTTTTTGACCGTCGCCGTCGGCAAGCTCCGCCTCCACTTCGCTTCTTACGCTTTCCGATTTTTTGCGTTTATTAAGCTCATCCTTATTCTTTTTATCAAACTCTTTGGAAAGGTCGTTTACCGCGCTGTTAATAGACTTGCTGTCATTATCCTTAGCGGACGCAAACGCAGGCTCCGTATTTTTTTTGGGTTGCTTCTGCGCTTCTTCTTCGGAAACAAAGAGTTCGTCGAGAATTTTTTCTTTTTCGTCCATAATTACTGTACCTCCTTAAATTCGGTTTCTGTTTTTTGTGATTTAGCTCCGTCGGCAATTGGTGAAACACCGTAATAATCCTTATAAACCGAAACAAAGCCTTTTACCGTATAGCCAATTTGCTTTGCGATATCACTCAAAGTTGCTCCGCTTCTTGCAAGCTCTTTTGCTCTTGCAAACTTTTCTTTTCTGAACACCTCGGACGGAACCTCGAGATTACATCTTGCAAACAGTCTAACCATATTACTTTCGCTCATACCCGTCTTTTTCCTAAAAGATGCAAAACTTCCACTCAAAATTTCGGGCTTTTTCATAAGTTCGAGAGCATCGATAACAACAGAAGGAAGCGCTTGCTGACCGTATTTATCCTTTCTCACGGTCTCGGCAATACAGCTGACAACAACCTGCTTTATCATAAACGTTCTGCTATATCCGTCGCCTGCATTTTCCGCATCGGTAAGAAGCGAGAAAAACTCGTCGCCTCCCCCTCCAAGCGAAATTATCAGGCTTTCCGCATTCATCCACTTATCGGACAGCGCAGGAGAAAACAAGTCAAGCGTCTTTTTTACGAAAGAGTCGGAAACCGCTACGCACTTATATGCAGAAAATCCTTCCGGAAGCGAACATTTCTCTTTTGGTCTTAAGATAAGCAGGTCGCCGTCCGTTACGAACACTCCCGTCGCAAGCGTTGCGAACGCGGTATCTTTTATGAATACAAACTGCCATTCCGCGCACTGCGTGCTTATATCTCTGAGCGTAAGCATATCTCCGTGGAATTTACGCTTTCTCGTTTTTTTCATTACGTTACTCCTTTGTTTTGTTTGTTTTTTGCCTATACGTATGGCTCAAAACGGTTAATTTTCCAAAACCGCCTTGATTCTTCTTACGCCTGCGGACGAGGACTGTTCTTTTACAATCCTAAACTTTCCAAGCTCGCCCGTGCGCTTTGCGTGAGGTCCTCCGCAAATTTCTTTGGAGAACTTGCCCATGGTATAAACCTTTACCTTCTCACCGTACTTCTGTGTAAAAAGTCCAACTGCACCCTGAGCTTTAGCTTCTTCTACCGACATTTCCTCGCAAACGATCTCAACGTCGGCTTTAATCGCTTCGTTTACAAGTCTTTCAACCTCTGCAATCTCTTCCTTTGTCATGGGACGGGGGAACGTGAAGTCAAAACGCAAACGCTCCTCTGTGATATTGGAACCCTTTTGGTTAGCATTCTCGTCGTTAAGAACGGTTTTGAGCGCTCTGTGCATAAGATGAGTTGCGGTGTGAAGTCTTGCGGTAGCCTCCGTATTGTCGGCAAGTCCGCCCTTAAACTTCTGTTCTGCACCTGCGTGACTCTTCGCCTGATGCTCTGCAAACGCCTTATTGAAATCTTCCACGTTTACCTTCAAGCCCTTTTCCTGAGCAAGCTCGATTGTCATTTCGATGGGGAAGCCGTAGGTATCGTAAAGACGGAAAGCGGCTTTACCCGAAAGCGTGTCGCCAACAAGGTAATGAGCTACCTTTTCAAACTCCTTTTCTCCCGAAGCGATAGTCTTTTCAAATCTCAACTCTTCGGTGTTAATCTCGTTGATAATTCTCTCGTTGTTTACGCTGAGCTCCGTATAAACTTCCTTGTATTCGTCAACGATAACCTGAGCAACGGACGCAAGCTGACCTACTGCAATACCAAGCTTCTTTGCAAAACGGATAGCGCGTCTTAAGAGTCTTCTTAAGATATATCCTTGATCCACGTTAGAGGGGGATACACCCTTCTCGTCGCCTATCATAAATACCGAAGTACGGATATGATCCGCTATAATACGCATTGCTCTCGTTACTTCCTCGCTATCGCCGTATTTTGCGCCCGAAATCTCCTCAATCTTACCTATAATGGGCTTAAACACGTCGGTTTCGTATACGGATTTTTTACCCTGCAACGTCGCAAGCGTACGCTCTAAACCCATACCCGTATCAACGTTTTTCTGCTTCAGGGGCTCGTACTTACCCTCTGCAGTCTTGTTGAACTGCATAAATACGTCGTTCCAGATCTCGAGGTATTTTCCGCAGTGGCATGCAGGTGAGCACTCGGGACAGCAAGCAGGCTTGCCCGTATCGATAAACATTTCGGTGTCGCTTCCGCATGGGCCGGTAACGCCTGCGGGACCCCACCAGTTATGCTCTTTGGGAAGGTAGAAAATTCTCTCTCTTTTAATTCCTGCGTTTGCCCACAAATCCGCGCTTTCCTCGTCACGGGGACAGTCGCTGTCGCCTTCAAACACGGTTACCGCCAATCTTTCGGGATCGATTCCAAGATATTTTTCGCTTGTCAAAAACTCATAAGACCAAGGAATCATTTCTTTTTTGAAATAATCGCCGAGCGACCAGTTTCCAAGCATCTCGAAGAAGGTGCAGTGGCTTGCGTCGCCTACGTCGTCGATATCACCCGTTCTTACGCACTTTTGTACGTCGGTAAGTCTTGTTCCGCCCGGATGCTTTTCGCCCAAAAGATAGGGAACGAGAGGATGCATTCCTGCCGTTGTAAAAAGCACCGTGGGGTCGTTGTCGGGAATAAGGGATGCGGAAGATATTACCGTATGACCCTTGTCCTTAAAAAATCCCAACCACATATTTCTCAATTCTTTTGCCGTAATGTCTGTTTTCATAGTTGTATATTGCTCCTTAAATTTCTCTAAGTAAAATCCTTTCTAAATCTTCTACCGTGTGCGCCGTATAATCCGCATACGTATCGCTGTTTTTTGTAAAACCAAAGCCGTAAGTTACTGCAACGGAAGTTACTTCCGCCTTTTTTGCCGACGTGATATCGTAGGTTGAATCGCCTACCATTACCACGTTTTTCCCATTTATCGCGCGCTTTATGAGTTCGCTTTTATCCGAATCTTTCTTACCCTCGCCATCAGGTCCTACAACCCTGTCTATATATTTCATAAGCCCGGACGCTTCCACTACTTTTCTAAGCTGAGCTATGGGCTTTGCCGAAACTATCGAAACCTTTACTCCCGATTGGCTTAGGGTTTTCAGTAAATTTTCTGCTCCGTCGTAAAGCTTGAATTTTTTGTAACCTAAAAGCTCGGAATATCCGTACACGTAGTTGCTTATGGCTTGAGTAGCCGTTTTTTCGTCCATATTAAGAACGCAAGTAAAAGCCCAAACAAGCGACGGACCGATAAAAGTTCGTAGCGTCTTTTCGTCGGGAATCGGATAACCTACGCTGTTTATTGCATATCTGAGATTTTCTAAAATTCCTTCAGACGAATCAACCAACGTTCCATCCCAATCGAACAAGGCGTTATCTATCATTTTTTGTATCCATCCTTCAAGCTTACTACCTGATTAAACACAAATCCGTTTTCCTTGTTGTCCCTGCAAAAATATCCCTGTCGCATAAACTGATATGATTGCAACGGAGCTGATTGTGTAAGATATTTTTCTATCTTTGCATTTTTTACTTCGATAGAATTATGGTTCATACGCTCGGAGAAGTCCTCGTGAATTCCGTCGTAAGGTAAAAGCAAATAGTCGTAAAGTCTAACGGTTGCGTCAACGGCTTCGTCTGCGTTTACCCAATGGATAACGCCCTTTGCCTTAACTCCGCTCTTATCCTCGCCGGAGTGCGAACCTTCTACAAGCTCTGCGTATACTCTTACCACTTTACCGTCTTCCATATCGTAGCCTACGCATTTAACGATGTACGCGCCCTTAAGTCTTACGTAACCGTCGGGAATAAGACGCTTATACTTGGGGGGAGGAACAACCTCAAAATCCGCTCTTTCGATATATAACTTTTTACCAAACGTCACCTTTCTCGTGCCTGCGTTTTCGTCGTTGGGGTTGATATCGAAATCAATCTCTTCGCTATATCCGTCTTCGCGGTTTGTAATAATCATTTCAATAGGATCGAGCACCGCCATAGCGCGTTCTGCCTTTGCATTAAGCTCGTCGCGGATACAGCTTTCGAGCTGTCCAACCTCTACCTCGCTATTGGCTTTTGCCACGCCTATTCTTTCGCAGAACTCTCTAAGTGACGTAGGCGTATAACCCCTGCGTCTTAAGCCTGCGATAGTGGGCATACGGGGATCGTCCCATCCGTCTACAAAACCTTCGTCCACAAGCTTTTTAAGATAACGCTTGGACATAATGGTTCTCTCTATGTTAAGACGTGCAAACTCGTATTGATGAGGCTTATGCTCAAATTCACATTCGTTTATTACCCAGTCGTAAAGGGGACGATGATCCTCAAACTCTAAGGTACAAATGGAGTGTGTAATGTTTTCCGCCGCGTCCTCGATGGGGTGCGCAAAATCGTACATGGGATAGATGCACCACTTGTCGCCCGTATTGTGATGATGAGCCTTAAGCACACGGTAAATAATGGGATCTCTCATATTGATGTTGGGAGAAGCCATATCAATCTTTGCACGAAGTACAAGCGCACCGTCCGCAATCTTGCCGTTTTTCATATCCTCGAAAAGCGCCAAGCTCTCCTCGATAGGACGGTTTCTGTGCTTGCTTTCCACACCCGGCTCGGTAAGAGTTCCGCGCATCTGCTTCATTTGTTCGGGAGTGATGTCGTCCACGTACGCCTTACCCTTTTTGATGAGTTTTACCGCACATTCATACATAAGCTGGAAATAATCGGACGCATAATAAATATCACCCTGCCATCCAAGCCACTTAACGTCTTCAATAATAGACTTAACGAAATTTTCGTTTTCCTTGATCGGGTTGGTATCGTCAAATCTAAGATTACATATTCCGTTATACTTTACTGCCGTACCGTAGTAGTTAAGACATATAGACTTTGCGTGTCCGATATGCAAATAGCCGTTGGGCTCGGGAGGGAAACGCGTAATAATCTTGTCTACCTTTCCTTCCGCAAGATCCTTTTCGATTATCTCTTCAATAAAATTACCCATAAAAAACTCCTTAAGTTTCTAAAGTTTCGTTGTTGTTTTGTATATTAAGCCCGAATATTTTGTCGAACTTTTCCTCGTACGTAGTCGGCTTTTTATCACCGTACAGTATTTTGCGCTTGTCTATGGCTTCGTTAATAAACTTAACCAACGCCGAATACCGCTTTGCCACGTAGTCGTTGTTTACCATTTTTTTCACGTTGTACTCTTCACCTATGAGTACCACCGTTCGCTTTGCTCGGGTTATTGCCGTATAGAGCAGGTTTCTCGTCATTATCATGGGGCTTCCCGATACTATCGGCATTATTACTGCGTCAAACTCGCTACCCTGACTTTTATGAACGGTTATCGCATACGCAAGCATAAGCTCGCTTATATCCTCTCCGCCGTACGTTGCGCGTCTGCCGTCTTCAAACGTTACCACCATTGTACGAGCGGATTTGTTTACTTCGGTAACCGTACCGATATCGCCGTTAAACACGCCTTTACCCTCGGTTACTTTGTATCCTACAGTCATCTTCCACTCAAGCTCATAATTGTTTTGAGTGTGCATTACCTTATCGCCCACGGCAAACTCGTAGTCCTCGGTTTCTATTTTGTCTATCCTTGTGGGATTGAGCTTGTTTTGAAGCAGTCGGTTTAAGTTTACCACTCCCGCGCTACCCATTTTTAAGGGACAAAGAACCTGAACCTTATCGGGTGTTACACCCAGATATTTGGGAATACGTTCGGACGCTACCGACGTTGTAAGCGACGCAATCTCTTCGGGAGTATTTGCTCTCATAAAGAAGAAGTCTTTGTCCTTCGCGCCAAGCACGGGGAGTTCTCCTCTGTTTATTGCGTGCGCGTTGGTAACTATCAGGCTTTGTAACGATTGACGATAGATGTGAGTAAGACTCACCGCCGGAACCGCTCCGCTTGCAATAAGATCCGCAAGCACGTTGCCCGCCCCAACCGAGGGAAGCTGATCCTTATCGCCCACCATTACAAGCTTGGTGCCTTTGTTTATTCGAGAAAGCAAAGTCCTGAACAGGAATATATCCACCATTGAAAACTCGTCGACGATAACGACGTCTGCATCAATCGGCTCTTTGCTGTTATGCTCGCTGTCGGGCGTTATGCCGAGCACTCTATGAATGGTTCCTGCGTCAAACCCCGTCGCTTCGCTCATACGCTTGGAAGCTCTGCCGGTCGGCGCCATGCACACCACTCTTTTGCCGAGCATTGCATAAAGATGGATTATGCATTTAATTATCGTGGTTTTTCCCGTTCCGGGACCACCCGTTATTATAACTGCTCCGCTGTTTACGGCAAGGTCTATCGCTCTTTTTTGAGATTCGTGGAAAGTTATGCCGTGAATCTTCTCAAACGTGGCAAGCTCTCCGCCAACGTCGTAGGACACGAAATTATCGTCGTTGGAAAGCGCGCTGATAAGATAGCCTGCCTCATGCTCTACCGCGTATACCGAATAGAGCATTACGCCTATTCCGTTTTCATTTTCGATAAGCCTTATCTTACGCTGCAGCGACAGATCGTCCACAGCCTTTTCCACAAGCTCGCTGTCAACGGCAAGAAGCTTGGAAGAAACGGTAATCAGTTCGTCTTTTGGCAAATACGTATTACCGTTAGAGCGTACGCTTTCTTTCAGTGCGTATATAACGCCTGCGCGCACCCTGAACTCGCTGTCGTGGCTTATACCCATATTTTGCGCAATCTTATCTGCGGTAAGAAAACCTATGCCGTCTACGTCCTCAACAAGCACGTAAGGATTGGAAGAAACGGTATCTACAGTATCCTTATCGTACGCCTTATAGATTTTTAGCGACATATTGAGCGTTATGCCGTACTTTTGCAAAAACATTATTGCGTCCTGCATAACCTTAATGCTCATGTACGCTTCGGCTATCTCCTGAGCTTTTGTTTTACTTATCCCCGACACCTTTGCCAGAAGATGCGGAGTATGTTCTATAACATCAAAGGTCTTCTCGCCAAAGTAAGACGCAATCCTCAGCGCAAGCCTCGGTCCAATACCGCGTATTATTCCGCTACCTAAATACCTGACTATGCTGTCTATACTGTCGGGAGTGCATATTGTAACGTTTGTGACGTCATACTGTTTGCCGTATTTGGGATGTATTATGAATTTTCCTTCAAGCTCCATAGTTTGACCTTCTACAACCGCAGGGAAAGTTCCCTTGCAAACAACGGGATCTCCTTCGATATCCATAACGACAATGGAAAACCCGTTATCTTCGTTTCTGTAGATTATGTCAACAACGTCGCCTTTTATCATTTACAGTCCCAATTCCTTTTTGATCTCGTCCACTTTGTCGAGTTGCTCCCAAGGAAGGAAGCTCTTACCGAAATGTCCGTAGTTGGTCGTACTTGCATAAATGGGGTTTTTAAGTCCAAGATTTTTGATTATGCTGTACGGTCTGAAGTCGAAAATTTTGTTTACTGCGCTTACTATCTGCTCTTCGGTAAACTTGCTTGTTCCGAAAGTATCAACACATACGGATACCGGCATTGCCTTTCCGATAGCGTAAGCAACCTGAAGCTGAACTCGCTCTGCAGCTCCTGCTGCAACGAGGTTCTTGCATACGTAACGCGCATAGTAGCACGCTGAACGGTCTACCTTTGTGGGATCCTTTCCGCTGAATGCTCCACCGCCGTGAGGACACATTCCGCCGTAAGTATCAACGATTATCTTTCTGCCCGTAAGTCCGCTATCGCCCTGAGGTCCGCCTATTACGAAGTTACCCGTGGGATTGATAAAATATTTAGTATTGTTGCTAAGCATATCTTTAGGTATAACTGCTTTTATTACGTGCTCGATAATATCTGCCTTAAGCGTTTCTTGCGATACGTCGGGAGAGTGCTGAGATGATACTACCACGGTATCAACGTAACAAGGCTCGCCGTTCTTGTAAGCAACGGTAACCTGAGCTTTTCCGTCGGGACGCAAATACGTAAGCATTCCATTTTTTCTTACTTCGGTAAGGCGCGCGGTAAGCTTGTGAGCAAGAGAAATGGGAAGAGGCATAAGCTCCTCGGTTTCCTTGCACGCGTAGCCAAACATCATACCCTGATCGCCTGCGCCTACGGAAGATGCGATATCGTCCTCGCTCATGCGCTTTTCCAACGCGTTATTTACTCCCATAGCAATGTCGGGCGACTGTTCGTCAATACTGGTGATTACCGAGCAAGTCTTGCAGTCAAAACCCATCGTTGCATCGGTATAACCAATCTCTTCCACAACGGAGCGCACGATCTTGGGAATATCGATATAGCTTTCGGTTGTAAACTCACCCATTACAAAAACAAGACCCGTAGTACAACAAACCTCACACGCAATATGAGAATCGGGATCGTGACGAAGTGCTTCGTCGAGTACCGAATCAGCAATCTTGTCACAGATTTTATCGGGATGTCCTTCAGTTACGCTTTCACTTGAAAAAAGTCTGATTTCGTCTTTCATAAGTTTCCTCTTCTTTCCCGTAATTTTGCGCGCTTTACGCATGTGCGCATACGGGTGCATTATAATATACTCTATTATTCTACACTATTTATCCCTTATAAGTCAAGAATTTTACTTATTAAAAACACAAAAAAACGCAATGCCTTAGTTTTTGACAATGCGTCTTTTAGATTTATCTAAAAATTTTATTATTAACCGCTATAGTAACAAATTTATCAATAAAGATACGCTCCCTGCCCCTTAAGCACTTCCTTAAGCTCTGCAATATCTACGTCCTTAGCTTTCGTGCCGTACTTTACACCAAGTACCGCACCCACGCCTGCCGCCTGTCCCGTTGCCATTGCAGGAGGCATAACACGTACTGCACCGTGTGCATATCTATCCGATGAAATAATCTTTCCCGCGCCCAAAAGATTATCAAAATCCTTATGCACAAGCGCTCTGTATGGAATTGTATACGGCCTATCGTTGGCAAACGGTTTATAATCTACAGCTCCATTTGTATGTACGTCCACCGACGAAGCAACAACTGCTATTGCATCCTCAAAAACGACCGATGCGAGCATATCGTCAAGCGTAAGCTTATACTCTCCCACTATTCGTCTTGATTCTCTTATGCCAAGAGTTTCTGAAGTTTGCAACAGCCTGATATTCTGCATTCCGGGAATACGGCGTCTGAGCATATCGAAAATAACTGAAGCTTGTTTCCTACCCTCTATCTCCGCTTTTGTTACAAGCTCAGGGTCAGTAACGTCGAACGGTTCGTCTATCTGGCACATATTAACCGCCCACACTCCATTCATTTGTTCGTATATCCTTACTTTTTTCGTTCCACAAGGAAATCTACCCTCTCTCTTTTCGTCCTCTACAATATCCATAAAAGCTCTGCCTCTTGCATCTTTATCAAGAACGGCTCTATCCATTGCTTGCTTATCAACCCCATCTATAAGCATAAAAGTAGAAACTGGTTGAAGCTGGTTAGTTTCGTCCGAAAATTCGTATTCACCACCTGCTAAATAGCATAGATCTGCATCTCCACTACAATCGATAAATTGCTTTGCTTCTATCTCGTAAAATCCATTTTTTGTCGCAAAAACACACGAACGTATATGTTTTTCCGATACATTTACACCAACAAGAGTAAAGTGATACTTTAGCTGAACACCGCTTTCTTCACACATTTGTTCCATAACAAACTTAAGCTTTTCTCTATCGTAAGGCGTTGTACCTAAATGACCTTTTAGCTTGTATCCGGAGTAGCTATCACACTTTCTACACTCGGACGGATTTTTTGCTCCGTCTATCTTTATAAGGCAATCAATTGTTTCTTTGAAAATTCCTCTGATAATTTGTTTTTCACCCTTTGTGTCATAACAAGTCATAAAGGGTGCAACAAGCCCCGCCGTCGCTGTTCCGCCAAGATAACCACCTTGCTCTGCCAAAATTACATTCATGCCACACCTTGATGCAGATACTGCAGCGGAAAATCCTGCAACTCCTCCGCCCACTACGAGCACGTCACAGCAAAGCGTCTTTTTGATTTGAGTAGTAAATTCCATTACACTTTCTCCTTTCGCTAATTTCAACTGTAATTCTAAATTTATTATACCTCTTTACATTGACAAACTCAATAGAAAATATTATAATATTATATATAAAATCTAACAAAATTTGTGAGGGGAAAATGATTGCAACACTTGCAGACAGTTATCTAACAACTCGCGAAGAATTTGAACTTACGAGCGGATATCAGCCCATTGACAGTCTTTTTTACGTAAAAAGCGGGTGTTTTAGCTACAAAACGGAAAACGGTGGCGAGCACACGGTAAACAGTGGGGACTTTATAATTTTTAACAAATCAACAAAGATGGAACGAACAGTTTTATCCAAGATTGAAATGCTGTATATCAAGTTTTATCCTATTAAAGGAGCGCTTTATACCACTGCGATTACAACACCCATTAAAGCTGAGGGAAGAATACGGGAAGACTTAGAAATTATAGAGCAATTATCTTCAAACCGTTCATATCAATCCCTAAAACTTCGAAACCATTATTTTAACGATTTGATAATAACATTACTCACAAAATTCGACAAAAACGTTCAACCTACAACACTTCCAATACATACGGCGATTGATAACGCAATAGAATATATAGAAAACAATCTTAAACAAAAAATTACAGTTTCAAGCGTTGCAAATGCAATAGGTGTATCCGTAAGCTCGTTAGAAAGCAAGTTTGTATCCATAACAGGTAAATCCGTATACGACTACGTGATTGGAGCAAGACTGCGTTTATCGTTACAGCTTTTATCCACCACCGCACTCACTGTTACAGCCATCTCTGAAAAGTGCGGATATGATAACGTTTTCTATTTTTGCAACGCTTTTAAAAAAATGATTGGTTGCACGCCCACTCAATACCGACAAAGAAATTTGGAATTGAGTGGTCATAATTAGTAATACAATAGAATATGTAAGATATAAGGTTGACAAATACCGAAAAATCATATATAATGCTAAGGAAAATAATTTTGCGTTTACCTTTTAAGGTAAAAAAGGAGATTTTATGGCTAAGGAAAAAGAATTCGTCAAAGATATTGCCGACATTCACGAGAACTTTCCCCAATGGTACACCGACGTAGTGCTTAAGACTCAGCTTGTTGACTACGGTCCCGTAAAAGGCACGATGGTTATCCGCCCTTACGGCTACGGCATTTGGGAAAACATTCAGAAAGAGCTTGATAAAAGATTTAAGGAAACCGGGCACGAGAACGCATACTTCCCCATGTTCATCCCCTATTCTTATCTTGTAAAAGAGGCTGAACACGTAGAAGGTTTTGCACCCGAGGTTGCGCTTGTTACACACGTTGGAGATAACGAGCTTCCTGAAAAGCTTGTAGTTCGCCCCACTTCCGAAACCATTATTTGCGATATGTACTCAAAGTGGGTTCAGTCCTACCGTGACTTGCCCGTTCTTATCAATCAGTGGGCTAACGTTGTAAGATGGGAAAAGACCACTCGTCCTTTCCTTCGCACCTCAGAGTTTTTGTGGCAGGAAGGTCATACGCTTCACCGCACCGAGGAAGAGGCAAGAGAAGAAACTCTTAAGATGCTTGGCGTTTATGAAGAGTTTGCTAAAAATATCCTTGCTATTCCCGTTTTTACCGGCAGAAAATCGGATAAGGAAAAGTTTGCAGGCGCAAGAGAAACGTATTCTATGGAAGCTATGATGCAGGACGGAAAGAGCTTGCAGGCAGGTACTACTCACTTCTTTGGAACGAACTTCTCCGAAGCTTTCAACATTAAGTACCTTGACAGCGACGGTGTTCAAAAGTCGCCTTACCAGACGTCCTGGGGTGTTTCCACCCGTCTTATCGGCGCGCTTATTATGACCCACGGTGACCAAAGAGGTCTTTGCTTACCTCCCTACGTTGCTCCCATTCAGGCAGTTATTATCCCCATCGCTATGCACAAGCCCGGCGTTGTAGAAAAGGCTGAAGAGGTTAAATCCGCACTTGCAAAGGCAGGTATAAGAGTTAAGCTTGACGCGTCCAACCAGACTCCCGGTTGGAAGTTTAACGAGTACGAAATGAAGGGTGTTCCCGTTCGTATCGAGCTTGGACCCAGAGATATCGAAAACGGCGTCGTTACCTACTCTCGCCGTGATAAAGTAGGCGAAAAGTTCACTATGCCCATCGAAGATCTCGTAACCGAGCTTCCCAAGCTTTTTGCTGATATTAACGAGAATATGTACAACAAGGCGCTTGCTTTCAACAACTCTCACGTAAAAACAGTTTCTACCAAGGAAGAGATTAAGGAAGCCGTTGATACGGGCAACTTCGCTCTCGGTATGTGGTGCGGTGACAGAGCGTGCGAGGATCTTTTGAAGGAAGAAATGCAGGTTACTACGCGTAATATGCCCTTCGACCAGACACCCGTTGGCGATAAATGCTGTGTTTGCGGTAAGTGTGCAAACAAGAAGATATACTTCGGTAGAGCGTATTAATTGAAAATTCAAAATAACAAAAAGCGTGGCTTAGTTGCTACGCTTTTTTGTATGATTGTTTTGAGATTACTTCTCTAAAAGCTCGCAATGACGTTGTGGGGAGAAAACAATTATTAAAGTGAACTATATTGGCTGTATATTTATTTGGGCGATTCGTGAATCGCCCCTACATCATAACTAATAAACTATTAGCTTTTACTTTAATAAACAATATATCTAAGGAACACTTCGCTCCATATCTAAGGAACACTTCACTCCGTTTGCGTCGGTCAACAAGTGAAAATCTTACGCAGATATTTTTTTGTTATTCAATTGACAAACGGAATATATTATTATAGAATAATAAAAACATAAAACTTAGGAGAAACGCTCTTGCGATTTACAACAAAGGACATACTTAAAATCATTATTCCGATAATACTCGAACAGCTCCTCGCCATAACGGTGGGAATGTTCGACTCTATTATGGTATCATCGGAAGGTGAGGCTGCAGTATCGGGGGTTTCGCTGGTAGATTCCGTTAACGTCTTTCTTACCGTACTGTTCTTTTCGCTCTCGTCTGGTGGCGCAATAGTTTTATCTCAGCTTTTAGGCAAAAAGGATACTACAACCGCTAACGAGGCGGCAAAGCAAATAATTTACATAACCGTTATGGTTGCTCTCGTTATAGGAATTCTGGTCGTATGCCTGCAAGCTCCACTTCTTAACCTTGTTTTTGGAAAAGTAGAAGCTGACGTTATGGAAAACGCTAAAATATATTTTCTGCTTACCGGAATAAGCTATCCGTTTATTGCAATTACAGGAGCTACAAACGCTATTTTCAGGGCACAGAAAAAAACGGGCATTACGCTTTTGTTATCCATTGTTTCAAACGGTATCAACATTGTAGGCAACGCTATTCTTATTTACGTATTCAAAATGGGTGTGCTTGGCGCAGGAATTGCAACGCTATTTTCACGAATAGTTACTGCCATTGTTGCTCTTATCCTTGTTTGCAGAAAAAAGAATAATGAGATTTACATTGAAAATTTGTTTAAGTATAAGTTTAACAAAGACCTAATTAAAAAAGTTTGTGGTATCGGTATCCCAAACGGCTTGGAAAACTCATTCTTCCACTTGGGAAAACTACTTGTTTCCAGCCTTGTTTCGGGATTTGGAACGGCAAGTATAGCTGCAAACGCCGTTGCGCAAACGCTGTCAGGCTTTCATTTTACAACGGGAACTGCAATAAACACTGGACTTACTACCGTGGTAGGAATTTGTGTAGGCGCAGGCGAAAAAGATCAAGCAAAGCAATACACCAAACGCATAACGCTGATGGTTTATATAGCCTATATCATTTTGTCCATAATTTTTGCATCAACCGTCGATCTTTTTTCGAGCATTTATAACCTTTCGCCACAAGCAAGCATTATCTGTAAAAACGTAATATTCTTTAATTGTATTTCTGCTTGTATTGTTTGGCCACTATCCTTCACTATTCCTTCGGCATTTAGAGCTGCAAGCGACGTTAAGTTTACTATGATTATTTCTATCCTTTCCATGTGGATATTTAGAGTTGCAGGAAGCTACGTTATTCATTACGTTTTCAATCTTGGCGTGTACTCGGTATGGATTGCAATGGTGGCAGACTGGGTGTTTAGAGCAATAATTTTCGTGCCGAGATTTATTAAGGGAACGTGGCTTACAAAATACAAACAATAAAAAATAAAACATATTCTATAATCAAGGAGCAAATAATGGCTTACGAAGAAAAAACCGTATCGAAAAATTATATATATAAAGGCAAAATCATATCCCTGCGCGTAGACGATATTGAGCTTACAAACGGAGAAAAGAGTAAGCGCGAATTTGTTGAGCACAACGGCGCGGCATGCGTGTTGTACGAAGAAAACGGTTCGTTCGCTTTTGTTAAACAATACCGCTACGCTTACGGAGAAACGGTTTTGGAAATCCCTGCCGGAAAAATTGAAAAAGGGGAATATCCTAAATTTTCGGCACAAAGGGAACTTGAGGAAGAAACGGGAATTAAATGCGAAAATTTACAGCATATTTTTACACTTTACCCCACTCCCGGTTATACCAACGAAAAAATTTATATTTACCTTGCCCAAAACGGCAAGCATGCATCCGCCCATCTCGATCAAGGCGAATTTCTTGACGTTGTTTGGATTGGAAAGGACGAGGTTAAGGCGATGCTGACGCGTGGCGAAATCCACGATGGTAAAACCATAATCGCTCTTCAGCATTACTTCTTAAACGAAGGAAAATAGTTGCAATTCCACCTCTTTTTTTGCGAAATAATAATCAAAAAGTATTTTATTGTCAAATACGGTTTATATAAAAAACGGACTTGAAAGCCAAGTCCGTTTTTTTGTTTATTTTGTTTGCGTTGCCTCAAGTATTGATAGAACTGCATTTTTAATTTCGGTGTTTGCGTTGCTGTATAAAGAAAGAAATTTATCTTCATCGGGTGAGTTTTGTCTGAAAGAATAGTCTTGATTGTCGTTATCAACAAGATAATCTATGCTTACCTGAAAATATTTGGATATTGCTATCAGCTGTTCTATTGACGGCTGAGTTTTTCCGTTCTCCCAATTATTATACGTGCCCTGACTTACGTTAAAAACCTTTGCCATTTCACGCTGTGAAAGTTCTTTCTCTGTTCTGAGTTCAAATAATCTAATCATAACTACTCCAATTTTATCAGTTTATTATCTAAAGTATACAAGAAACTTAATCAAAATACTTGACATATTAGATTTATTAGTCATATAATTAAATAATGATTAGATTTGTTAATCAATATAACAAAGGAGCTAAAATTATGAAAGAATACAAGGTATTAACACAAAAAGACAAATGGTTTTCAGGTAAATTTGATCCCGAACGTTTAGAATCAGCAATAAATTCTTATGCAAAACAAGGATGGGTTGTAAAAGCTGCTTTTTCTGCAGAAATTCCTGGCTTTTTCAGTACGAAAAGAGAAGAAGCAATTATTCTGTTGGAGAGAGATAATAATGGCACATATTTCAATATATAAAAATATCATTTTTATTGAAGGATTTGAACCTTTAGCAAAAATTTTAGGTAAAATTAAATATAAAAATTTATTCGCTTATAACTCTCAAAATCAAACGATTGACTACGTAAAAGATCAACTAGTGAAAAAAACGATTGCTTTGGGTGGAAATGCCGTTATTCATTTTAAATATGGACAAAAATCTGTTGGTTGGTTTAAATCAATATTATTAGGTTTTGATGATGACATTCAATGGTATGGCAGTGGATTAGCAGCTATTTTACCCGAAGAAAAACAGAAAGAAATACTTAGTCATTTTTATGATTTAACAACTTGCTAATGAAAAACGCAAAAACGGGCTTAAGGCTAAATTGCTTTAAGTCCGTTTTTTTGTTTATTTTGTTGGTTTTTACCGTTTTTGTTATAACGTATGTGAGTTTTTAGGTCTTACTACGCTTTTACGATGCCAACGGAAGCGAGGAATCTGTCGAATGCTTCTACGCCTTGTGCGTCCTTTTTGAATACTGCGGTATTATCGAGGATATGCTCGCAAACGTCGTTGATTTCTTCCTTAATAGCAAGAGCTGCTTCTACGTCGGAGCAAGCGGTGCCGTGCTCTTTGATAAGCTTTTTAATCATTTTTGCGTGGATCTTCATATCGGGAGCAAGCTCTTTTTCCTTGAAATCTTTTTCGCCCTTAAGATAGCTTTCTACCTCTTTAAGCTGTCTGTCAAGACGTCCGGGAAGAATGAACATACCCATTGCCTCGATAAGACCGATACTCTCGCTCTTGATGTTCTGATATTCGGGATGAACGTGATATACACCGTCGGGGTACTTTTCACTTGTAAGATTGTTACGAAGAATAAGTTCCACGATATATCTTCCGTCGGGTGCTTTTCTGGCGATAGGAGTAAGGGTATTATGCTGACCGTTTTCGTCCTTTGCGATAATCTCTACGCTTTCGTCGCTATACTCTTTCCATCCGTCGATAATCTTACCTGCGTATGCAACGAGAAGTTCTTTATTGGAAGAAACAAGACGGATAACGCTGTTGTACCAATCTACGATTGCGGTATCAACGTACTTAAATTCTTCGTCAGTGGACTTATAACGCGCAAGCGAGGGAGCTTTGTGCATGGGAAGGGTTTTAAGACCGCCCTGAAAATGATCGTGAGTAAGAATAGATCCGCCAACGATGGGAAGGGCTGCGTTACAACCGATAAAGTACTGTGGCGCGTAATCAACGAAATCGAGGAGCTTTCTTACTGTTGCAGGAATAACCTTCATGGGAGTATGCTCTGCATTGATTGCGATACCGTGCTGATTGAAGTATGCGTAAGGCGAGAACTGCCAGAACCACTCTTCGCCACCCAAAGTAAGGGGAATATAACGCAAGTTCTGACGCAACGTGCCGTGACCTGCAAAGCCTACGTTTTCCTTACAAATAGCACAAGCAGGATAGGTGCTTGCCTTTTGTCCTACGAGCTTAGCTGTATCCTTATTGCTCTTTTCGGGCTTGGAAAGATTGATGGTAATTTCAAGCTTGCCTTTTGTGGACTTTGCTTCCCAGTGCTTATTCTTGCTGATAGCGGTAAGCTTGATATAATCGTTCTTTATCGAATAGTCGTGAAGCCACTCGAAAGCTTTTGCAGGGGAATGGTCGTGAAGATCGTCGAACATATCCACAACCTCGCTGGGCTTTAAGGAAACAAGTCCCATAAGCTTAGTTGCAAAGTAATCCTCTTCGCCTTCTTTAATTACGCCGTTAGAAAGCGCGTAAGAAACGAGGGGGGCGATAATCTCGTCGGGACAAGTCATCTCGTCGATTGCGTCCTCGTCGATTTCGTACTGAGTGTAAGAATCAACCTTGAGAAGGTCTAAAACCGAGTTACGAACGTACATTTCGTCCAAATCATCCAAAAGCAAATGACTTTTTGCGTATTGAATAAGATTTTCAACTGCTACATCGATAATCATTTTTGTATATCTCCTTTTATATTTTTTTTGAGGGATGCGTCGCAATTTTCTGCATACGTACACATCAAAATACGACAGATCCATTAATTTTTTTTAATTTAGTTGGGTTTTACGATATTAACGTATTTGTCAAGAGGGAAACAGTTCCAAGGTGTTTTTTCCTGAGGAGGACTAACCTTGAAAACGAACGGATCCTTTGTAATGGGATGATAAAAACGCAAGCTGTACGCCCAAAGCGCGAGGTTGTGTCCTTTTGCAAGCGTGTCGCCACCGTACTTAGCGTCGCCGAATATTGGCGTTCCCAAAGACTTTAGCTGAACGCGCGCCTGATGACTTCTACCCGTAATAAGCTTTACGTCCACAAGCGCAACCTTTGCGTTATCCTCAAGCACCTTATAGTCAAGTATCGCCTTTTTAGCACCCTCAACAGCGGCAGGCGCAACCTTTACCATATTATTTACGGTATCTTTTACAAGCCAGCTTTCTATTCTACCCTGTCTTTCACGGGGTGTGGATACGGTAACTGCAAAATAGCTCTTTTCGAAGCTTCCGTCCATAAGTTGCTCCGAAAGACGTTTTGCGCACTTACTGGTCTTTGCAAAAACCATAACTCCGCCCGTAGGTCTGTCCAGTCTGTGAACAAGTCCCACAAAAGCTTCGCCGGGCTTGTTTTCCTTTACTTTAATATATTCCTTTACCATATCGAGCAAGCTCGTATCTCCGCTACTGTCGCCCTGAGTGGGAACGTTTTGCGGTTTTACTACCACGATAAGGTGATTGTCTTCGTATAATACGTCTAATTTATTTTCCATAAGGCTTTATCCTTTGAAATTTTTTTGCCACAAGCCCGAACATCCGCAAGGCAACAAAAGCTCGCCTTTGCTCTTGTCCGATATGGGCAGACATACTTCGTAAGAAGTGGTTTTACCGTCATAGTCCGACATTGCGATAGAGAGAAGATTGCTTATAACCGTGGGCTGAAGTCCTGTTGTGTAGGAGTTGATGAGGAAGAATACCGGCTCTTCCAAAACTTGTTTTACAAGCTCTATTAAATCGTACAAGCTATCCTCTATCTTCCACACCTCGCCGTTTGGACCTCTGCCGTAAGAGGGGGGATCCATAATAACGGCGTTGTACTTCTTTCCGCGCTTTATCTCTCGCAAAATGAACTTTTTACAATCGTCTACTATATACCTTATACGGTCGGTAGGGATTTGAGAAAGATTAGCGTTTTGCTTACATCTGTCCACCATGCCCTTTGCCGCGTCCACGTGAGTCACGAACGCGCCTGCCTTTGCGCAAGCTACCGTAGCTCCGCCCGTATACCCGAAAAGATTGAGAACCTTTACTTCTTTCTTTTCGTTTTTGATGATTTTTGAACAAATATCCCAGTTTATTGCCTGCTCGGGGAAAAGTCCCGTGTGCTTAAAGCCCATAGGTTTTACCAGAAACTTCAGCTCACCGTAAGACACTACCCACTCGTCCTTGAACGGCTTTTTCGTGCGCCATCTTCCACCACCTTCGCTGTCGCGGTAATAATGCGCGTTAAGCCCCTTGTACGAGGACAAATCGAAGGGCGGTTGCCAAATAACCTGAGGGTCGGGACGAAGTAAATATACGTCGCCCCACCTCTCTAACTTTTCGCCGTTACCCGTGGCAATAACTTCAAAATCCTGCCACTTGTCAGCTATCATAATTTTGCCACCGCAATCTTTACGATTTTGCCATTAACGTCCCACTCTTTTGCATTTTCGTCGCTTGCAAATACAATTGCGTCTGCAAGAACGTCAGACTTGATTCTGTCTTCAAAATCCTTTATCGCAAGAGCGAGCTCTTCGTCACATTCAACGGTTACTTTTACGTGGTCTACAACGTTGAAGTCGGAGTCCTTTCTCATTTGCTGAACCTTGGACACAAACTCACGCATATATCCCTCTTTGATAAGCTCGGGAGTGATGGTGGTGTCCAAAATTACGGTTACGCCGTTATTTTCTTGCGCTACATAGCCTTCTTTCTTCTTTGCGGAAATAAGCACGTCGTCTTTTGCAAGAGAAATCAAAGTACCGTTTACTTCAAACTCATAATTTCCGTTTTCAACCGCAGAAACTACAGCGTCGGGATTTGTAGCAAGTTCGTTTCTGATAGCGCCCAAAAGCTTGCCGTACTTAGGTCCTAAGGTCTTAAGCTGCGGTTTAACCTCGTACGATACGAATCCACTCGCCTTGTCAACCTGTTCTGCCTTCTTTACGTTAAGCTCGTCGGAAATAACTTCGATAAGCTCGTCGGAAATCTTATCTTCTACGCCTGCAATAAGAATACCGTTAAGGGGCTGACGATTCTTGATATTCTCGCTGTTTCTTGCGGCACGTCCAAGCACTGCAATATTGATAATAGCGTCCATATCTTTTTCGAGCTTCTTGTCGATATACTTGTCGTTTGCAACAGGGAAAGAAGTAAGGTGAACGGACTCTTCCGCGTTTTTGAAGGGTACTCTTACAATGTTCTGATAGATACTCTCTGCAATAAAGGGAGTATAAGGAGCAGAAAGACGAACGAGAGTTTCGAGCACGGTGTAGAGCGTCATAAACGCCGCTACCTTGTCTTCTCCCATTCCGCTACCCCAGAATCTGTCACGACATCTTCTTACGTACCAGTTAGAAAGCTTGTCCGTAAAGTCGCTGATTGCACGAGCGGACTCGGTAATCTTGTAAGAAGCAAGACATTCGTCTACGTAAGATACAAGCGAATTGAGTTCGGAAAGCACCCACTTGTCCATAAGTGTGAGTGCGCACTTATCAAGCTCGTACTTGCTGGGATCAAACTCGTCGATGTCTGCATAGAGAATATAGAACGAATAAGTGTTCCAAAGCGTACCTAAGAACTTACGCTGTGCTTCGGATACCGCTTCGTTATAAAATCTTGAGGGAAGCCAAGGATTAGAACCTGTATAGAAATACCATCTGACCGCGTCTGCGCCCTGCTTATCAAGCACGCTCCAAGGATCTACAACGTTACCCTTATGCTTACTCATTTTTATACCGTTCTTGTCGTTTACGTGTCCTAAAACTATACAGTTCTTAAACGGCGCTCTATCGAAAAGAAGGGTAGAAATTGCAATAAGCGTATAGAACCAGCCACGAGTTTGGTCAATAGCTTCACTGATAAACTCCGCAGGATAGGTTTTTTCGAAAAGCTCTTTGTTCTCGAAGGGATAATGAAGCTGAGCGAAAGGCATAGAACCGGAGTCGAACCAACAGTCGATAACTTCGGGAGTTCTCTTCATTGTTCCGCCACACTCGTCGCACTTAAAGGTGATAGCGTCAACGTAAGGCTTATGAAGTTCGATATCTCCCTCGATTCCGCCTTTTTCCTTAAGTTCCGCCTTAGATCCGATTACGTGGATCTTGCCACAGTCTTGACATACCCATACGGGAAGGGGCGTACCCCAATATCTTTCACGAGAAAGTCCCCAGTCGATAACGTTTTCGAGGAAGTTTCCCATTCTACCGTTTTTGATATTTGCAGGAATCCAGTTGATAGAATCGTTATTCTTCAAAAGCTTGTCTTTTACTGCGGTCATCTTGATAAACCAAGTGGAACGCGCATAGTAAAGAAGGGGCGTATCGCATCTCCAGCAGAACGGATAAGAGTGCGCATACATGGGAGCTTTGAGCAAAAGACCGCGCTTTTTCAAATCGTCGATAATCATTTTATCAGCCTG
The DNA here is from genome assembly GCA_017623455.1 of Clostridia bacterium. Classification (GTDB taxonomy): domain Bacteria; phylum Bacillota; class Clostridia; order Christensenellales; family Pumilibacteraceae; genus RUG12826. The sequence continues at coordinate 84,286 of JAGAPA010000079.1, read as the reverse complement.
CTTACAGAAAACTCCGTCAAAATGCGTTCCTCCGCACATCATTCCTCTATCGTCAAGCTTTTGGATAAAGGGAAGACCGTACTTGGTGCAAACTCTGTTATCGTCGTCACCGAACGCAGGCGCGTTGTGAACTACACCGGTACCGTCTTCTAAGGTTACGTACTCGTCGGTAACGATTCTGTAACCGTCGCCCTTAACGTCGTCAAAAGTGTAAAGCGGTTCGTAGTGCATTCCTTCAAACTCTTTACCTTTCTTAACTTCCTTGATTTCGTATTCGTCAAAATATCTCTCGATAAGGGCTTTCGCCATTACGAAAGTCGAGCCTTTTGCGGTAAATACCGCGTATTCATGCTCGGGGTGGAAGCAGAGCGCAATGTTGCTGGGAAGTGTCCAAGGCGTGGTTGTCCAAGCAAGAACGTAAGCGTCGCTATCAACAAGCTTGAACGCTGCAACTGCAGAACGCTCTTCTACGTCCTTATAGCCTTGCGCTACTTCGTGGGAAGAAAGCGCAGTTCCGCAACGAGGACAGTATGGCACGATTTTGTGTCCCTTGTAAAGCAAGCCCTTTTCGTAGATGGTCTTAAGCGCCCACCACTCCGACTCGATATAATTGTCTTCGTAGGTGATATACGGATTTTCCATATCCGCCCAATATCCCACTCTGTCCGACATTTTTTCCCATTCGCCCTTATACTTCCAAACGCTTTCCTTGCACTTTTTGATAAAGGGCTCTATGCCGTACTTTTCGATATCCTGCTTTCCGTCCATACCGAGAACTTTTTCTACTTCGAGCTCTACGGGAAGACCGTGCGTATCCCAACCGGCTTTTCTGGAAGCGTGGTAGCCTTTCATACTCTTGTAACGAGGAATAATATCCTTAATTACCCTAGTAAGAATGTGTCCGATATGAGGCTTACCGTTTGCTGTGGGTGGGCCGTCATAGAACGTAAATTCGGTGTCGTCTTTGGTTTTTTCTTCTACCTTGTCAACGATTTTGTTATCCTTCCAAAACTGAAGAATCTGAGCTTCTCTTTGAACAAAATCAAGGTTCGAATCAATTTTCTCGTACATGTTTTACTCCTTTCTCTTCGTAGTAAATTTTTCCGTTTATAGTAATTTTGAGAGAAGTCCATTCCTTTGTCCTTCTCTCAAAGCTTTACTTCAAAAAAACTGCGCATCCGTTTTTGTCACTTTGTACAATACCGCCTCCCCACCAGTTAACTCCACCGAAGCTACCCTGTGGCACACGTTACGGTCTACTTAGTGCTGCTACATCACATCCTGACACGGTTCATAGTGCAACGTTGCACAAGACCCCGGGATCAACATCACTTAGTGATAACTGCATATCATACAAAATGCCGAGAACGGCATTCAGCCTTACTGTAGCGGATTGTAAGAAGAGGGCACCGCTAGCTCCCCGCTTAGCGCAGTATTTATAATATAACATAATAATAAAATAAAATCAAGTCTTTTTTAGTATGAAATTCATAAAAACCATGTCGAATAATATAAAAAATTTCCTCTCGCTTTGGACACTCCAACAGCAAAAGGAAGCTTTTTTATTGTTATCATTTATGAAAAAATGCGGAAATATCATCCGTTTATATGCTTATATTTTGCGTTTTTTATGGGCAAAACCTACACAAAAAAACTACGTTTTGTCGCATAATACAGCATACGTATGCAACTTTTCGTTACAAAGCCACAAACCCGAGAAGTGAAAGCACGGTTACGAAAAGCGGTATCGTAACTATACTAAACAGCGTTGTCTGAAGCGTTATTTTTACTGCGGTATACTTATCTCCGTTAAACACCTCGGCAAAAGTCATTGTCATGGTAGCCGTTGGCATTGCCACGCAGATAAGAATACTCGTAACCATTTTTGCATCAATGCTAAACGCCGGAATTATGCTTATTATCCACATTAAAAGAAGCGCAATAACGGGGAAGATAAGCAATTTTAACGCCGACACCAAGTACACTCTACCACTGTTGAATATTTCCTTAAATTTTACATCGGCAAGGCGTATTCCCATAATAAGCATAGGAAGAGGCGCGTTAAAGTTGTTAAAATAATCGCAAAACTGCATTATTGCCTGTATTGCAGGATTTGCAGAAGCGGTGAGGTTTAAGTTAAGGAAGAATATCGGAAGCGCGATTACAAGCACTATTGTGGGCAGATTGAGGAATGCTTTTTTTACGGATACGTACTTTTTATCGCCCGTTATTACGTACACTCCAAGCGTCCAGAGCACGATATTGAACACTACCATGTATATAATAGCATATATAGTGATTTGCGGATCGTCGAACAAAACCTTGATTACGGGGATTCCCATAAATCCGCAGTTGGAAAGCGCAGAACCGATAGTGCAAACCTTGCCTGCTTCCACGTCTTTATCTTTGAGAAATATTACTTTTGCAAGCAGTAAAGTTCCCAAGTTAAACACTATGGCAAGCACGAATGCTATACCCATATTTAGCAAAAGCCTACTGCTAAACGACGCCTCTATGAACGAATACAATGAAAGCATGGGCTGAGATATATAAATGATAAGCGCGCTTATGACTGCTATTGAATTTTCGGGCAACTTCTTCAGCTTTTTCAAAACAAAGCCCGGCACTGCCATTGCAACGAGCAGACCGACCCTGATAAGCGAAGTTAGAAAGACTTGCAATATTTCCATAATTATTCTCCTCTCTATCGGTTAGTATACCACAACCGATACGCTCTTGGCAAGTTTTCGCACGATAAAAAATAATTTAACTCGTTGCTTATAATTTAAGTTTTATTGTCGTAGTTGATGGGGCGATTCGTGAATCGCCCGTACAAAACTTATATCATAACAGCCAAACCGCATGTTTGTATACTAAAACCATAACGTGAATCGACTGTACAAAACTTATATCATAACAGCCCACCCTATTTTGACGAAACGTAATTTTTTGCAAAGTCGGTAGGGGATTGTCCAAACTCTGACTTAAACTGATGCGAAAAGGCGTAGATATCCGTATACCCACACATTTCGGCTACCTTAGAAATAGAATACTCGCCGTACTTGATAAGCTCGCTTGCGTAGTTCATTTTTAGCGAGATTACGTAACGTTTAGGCGAAACTTTGAATTTTTGCATAAAGAGTTTTTTTACGTACGAATAACTAACGCCACAAAGTTCACTCAATTTTTCCGCGCTAATACGTTCTGAAGAGAGGAAGTTTGCATGGATATAATCTATCGCAGGCTTGATTTTTTCGTACTGAGCATACGACACGTACTGCGTTTTTCTAAGCTCGGCAAAAATCTTGTAAAGAAGGGATAAACACTCGAAATAATACTGCTCGTCCTTTTGCACCCACTTTAGGAACAACTTCTTAAAAAGCACGCCTACTTTCTCGTTTTTTACAAACACAGTTTCGGCAATGCTTCCCACTTCTCTATCCGCGTTAAAGCAAATAAGAATACAATCGCCACTCTCTTCTCTATCTACTATATATTCTCTACACTCGCCCTTGGGTAAAAAGCGAACGGTGTTCTCACTCGTTTGCAAGACCTGTCCGTTAAAATACACGGTTGCTTTGCCTGAATAATGGAAAATCAACTCGTTAGTCGTAAGCTCTTTCGCTCTGAACCTAGTTACTTTTTCGGGGTATTCGTTTTTGTCAACGTAAACAACGCGAGTTATTTGAGTTATTACAAAATCTTCAATCATACCTTCTCCTTTTTATTTATTGTAGCAGTCCTAAGTAAAAAAGTCAATTGGTTTGTTGTTTTTTTGTGTCTAAAATTACAAATACAATCTTTTTCGCATTGAATAAGCGCATACAATATGATAAAATGATATTGCGACAATAGAATCGTAATTATTTTAGGAGAAACACTATGAACGATAGAATTAAACATTTATTAGAGCTTACGCTAAACGGCGAAAACTACGCTCATCCAAACCCTACCGAGTTTGATAGAGAAGACGTATTTTTACCCAAGTTTGAAAAGGAAAGCAAACAACTTTGTGAATATATACTAAATCAAAAACCGATAATTAGCAAATACTCTCTTATGACGGGATTTTTTAATACCGACGGCTCGGTTGTTGGAGATATGTTTAGGCGTAAAGGACACAAAGGATGGCAATCCATTTCCCGAGAATTTTACTGTCAGCCACTTAATAATCTTGTTACTTTAGAGTGGCAACACGCAACGGCTGACTACACTAAAGCGCTTTCTATCGGATTGAACGGCATACTGAAAGAAGTTGACGAATCTATTGAAAAGTTTGACGGCGAGAAAAAGGACTACCTTATTGCCCTTAAAAAAGTGGGGGAAACTCTTATTGCTTGGTCGCGAATTTGTTCTGACAAAGCAAGCGAATTTGCAAAGACGGTACAAGAGCAAGAATATAGACAAAATCTCGAAAAGTTAGCAAAAACTCTGCAACGTATCCCCGAAAATCCGCCACAAAACTTTTATGAAGCAGTGCTTACCGTATATTTTTGGTTTGCTACCGACCCCGACAGTTTGGGCACACTTGACCGCTATCTTGCTCCGTTTTACTTTGCAGACATCGAAAAAGGCACGCTCACTAAAGAAGAGGCAACCGCGTATTTGCAAGAGCTTTTCCTTATGGTGCAAATCGCAACACCGCACAACGATAAACGTTTTACTCGCGGTGGCGAATCACACTTTTGCGTGGGTGGATATTTAGAAAACGGCGAAGACGGATTTAGCGAATTTTCTAAGCTTATTATCGAATCGCTTTTAGATCTTCCCACCTGGATTCCACAAGTAACTTTTAGGTGGACTAAAAAGACGGGAAGAGAAAACTTTTATTGGGTAATGGATAAAGAACGCAAAGACCCAAACAAGCGCATTGCTTTCCAAAATGACGACAAGCGCATAAAGTGCTACACCGAATACTGTGGGTTTAGGTACGAAGACGCTGTAAAATACACAACCCTTGGTTGTAACGAACCGTCTTTTGCAGGTGGCCCTGCGGGAGCTACCACAAAAGGCAATATCGCAAAGTGTATAGAAACGTTGTTCCATAAAAAATCAAACGATATAGAAAAAGCAAAAACGTTTGACGATTTTTACAAAATTTTCGAGCAGGAAATGACGAGCGATCTTGCCACTATTATTGCGTATGACAGAAAGTTTATTTCAAAACGTGCGGAAGACTTTAACTACCTGTCTGCTCTACTGTTTAAGGGCTGTGTGGAAAAAGGCTTAAGCCCCACGCAAGGCGCAAGCGATACGGTTGTATCTTCACCTATACTTATGGGCGCAACTACCGCGATTGACTCGCTTATTATCGTAAAGCAGTTTGTATACGACGAAAAGATTGTTCCTATGCCTACCCTTATCGAAGCACTTAAAAACAACTGGGAAGGTCATGAAGAACTGCGCGCTCAAATAAAGAAAAAGGGTGATTTTTTCGGCAACGATACTCCTCGCTCTAACGAGATTGCGCAAAGATTTTACGCAAGCATTTACCACTTCTTAAAAGGTAAGAAAAACTTATTTGGCTATCCAATTCTTATCGGCGACTTGTTTGGATACAATCAACATCACGTTTGGTACGGTGCTAATATGCAAGCCACTCCCGATGGTAGAAAGAAAGGTGACAGCGTGTCTTTTGGACTTCAGCAAACCTTGGGTAGAGATAGGGACGGACTTACGTCTTATCTTCTCTCTATTGCAAAAGCAGACCCCAACGGGATATGCTGTGGAAGCACGGTAACCAACGTTACGATTGAAGAAGAGCTTGTACGAAACGATGATAATTTTGACAAACTTGTTTCGCTTTTTGAAACGTATTTTAATTTGGGTGGCGTACATTTTCAGCTAACCTACGTTTCTAAAGAAGACCTAATAAAGGCAAAGGAAACGCCTGATGATTACAAAAACTTAAGAGTAAGAGTATCAGGCTTTTCAGATTATTTTGTTCGCCTTAACTCAGATATTCAGGACGGAATAATAGACAGAACACAACATTCTAAATAATACGGCTTTAGGTGCACTTTTTACACCGCGATATTAATCTTAAAATCGCCGTAAGTCCTTATAGATTTTTCATACCCTATATTGTTAAAACTCTATACAAAAGTAGACGTTCGCACTTTGATTTTAACATAAAAACAGCTGTTCATCGCTCAATAAAATTAATTGCTAAAACTGTCGAAAAGTTCAGAGGAGAGAACAAAAAGCTTTACATATCTCACGCGGACTGCAAGGACGATGCTGATTACTTGTCACATATGCTTGAAGAAAAGCTTGGTATCAAAACCGTAAAAACGGCCATACGTATCTGAATTTTTGACACAAAAACGATTTATGACAAACCAAAACCACCGCTTAAGGATTACTCCTTTAGCGGTGGTTTTTTAGATAAACTTATGTTATGACAAATCACGCAACGATAAGCGTTCCTTCAAACACTCCCACACAAATGCTGTATTCACCTGCGCTAAGATTAGAAGAAAGCACTATGGAAGTCGTTTCTTTTGCAAGAGCGACGTCAAACAATACGTCGTTATCCTTTTTTACTATTACTTTTTCTCCTGCATGCGCCGGCACGTCTAATGAAATGAGATAGTTTTCTACGGACGCATGGCTGAAGTTTACCGCTTTTTCTTTAAGTCCAAACGCAATAAGCTTTCCGCCCGACACAGTTGCTTTACCGTTGTAATTGAGAGCTTTTCCGCCCGTTTTAGAACCGAATACGGTAACTGATCCGCCACTGACAGCAATATTACCCTTACTGTCAAGACCGTTATCCTCAACGTCAAGTTTTACCGTACCGCCCGTAATATTAATAAAGCATACGTGACTGTCGGTAACCTCTGTAGGAGTCGTTGTATCTGCGGTTACATCGCCGACTTCTTCAATTGCTTTAAGTCCGTCTTGAAGTGACTTGATATTGATATTACCGCTCTTTACGGTAACGGATTCACCCTTAAGACCATCTAAACAATTTACCGAAGTAATGCTTGCTCCGTTTACGGTGATAGACTTATCGACATCCACCGCGTCCTTGTTTGATCTAAGACTCAAACTACCGCCGTTAAATTCTACAGAGGAAGAGCCGTGTATTGCATCCTCGCTTGCGTCGATAACCACGTTTCCGCCTTTTATCAAAATATCGCCCGTTGACTTAATTCCCTTTGCGGACGTAAGCGCGGGATCGGAAACAACGGTATATCCACCGCCTGCGGTAATATTTACCGTTCCGCCCACAATTTCCACTGCTCCGCTCGTTTGTATTCCGTCCTTTTTGGAGTTTATTGTAAGCGATCCGCTATTTATAAAGAAATAGCCCTTGGTTACATCTTCAAGATTTTCAACGGTAACGCCGTCGTTATTTTCGCTACTGAGAGTTACGTTTGCATTGCTGATACTGAAACAATCGTTCGCGTCAACCGAGCGAGCCTTGGAGTTAACTACAACCGTTCCTCCCGTTATGCGAAGATTGTCTTTTGCAACAATTCCCTTCTTTACGCTGTTTATGGTAAGCGAACCTGTACCCTTTATGGTGAGATTATCCTTTGCAAATACAGTGCCGTCCACTCCGTCCTCGTCTGTTTCGAGGAAAGTACCCGTAGACGTAAGCGTGTTTTCCCCCTCCAAAATAAGGAATACTTTCTTTGCCTTTTTTACGTAAAGAGGAGCTTTTCCGTCGTTTGTAAGATTAACGTTTTGCAAAACGATAAACACGTTTTCAGCCTTTGCCGTATCGTTTACAACAATCTGAACCTTGGACTCAACCGACGCGCTTCCCTTTATGTAAAACGTTCCGCCTGCGCTGATTGTAACGACGCTGCCACTCACGGTTGCATTTGCTCCGCTCGAAAACGCAGTACTTGCGGTAAGGGTTACCGTAACGGGACTTACGGGTGTGTGAGAAGTTTCCAAATCCTTTGCAGAGAACGCATCCGCTTCCAATGGTACGTTGGCAAGGGTTGACGTTGCCGTGTTGACAGTAGGTACAGTTGCTTTGGGAACACTTGACGAAACGTAGCTCAGTGCGCCAAGGATAGTAAGTGTTGCAGTAAGCGTCTTAGTTTTATAATTCTTTGCCGAAATTTTAGCAACGACGATATACTTTCCTATATCAGTAACTCCCGACACTTCTTTTTCGTTGTACGTATACGTTACGACTGCGCCACCGGGTGCGCCTTCCACCTCTAAAGAATGTTCTTCTCCGTCGTAATCCACCGTTTTACTTGCAAGCTCCACGCCCGTCATGGTAAGAAGATCCTTAATCTCTAAAGTTGCGCTAACAGTTTTGTCCTTATAGCCCTCTAACTTTATTACGGCTGTAACAACGTAAGAACCGATTGCTGAAACAGACTCTACGCTTTCACCGTTGTAGGTATACGTTATGCTTGCGCCACTCGGTGCGCCTTCCACCAAAAGCGAATGTTTATTTCCGTCGTAAATAACGCTTTTTCCGTCAAACGTTATTCCCGTCATCTCCAATAGCTGAACCTCGGTAATAACCAACGTTGCGGTAAGAGTTTTTTCGTAATAGCCGTCTGCGGTTATTTTTGCAACAACCACGTACGTTCCCACTTCCGTTACGCCGTCCACGGTTAAGTCGTTGTAAGTGTACGTTACGGTTGCCCCCACCGGTGCGCCAACAACCAACAAAGAATGTTTGGCTCCGTCGTACTCTAAGGTCTTTCCGTCAAGGGTTACTCCCGTGATCTCTTCAAGCTCGGGATCTTTTTCGATAGGAGAAATAACGAGCATTGCGGTAAGCGTCTTATCTTTGTATCCATCCGCTGTTATCCTTGCAACAACCACGTACGTTCCTACTTCCGTAACTCCGTCCACGTTTGCGCCGTTGTAGGTGTACGTTACGGTTGCCCCCACTGGTACGCCTTCTACCGAGAGTGAATGTTTGTTTCCGTCGTAATCTACGGTCTTTTCTTCAAGATTTACTCCTGTAAAATCTTTAAGCTCGACGTTTTTTATTTCTAACGTTGCGGTAAGAGTTTTGTCTTTATACCCCTCAGCCGTTACCTTTGCAACGACCACGTACGTTCCCACTTCCGTTACTCCGTCCACGTTTTCGCCGTTGTAGGTATACGTTATGCTTGCCCCACTCGGTGCACCCGCAACCGAAAGTGAATGTTTGGCTCCGTTGTACTCTACCGTCTTTCCTTCCAAAACAAGGCTTTTCATTTCCAAAAGCGTGGCAATCTCAATCATTGCGGTAAGAGTTTTATCCTTATAGCCTTCTGCCGATATCCTCGCAACGACCACGTAAACACCCACTTCCGTAACTCCGTCCACGTTTTCTCCATTGTAGGTGTACGTTATGCTTGCCCCCACCGGTGCGCCCTCTACCGAGAGTGAATGTTTATTTCCGTCGTAATACACCTTTGCACCGCTCAAAGATACTCCTTGCATATCCACGGGAGTCGGGGGTGTGGGCGGTTCGGTTGTCGGCGGACTTGCAGGGGTGCAACCCAAAATCGGAGAAATTGCCACCGATGCAGTCATAAGCATTGCAAATATTGCACTGAGAATTCTTTTCTTTTTCATAATTCCTCCTCACTTGCGTGTTGGATTTTGTCTGCTACGTATGCAATTTTTTAGGTACAACGCAAAGCAGAACGTGTTTTAACGCTTTTAAGACAATTAACAACGGGCAGTTTTAATTTTGTCCGTTGTTATTGCTTGTAAGTATTTTTTGATATTAAAGAACGGGAACTTCCAAAATATCTTCTTCGATCATTACCTCGAGGTTTCCGTTTCTGCAACGAATCTCGTCGATAAGTTCTTTTTTCCTCATCTTTGTTGTTAAGCACAATGCGGTAGGTGATCTTGAACATGCTTCCCATATTGGTAGTTTTTACCTTTACGGTTTCGCACTCCGAGGTGTACTTTGCCCACAAGTCGTCGAACATATGTACGTAATTGAGGTCTTCCGGAATGGTTACTCTCAAAAGACGCGTAACCTTCTTTTTCTTATGTTCCCAAATATTGATCTGGCTGTAGATAAAAAATGCAACCGTAAGCAAAGCGGTAAAGATAACGCCGTATGCAATATATCCCATACCGAACGCAAAACCGCCCGACATGGTAATAAAGATTGCTCCAATCTCTTCCGCACTACCCTGAGCGGAACGGAAACGTACGAGCGAGAACGCGCCTGCTACCGCAAGTCCTACGCCTGCTGCGCCTGCAATCGTTCCCAAATGTCCGTTAACTGTGATTATAATTATTGACACGATACAAGGAAGAAGCGCACTTACTACGAAGAACTTCTTTGTGGACTTTATCTTAAACGATACGATCCACGAGAATAAAAATCCGCAAATAAGCGCAGCGCCTACGCTTGCAAAAATCTCCCACGCACGGTTTTCATAAACCTGAAAAACACTGTTAAAAAAACTATACACTTTCCTCTACCTCCAAGGTATTTTTCTTTAATATTTCTCTCATATAAGCGGTGCCGTACTTGGAAAAAGACGCCTTGTACAGCTTGTGCTTACTCAAAATTTTGACAAGCCATAACGGAAACGCGTCAACCGACGACTTTACTTCCCACATTATTTTCCCGTTATCCAAAAGATGTATTCCATCCAGACCGCTTGAAAGATCAAGCCTGTCCACGCGGTATCTTACGTTTCTGTCAAACGTCATTCTAAGATCCGTTCCGTCCTGATAGTATGCGGTTCTGTCGTATAAAATCATCATTGACGGGCGTAGGTTTTTATAAAACTTGCGACAGTACTCAAGCTCTTTTCCGATCTGCCCCTTGTCATCCTTAAGACCGCCGTCAAAAAACTCTTTAGCATCCTTGTGAGGCAATGAAATTCTGCGCTTGAACACTACTCCAAACGCTTTTTTCTTAATCTCCAAATACACTTTGTCGTCTTCTTTTGCTATTCCGTAGCTTCTCACCCTTATCTTTTCCTTGTATTCGGGTTTGTCAATCGACCTACGTATAAGCAAGTAGTCGGGGGTATCGTAGTACAAACTTTGTATAGTACTTTCCCCATACTTATCCATTTTCATATACGGAGAAATATCCTCCAAAACAGCCCTATACTGTTCGGGAGTGAGTATGTATTTGATTTCGTAACGTTTAAATACGAACTCGCTCATCATTTTCTCCTATACACTTAATTGTCTAACCTATAAGATTATACACTATTTTAATTTATTTTGCAACAGATTTTGCTAAAATAACAATAAAATTATTAATTAATTTATCGCAAAAATCTTTATTCTGATTTTTAACTATACAAAAAACGCCAAACCTATCTTTATCAGGTTTAGCGTTTTTATTTTTTAGTATTTAATTATGATTGCGCTATAGGGAGAAAGCGTATTAACATTGCTGTTTGTAATTTCGTCGTGGACGGTTTTGTCCAATACGTATTCGGTTTTTTGCGCATTTGCAATAACCTGAAGCGTTCCGTTTTCAGTTTTACGCTCGTAGATATACAACCCGTTTTCTGCAAGAAGAGGTTCGTAAATACCGTCGGCAAGAATGGATATATTATCCTGTCTTACCTTGCCCAACGTGCGGAAAAATCCGATAAGGTCTTTATCTTCCTTACCCCACGGATAACACCTTCTGTTGAAAGGATCTTCATAGCCTTCAAGCCCTGCTTCATCGCCGTAAAAAATGAGCGGAACACCGGGTAACGTATACTGTAAAACCGCGGCAAGCTTGAGCTTTTTGACAGCCTGATCTCTGTCCGTTATCTTCTTTTCTGCTCTTTCATCACGAGAAGAGGGGACTTTGTCGGTAGAAAGCGAGGTAAGAGCTCTTACCGTATCGTGAGTGCCTACCATATTCATAAGCGACGCGGTATACTCCTTAGGATAATGATCGACAAGCGTGATAACCGTACGGTTAAGGCGCTGTGCATCTCCGCTTTGTATAAAACCCAAAATATCAGCTTTGAAGGGGTAATTAGTTACGCTGTCAAGCTCTCTGCCCCAAAAATATTTACGGCGCACCGAGTACGCTACCTTAGTTACTGCGTCCTCCCACACCTCGCCCAAAACGATTGCCTTTGGGTTTACGGTCTTTACGCGCTTGGTAAGGTTTTGCAGGAATACGTCGGGAAGCTCGTCCGCTACGTCCAATCGCCATCCGCCAATACCCATTTTTGTATACTTGGCAATAATTCCGTTCTCGCCGTTGATATAATCGTTGTAGCTTTCTTCCGTTTCGACAACGTTGGGAAGAATATTTATTCCCCACCAGCACTCGTAGTCGGACGGATGCTTTTTGAAAGTGTACCACTTGTAATACGGACTGTCCTTGCTCTGGTATGCGCCAAGCGTGGGATAAGAACCGTACTTATTGAAGTATAAGCTGTCGTCGCCCGTATGCGAAAAAACGCCGTCGAGCATAATCTTCATTCCTCTGCCTTTTGCTTTTTTTATGAGGTTTTTAAGATCCTCTTCCGTTCCAAAGTCCGGATCAACAGTAGAATAGTCGCCCGTATCGTACTTATGGTTGGAATTTGCCTTGAAAATGGGGTTGAGATAGATGCACGTTACTCCCAAGCTCTTAAGATAGTCGAGCTTGCTTATTATTCCCGACAGGTTTCCGCCGAAAAAGTCGTTGTTTCTCACAATTCCCTTTTTGTCGGGCTTATAGTGCGGAACACCGTACCAATCGTCACGGTATTCTACGTCGTTTCTTGTACGCTTGGGCTCGACAGCGCAAAATCTATCCACCATGATTTGGTAGATAAGTCCGCCCTTTAACGTGTCGGACGGCTCGTAAACGCGTTCGCGTGCCAACATCAGCCAATCCTCTCCGTAATGATAGACGGGGGTAAGATCGGGGGATGCAAAAATATTAAAGTATCCTCCGCCGTACTGACGCACCTCGAAATGATAGAAGTATAATCCAACGCTCGTTATTGGCATATCAACGCAATAACAATCGTTTTCCGTATACATGCGATAGTACATTTTCGCTTCGTTCTCTTTTTTTAGAACGAAGTATACGCTTTCGATATCGTCGCGCTCGGTTATGCGGATTTTTATTATAAAGTTTTCGTTTACCGTAACTGCGCCCACGGGCGATTTATACTCGGGACTGTACGGTTTGTAAAATAATTCTCTCATAATTGTTTTGTTGTAAAAAATTTAGTTAAGAAAGGTGGGCAGACCCACGGTCAAAATTAAACCCACCTTTACTTATTTATAACCACTTACTTGATAATTTGAAATTTATGAGGACAATTGATTGTGGTGGGCAGACCCACGGTCAATATGAAGAGCTGACGATAAATATTTACCAGCGTTTACTCAAAGCACATCATATCGGATGAAACGGTGCGGTGGGCAGACCCACGGTCAATATGAAGTACGAGAGCCACGTCGCTCTGCTCCTCGCAATGACAGTGCGAAGGCGCACTCCCAATATGAAGGACTAACGGTAGTTAATTACTCTCTTTGTTAAAGCACAAAGTTCGGATGCAACGTCACGGTGGGCAGACCCACGGTCAATATGTGGACGATTCGTGAATCGCCCGTACAGCAAGTTAAGAAACTAACTACACTCAATTACTCTCTTTCTTAAAGCACAATAATTGGATGCAACGTCACGTTGCAAAAAGACTTTATTGCGAGGTGGGCAGACCCACTGTCAACATAAAAAACTAATGGCAGTTGATTGTTAAATTTGTTGAATAACAATAATGGGTGTACGCCTGCGTACCGAGTTAGAGAAATAAATGTTTCCATGTAAGACGTATTAGCCACAAACAAGCAATTGCACCCATCACTCTTATAATACTACCTTAGCTGAATAACAATATCGCCCGCGGGGGCTGCACCGCTATTCTTCTACGCGCTCTAAATGCCAAATATTCTCCGCATACTCGCGAATACTTCTGTCGGATGCGAAAATTCCGGACTTTGCAATATTGTTAAGAGCCATCCTGTTCCAACGCTGTTTGTCTGCGTACGCCTTATCCATATCAGTATACGCGCGCATATAGTCGCCAAAATCCTTAAGACACATATAGGGATCTGCTACGAAGTTAGAACCCGTTACGAGATAGGACGCGATATCGGCAAAAGACTGACCTGCAAAACCGACGTTGAGTGCGTCGATAATTCTACGAAGACGGGGCGAAGAAGAGTACAATGCGGACGCGTTGTAGCCTTGCTTCCACTGCTGGTCAACCTCGTGCGACTTAAGACCAAACGTGAAGATGTTGTCGTCGCCAACGTTTTCCATAATTTCTACGTTTGCACCGTCTACCGTACCTAAGGTGATTGCACCGTTAAGCATGAACTTCATGTTGGAAGTTCCGCTCGCCTCTTTTCCTGCAAGCGAGATTTGTTCGCTGATCTCGGATGCCGGGATAAGGTGCTCTGCCTTGGTTACGTTGTAGTTTTCCACAAAGTAAACGTCGAGTTTGTCTTTGATGCTCTTTTGACTTCTGATCTCTTGAGAAAGACAGTTGATAAGGCAGATTATGCGCTTTGCGTGATAATATCCACCTGCCGCCTTTGCTCCAAAGATAAAGGTCTGAGGCGTAACTTCCTTGTTGGGATTTTCCTTGATATCAAGGTAAAGGTCGATAATCTTAAGAACGTTAAGAAGCTGTCTTTTATACTCGTGAAGACGCTTAATCTGGGTATCAAATCTGGAGTTGGGGTTAAGAGTAACGCCCATAGTCTTTTTAACGTATTTTGCAAAATCTTCCTTGTTGCCTTGCTTGATTTGTCCGATTTTCTCAAGTACGTTTGCGTCATTTTCGAACTCAAGAAGCTTGATAAGCTGACTTGCGTCCTTCTTGTAGCCGTCACCGATAAGAGAATCGATGAACTTGGTAAGAGCCGGGTTTGCCTGACAAAGCCATCTTCTATGCGCAATACCGTTTGTAACGTTTGTAAAGCGAAGAGGAAGAATATCGTGGAAATCCTTAAATACGCTATCTTTAATAATTTCGGAATGTAATGCGGATACTCCGTTGATAGAATGAGAACCGATAACCGAAAGGTTAGCCATTCTTACCTGACCGTTGCCAAGCACGCACATTCTTGCAATCTTGTCATCGTAGCAATCCGTATGCTCTCCGCAAAATCTTGCGTCAATTTCTTTGATAATCTTGTATATACGGGGAAGTCTTGTCTTAACGAGATCCTCTCCCCATTTTTCTAACGCTTCCGCCATAACCGTGTGGTTGGTGTAAGCAATAGTATTGACGGTCATATACCAAGCTCTTTCCCAAGCATAGCCGTACTCGTCTAACAAAAGACGCATCATTTCGGGAATAGCAAGAGCAGGGTGTGTGTCGTTGATGTGAATAGCGACTTTCTCGTGAATATTATCAAGCGTTCCGTACACCTTTAAGTGATCCTTGAAAATGGACTGCAAGCTTGCGCTACAAAGGAAGTACTGCTGTGTAAGACGAAGCTGTTTTCCCTCGAAGTGATCGTCGGAGGGATACAAAACTTTAGTGATAAGCTGAGCTTCGTTTTCCGCTCTCATTGCGGTTACGTAGTCGCCCTGAGTGAAAGACTTCATGTCGAAAGTATTTTGCGTGGTAGCTCTCCACAAACGGAGAACGGAAACACCGTTGCTGTCATATCCGCTGGTCATTACGTCGCAGGGGATTGCTTCTACCACCGTAGCGTCAACGTGTTCTGTTCTTAATTTTCCGCTTTCCCAATGCTCGATAACTCTTCCGCCAAATTTTACGGTAAAGTGCTTGTCGGATCTTGGCATCATCCAAGCTTCTCCGCTGTCAAGCCACAAATCGGGAAGTTCTACCTGCTGATTGTCTACTATCTTTTGCTTGAAAAGTCCGTACTCATAACGGAGCGAAAATCCCATAGCGGGGTAGTTTTCGGTAGCAAGCGCGTCCATAAAGCATGCGGCAAGTCTGCCCAAGCCTCCGTTACCCAAGCCCGCATCGGACTCAAGCTCGTACATTTCGTCAAGATCGGTTCCAAAGCCCTTAAGTGCCTTTCTGAACTTACTCTCGATTCCAAGGTTGAAAAGGTTGTTTCTTAAGCTTCTTCCGATAAGGAATTCCATGCAAAGGTAATACACGCGCTTTTTTTGCTTTTTAGCGATTTCCGCGTTGTTGACCTGCTTTTTCTTAAGCAAGATGTCACGAATTACGATAACGGACGCCTTGTACATTTGCATAGGCGTTGCGTTTTTGTGTGACGTCGCAAAATACTTGGTAAGTTTGTCTTCAATCAGTTCCTGAATTTTTGTTATAGTTATATCCATAACGCTCCTCGTTGTGTTTTAGGTTACGTGCGTTTTCTGCCACACGCCCGTCTTTCTTCCATAACCCGTTGGATAAAGACGAAAAAACTACGGTTTTTTATTTAGTTGTATCGTAACAAAAGACCATGCGAAAGCTCGCTCTTTTGCTGCCCAAAACCGTTATAGCACAATGAAAATTTATCATTAGCTACGTCGATAGTGATTTTGTTTTTATGAAACTTCTTTTAAGCTCGTCGCTTAGGCGAGAATCTCTCTGTAAAAGTCAAGATATACGCCTGCGCTCTTGTTCCAAGAAAAATCGGTGCTGATTGCTCTGGTTACAAGACCGTTCCACTTCGTTTTGTGATCCCTATAAAGATTTACGGCACGCTCGATTGCACAAAGCATTTCGTCGCTGTTGTAATTGTCGAACACAAATCCGATACCGGTATCGCCGTTTTCACAATCGATGATAGAATCCTTAAGTCCGCCCGTCTTTCTTACTACGGGAATAGTACCGTATCTGCAAGCCATCATTTGAGAAAGTCCGCAAGGCTCGCTCTTTGAGGGCATAAGGAAGATATCCGCTCCTGCGTAAATCTTGTGCGCAAGATCTTTATTGAACGAAATGATACTGCGTACCTTGTTGTCATAGATGTTCTGAATGTACTTGAAGTACTCTTCGTGATCAATCTCGCCCGTACCCAAAACGATAAACTGAACGTCGTTTTTGAGGATATCGTTCATTGCTCGTCTTACGATATCAATACCCTTGTGAGAAGCAAGTCGCGTAATCATTGCAATAATGGGAACGTCCTTGTTTACGGGGAGTCCAAGCATTTTCTGAAGCTCTACTTTTCCCTCGTCCTTTTTACCGATGCTGTCCTTGTTATAGTTTACGAACAACGCCTTGTTGGTTTCGGGGTTGTAGGTATCCACGTCTACGCCGTTTAGTATTCCACGAAGCTTGCCTGCGTTCTTAAGAAGTATTCCTTCAAGCCCGTGAGCGTACTCTGCAGTCTTGATCTGTTCTGCATACGTGGGGGAAACGGTGCTTACGTAATCGCTATAATCGATTGCGCCCTTCATGAGGTTGATGCATCCGTTAAACTCGATAGACATATATTCTTTGTACGAAATTCCGAATACGTCTTCAAGTATTGCGGGCGAGAACTGTCCCTGATACTCGATGTTGTGAATGGTAAACACCGTCTTGATATTCTCGTAACCCTGTTTGTACATATAGTAAAGCTTGTAGTATACGGGAACGAGCGCAGACTGCCAGTCGTGAGCGTGAAGAACGTCTACTCTCCAGTCAAAGTAAGGCATAAGCTCGAGCACCGCTCTGCTAAAGAACGCAAATCTCTCACCGTCGTCGCCGTATCCGTAAAGTCCGCTACGCTTGAAGTAATACTCGTTGTCGATAAAGTAATACGTTACGCCCAAATGCTCGTACTTAAAGAGTCCGCAGTACTGATTTCTCCAAGCAACGGGAACGGTAATGTTGGTAATGAAGGTCAGCTTTGCTCTGTCTTCTGCCGACAAGCTCTGATAAAGCGGAATAATAATTCTTGCTTCGACATCGCTTGAAGTATTGATAGAACGGGGCAACGATCCGATTACTTCACCAAGTCCGCCCGTTCCTGCAAACGGGAAAGCCTCGGAAGCTACGTAAAGAACGTGCTTTTTCTCAACGGCAACTACGGGCTTTACTGCGGTAGCCTTTTTTGCAGTAGGCTTCTTTGCGGTAGACTTTGCCTTGGTAGTCGTCTTAGTCGTTTTTGCTGTTTTTTCTTTTGTTTCTGTCTTTTTTACAGCCATATATATTCTCCTTAAACTATGTGATATGCTAAATTAAACTATAGAATCCTTTGTGATAAAGTAAGGATGCGTGGAATGTCCGCTGAGCAATCTGCCCTTAAGAACCTGAACCTGTTTGTCTGCAATAACGCAATTAAGCTGAGTTCCCTCGCCAACCTCCACGTTCTGCATAAGTATAGAATCCTTTACCACAGCGCCTTTTGATACGTGAACGCCTCTAAACAGAACAGAGTTTATAACCTCGCCCTCAATGATACATCCGTCGGCAATAAGCGAATTCTTTGCGCTTCCGCCGTCTTCAAATCTACAGGGGGCGCTGTCGCGCACGTTAGTAAAAATTGATCCTCCTTCCCTAAAGAGCGCATCTCTGTTTTCCTTTACCAAAAGCTCCATATTGTGCTTGTAGTAGTTTGCAAGACTGTCGATGCTTGCGTAGTATCCGTTAAACTCATATCCGTAAATACGATACATCTCCACGCCTTTTATCATTACGTCACGAGAAAAACTCGTGTACTCCAAGTCTTCTGCGTTCTCTAAAATATTGAGAAGGAACTGACGGTTAATAACGAAGATATTGGAGAACTTGTTTACCTCTACGTCGTGTTTTTTGCTGATAACCGTCTTGATAACTCTTCCGTCATCGTCTAAAATAAACTGAGTTCTTACCTTATCGTCGTCGTTGGGAAGATATTTCTTGCGGTACACTACCGTAATGTCCGCGTGTTTTTCTACGTGATACTCAACTACCTTCTGATAGTCGATATTGCACACGTTATCACAGTCAGTCATAACAACGTAATCTTCCGTACAGGTTTTAAGAAAGCCTATTGCGTTGGAAAGCGCTTCAAAACGGGAATTGTACACCTTTGATTCTCTGTTTCCAAAGGGAGGAAGAATCATAACTCCGCCGTTTTTACGGGAAAGATCCCAGCTTTTGCCCGAACCCACGTGATCCATAAGGGATTGGTAGTTGCTCTTAGTTATTATACCCACCTTGGTGATATCAGAGTTCGTCATGTTGGAAAGAGCGAAATCCACAAGACGGTATCTGCACGCATAAGGCACGGAAGCCAAAGTTCTGTGCGAGGTGAGTTCCTTTATTTCTTTATCATGAATATTACTGAAAATAATGCCTACCGTTTTCATAATGATTCTATCACCTCTCCGCTTTTGATTTTGCTGTTCTTTGTTATAGTTTGATTTCTTCCGACGAGCGCAATATTATATTTGTCCGAATTCTCGTCTCCTATAACCGCTCCGTCTTCTATTTTTACGTTTTCGTCGATCATTCCGTAATTTATTACTACGTTATCGCCGATCTTGGTTCCTCTCATTATTACGCTATTGTTTACGATACTGTTCTTGCCGATATAAACGTCCTCTGAAATAACGCTGTTCGTAACCTCTCCGTAAATTTCGCAACCTGCGGTATATATCGAATTGTTGATATACGCGCTCTCGCCCACGTAAGCAGGAGGAAGCGGTTCGTTTCTCGAATATATCTTCATCTCGGGCGCGTTGAGAGAGATTGCCGGATCGTTACCCAAAAGATCCATATTTGCTTCCCACAGCGAAGTTACCGTTCCAACGTCCTTCCAGTAGCCCGAGAACGAATACGCAAACATTCTCTTACCATTTTCAAGCATATAGGGTATAATGTTCTTACCAAAGTCGTTTGAAGAATTAGGATCTGCTTCGTCGCGCTTAAGCTGAGCTACGAGTTCGTCCTTTTTGAATATGTAAACGCCCATAGACGCGTGATTGCTCTTGGGTTTTTTGGGTTTTTCCTCAAAGTCGGTTATGCGCTTGGTTTCGTCAAAACTCATAATTCCAAAACGAGTCGCTTCTTCCATCGTTACGTCGATAACCGCGATAGTACAGTCCGCATTGTTGTGGATATGCTCGTCAAGCATGAGAGAGTAATCCATTTTGTAGATATGATCTCCGCTTAAAATAATCACGTTTTCACAATCGTACTTTTCGATAAAGTGCAAATTCTGATAAATCGCGTTTGCCGTTCCGCTATACCACTGCGCTCCGCTCTTTGCCTGATAGGGCGCAAGCGTGTAAACACCGCCGTTGGAACGGTCTAAGTCCCAAGGCTTTCCGCTACCTATATACTCGTTTAGCACCAAAGGCTCGTACTGAGTCAGCACACCTACCGTATCAATGCCTGAGTTGGTGCAGTTTGAAAGCGGAAAATCGATAATACGGTATTTTGCTCCGAACGAAACCGCCGGCTTTGCTATTTTGCTGGTGAGCGCATAAAGACGGGTGCCTTGACCGCCTGCCAACAACATTGCGATACATTTCTTCTTTTTCATTGTTTGTTCCCCCTTTGCTTGTTCTTGTGCGTCAGATAAATTCCGGACATGCGCGGAATATCCAGCGTAAGGCTGAAATTCTTCTTATGTGACGGAATCGGCTTTGCCACGTACCTTTTTCTGCTCTTTTTCCAGTCTGTAGCAGTAGAGACTAACGCCTCGGTATAAATACCTTCATCCACACCGAAACGGTAATTTTTGTATTCCATGTTTGAGAAGTTAAGAATAACGACAACCTCGTTGCCCTTGTAATCTCTTCTTAAATATATGCTGACGTTCTGCGATTTATCGTCGACAACCAACCACTCGTAACCGTCAAAACTGCGTTCTATGGCGAACATTGCCGAATGTGTTTTGTAAAAACGATTAAGCTCTGCGGTAAAGTCTTTCATTTTTTGATGATGCGGATACTCTAAAAGCAACCAGTCAAGCTCCTTTTTGTAATCCCACTCGATAAACTGACCGAACTCCGTTCCCATAAACAAAAGCTTTTTGCCGGGATGCGCGTACATGTTCATCAAAAAATTTCTTAAGCCGGCAAACTTATTATCGTAAAGTCCGGGCATCTTGTTAATAAGCGAGCATTTGCCGTGCACAACCTCGTCGTGAGAGATGGGCAGTACGTAGTTTTCGCCAAACGCGTAAGTAAGTGAGAACGTGAGCTTGTCGTGAAGTCCTCCCCTGTATACGGGATCGGCTTTAGCGTAAACGAGGATATCGTTCATCCAACCCATATTCCACTTGAAGTTAAATCCAAGTCCACCGAACGCCACGGGGTCGGTCATATGAGGCCAAGACGTGGATTCTTCGGCTATCATAAGCACGTCGGGATGTTTTTCAAACACCTTGGTATTGAGTTTTTGTATAAAGGCAACCGCCTCTACGTTTTCCCTTCCGCCTCTGTAGTTTCTCTCCCATTCTCCGTCCTTTCTGCCGTAGTCGAGATAGAGCATGCTTGCAACCGCGTCTACGCGTAGTCCGTCCACGTGGTAAACGTCAAACCACATCATTGCGCTCGAACATAAGAACGTTTGAACCTGCGCCTTACCGTAGTCAAAGCATTTTGTTCCCCATTCTTTATGCTCGCTTCTGAAAAAAGATACGGGTTCGTACAACGCGTGTCCGTCAAACTCGGCAAGACCAAATTCGTCTTTGGGAAAATGTCCCGGAACCCAGTCTATGATAACCGCGATATCCGCTTCGTGACATTTTTCGATAAGATATGCAAAATCGTGGGGAGTTCCGTATCTTGCTGTCGGCGCAAAATAGCCCGTAACCTGATACCCCCACGAACCGTCGAACGGATGTTCCGATATTCCTAAAAGCTCGAGATGAGTGTAATTCATTTCCGTCATATACGGTACTATCTCATCCGCAAACTTTTTATAAGAGAAGAAATTTCCGTCCCCGTACTTGCGCCATGATCCGATATGCACCTCGTAGGTGTTCATGGGAGAAGTGTAAACGTTTTTCTTCTTGCGTTTTTTTATGTATTTTTCGTCGTTTATCCTGACTTTGGACAAATCGAAAACCTTACTGTTTGTTCCGCCCTCCGTTTCGCTGTGAAAAGCGTACGGGTCCGCCTTGTAAATCCCGCCTTTGGTATCGGTCAGGATATAGTATTTGTAGTTGGAGTACTCCTCCACTCCGCTTACCGTAGCCTCGTATATTCCCGAACCGTTTCGTTGCATGGGCGTCGCGGTATTGTCCCAACCGTTAAAATCGCCCACTACGTAAACGTCTATGGCGCGCGGAGCATAAACCCTGAACGTTGCTTGCCCCGTTTCAGAATTATATATGCAACCCATAAGGTTATACGCGTCGTAAAGTTCGCCTTCGTTGAATTGTTTTTGCGTAATTTCGTCCAAAACACGATCTCCTTGCTTGTTTTTAATAAAGAGCAAGAAGCTTTATCCGGAGAAGTTTTTACGAATGCTCAATTATTATATTAAAATTTAATATATTATAACATACATTTCGTTTTTTTTCAAGAGTCTTTTATACATTTATTGGTTTTTTTGTAAATTTTTTGACGAAAATCAGCCCGTTCGTAACTAATATTACGCAAATTCTTGCCAATCGATTGACTTTTGGCGGATTTTGAATATAATTATTGTATCCGCCTTTATCGGGTAATTAAGGAGATTCTTATGATAAACGTTCCAGAACTGTTTTCCTCCTACGTTTTTAACGACGGAGAAATGCGTAAAAGATTGAGCGAAGAGGATTACCTCTCTTTCAAAAAAACGGTAAGCGCAGGCTTGCCTCTTGACAAAGAACTTGCTTCTGCCGTTGCCGATGCAATGAAAAATTGGGCTATTGAAAAAGGCGCAACTCACTTTACGCATTGGTTCCAGCCAATGACGGGCATTACCGCCGAAAAACACGACAGCTTTATCTCTCCCGTAAGCGACGGTAAAGTTATTATGAATTTCTCGGGAAAGGAGCTTATTAAGGGTGAGGGCGACGCGTCCTCTTTCCCCAACGGCGGTCTGCGTTCCACGTTTGAAGCAAGAGGATATACCGTTTGGGATCCCACGAGCTTTGCTTTCGTAAAAGACGGCGCGCTCTGTATTCCCACCGCATTTTGCGCATACTCGGGACAGGTTCTCGACAAGAAGACGCCCTTATTGCGTTCTTCAAAGGTTATTTCACAACAAGCTAAAAGATTACTTGCCGCGCTTGGCAAGCACACGGATAGCGTAACGGTTACGGTTGGTCCTGAACAAGAGTACTTCCTTATCGACAAGGATATGTACCTTAAGCGCAAAGACTTGATCTTTACGGGACGCACGCTCTTTGGCGCAAATCCTCCCAAAGGTCAGGAGATGGACGACCACTACTACGGCAACATCCGTCCAAGGGTTCTTGCTTTTATGGAAGACCTTGACAAAGAACTTTGGAAATTCGGCATACTTGCAAAAACAAGACACAACGAGGTTGCTCCTGCTCAGCACGAGCTTGCACCCATTTATACGGTAATCAACGTTGCGGCAGATCAGAACCAGCTTACTATGGAAATGATGAAAAAGATTGCCGAACAGCACAATCTTATCTGCCTTCTCAACGAAAAACCGTTTGCAGGAGTTAACGGAAGCGGTAAGCACGACAACTGGTCGCTTTCCACCTCGGACGGAGAAAACCTCCTCAATCCCGGAAAAAATCCTCAGGACAATCTTCCATTCCTTCTCATTCTTACCGCGGTTATCGCAGGCGTTGACAGACATCAGGACTTGCTCCGTCTTTCGGTTGCGTCGGCAGGTAACGATCACAGATTGGGAGCATCGGAAGCACCTCCTGCAATAGTTTCGATGTATCTCGGCGACGAGCTTATGGCGGTTATGGAGGCTATAAGCACAGATACTCAGTACGTCAGAGCAAAGTCCAAGAAAATGAACATGGCTGACGGTCTTATTCCCGAATTTAAGAAGGACACCACCGACCGTAACCGTACCTCGCCCTTTGCTTTTACGGGTAACAAGTTTGAGTTCAGAATGCCGGGCAGTGAATTTAATATTTCATGCCCCAACGTTATGATCAACACGGCTGTTGCGGAAGCTTTGGACGAATTTGCAACCGCGCTTGAAAACAGCGAAGACAAGGAAAAGACGGCAAAAGAACTTATTAAGAACACCTACAACGCTCACAAACGCATTATCTTTAACGGAAACGGATACTCCGAAGAGTGGAAAGAAGAAGCTAAAAAGCGTGGACTGCTGAATATTGACAACACTCCCGAAGCGTTGCTCCGCTATCCCGACAAGAAGAACGTGGAACTTTTAGGCAAGTACGGAATCTTTACTGAAGAAGAGATCCACGCAAGAATGGAAATCCTGCTTGAAAACTACTGCAAGACTCTCAATATTGAGGCTCGCACGATGATAGAGATGACAAACAAGGAGATCTTGCCCTCGTGCATGGAATATATGAGAATGTTATCCGACGAGATAAGCAAGAAGGCAAGCATTTGTATTCCTGCTCTCACCGAAACGGATCTGCTCAAAAAGATAAGCGTGCTTGTGGATAAGGCTTACGATACCGTTAAGATACTTGAGCTTGCTACGGACAGAGTGGGAGCTAACAAAAACGCGCATACGGCAAGCGTAAACTACCGCACCGCGATATTCCCGACAATGAACGAGCTGAGAAAGTATTGCGACGAGCTTGAAAAAATCGTAGGCAAAAAATACTGGCCGTTCCCCACCTACTCCGATCTTCTTTTCTCGGTATAGTATAAACCTCTCATAAAATACCAAGCGCATCGCATAAAACGGTGCGCTTTTTATATTTTTGATTCTGTCACAACAGTAGGTTTATATTCAAGCATAACGCTTGACCTAAAATAGTATGCTGTACAAAAAAAGTACAAACTTTAGTGGGTTATAAATTTTGGTATGTTTTATAGCTTTTTAGTGCTACTACGAAATACAGCGTGTTTTGTGCGGTTACGGACTTTGAAATTATTAGTGCACTCTTATTAAAAAACCGTGCCTCGCAATACTGCAAAAGCACGGTTTTTGTTTGGTTTTATCGAATACGTACGCGGATTTTCACAACATCATAACTGTATAAACCCGTCTTTTTCAAACGAGTAAAGCATAACCTTATCCACGTTAAGCCCCATGATTTCACGAACGGCTTCCGCGTATATTCCTACCTGAATTTTATACTCCGCCATCGTTTTTTCCTGCGCTAACGAGTAGAGCGAAGTGGTTTTATAATCCACCACTGTTGCGACGTTATCCTTGATGATAAGTAAGTCGATAATACCCTGTATAAGACGGGTGCCGTCGTTGTATATAAAGCTCTTCTCCTTGTACGCCTTAGCATTTTCCAACAGAGGCTTAACGTTGTTATATGCAGACAGTATTTTGTCTTTTACCACAAGCTCAAAGTCAGGCACGTTGCCGTTTTCCACAAGCGCGTATGCCTGCTCAAACGGAAGAGTAAAGTCGATAAGCTCCATTGTTTTATGGTACGCGTTGCCCTTTTTGATTGGGTCGTCCTTGCTTTTTCTCACGCGTTCCTCGTCCACTTGCGGAAGCTCTCCTTCCGCTTCTTCACTCGCAATTCCCGTAACCGAACTCTTCAGCCCGACGTCCGACTTGCTTGCGTATATCTCGTCCATTTTTTCAAAGCGTTTTGTAAGAGTTGCCACAAATTCGCCGTCCGCAAAGGCAGGGTTCACCGCTCTGTTCGGCTTTACGGTATCTAAAATCTCCACGTCTTCACTCTCCACAGTAGTATAACCCAAGCTGATTATCGCTTCGCTCATCCAGCCGAACAAGGTATCCGACAAAATCGGATTTCCGTCGTAGAAATTGGCTTTTTGGGTTTCCTTTACAGACGCATAGATATACAATCCGTCCTTAGGTCTTGTAAGTGCAACGTATAGAAGGCGCGCATACTCTTCTTTTATCTTTTTATCGGATATCTCTTTTACAAGCTCGTACAACGGGTTTTCCTCATACACCTTGTTGTCCTTATCAATACTCTTCATTGCAAGACCGAGTTGTTTGTCAGGCAGGCACAAATCGTGACTGTTATTTTTTGCCGTTTCTGTATTTATAAGGTACACGTAAGGAAATTCAAGACCCTTTGACGAATGTATAGTCATTATGTTAACACAGTTATCCTCGGGCTTAATCTCGCACTTATCACCCCCGCTCTCTATAAACTTAAGGTACGAATCGAGGGTGTCGGCGTACGGACAAGCGTTAAGAGAATCGAGGAAAAGCGATAGCACGTCCGCTTCCTTAGTACCTTTTGTACGGATAATTCTATCAAAATAATCCATCTCAACGATGATTGCAGACACTGTGTCTTTTACGGGTACAAACATGGAAAATTCGGAATATTTGTCGAAAAAGTCGAATACGTGCGCAAGTTTTTGCGACAATTCGTCATTATTCTGCTTTACATATCTTCGCGCTGACGACACTAGCGACTGTGTTTTTCGCTTACTTTTGCACAGCGTAACTACGTCTTTTGGGGTTATTCCGAAATAAGGCGACGTGACGGAAGATACGAACGCTATATCGTTTTCGTTGTCGTCAAGATAGGTAAGCACGTCAAGAATATATCTTACCGTGGGGTTTGACGAAAAGTACATATCTTTGGACATGTGCACGGGTATTCCGCGCTGTCGCATCTTTTCGTACAACACGTACGTAAGTTCATTGCGCTTGGGGGTTAGGATAGCTATATCCGAAAAGGTTACCTTTTCTCCGTTCTTCTTTTTTTTGTTCAGATTTTGCGTTATATCGAACAGTATGGTTTCTGCAAACTTAACGGTATTACTTTCGTCTTCTTCACATTCGATATCGTAATCACATTCCACGCTTTCCGCCTTTTTCAGAGGCTTGAACACGGTTGCCTTCACCTCGCCCTCCGTTGTTTCGCTAAAGCCCTGAAGTTGATAGTCCACGTAGCTCACTCCGCCGAAATCTCTCGTCATGAGGGGGTTGAACACCCTGTTTACAAAATCGATTATTTTTTGTCCGCAACGGTAATTTGTAACAAAGTCAATCGGCTTTGCAAATCCGTAACGTTCGTAATTGTCGTAAAGATTGCCGAAAATCGCAGGGTCGCAGTTTCTGAACGCGTAAATACTCTGCTTTATGTCGCCTACGAAAAACATATTTCCGTTCTTTTTGAGCTTGCTTACTATCGCCTCTTGCAACGGATTGGTATCCTGATATTCGTCTACAAACACGTAATCGTATTTTTCTCGTACGTCCGCAAGTATATCCCCGTGAGTGAGTATCTCGTACGCCTTATGCTCGCAGTCCGAAAAATCCATTACCGCTTTCTTCTCTTTTTCTTGTTCGAACAGACGTATAACCTCCAGCGTAAAGTCAGCAATCTGCTTTGTATACGCACTGTCTATCGGCTCGCTTTTTGCGCTTGCGTCACGTTTTTTAACGTACGTAACCGCCTTTTCGCGTAATTTTTTCATTTTTGCCTGCAACACAAGGTTTACGTTTTTGTATGAAAGCGAGGGAAGCTCCGTACCGTTTCTGAGTGCGCTTGCAAGGTCTGCAACTGCGCAAAAAGCCTTTTCCGTTTCTCCACCCGACAGTTGCGACATTATCTCGTCACACTTGGTAAGGCATGCGCGTTCCTCGTTTCTGAGCATTTCTTCCCTGATACTCGCATAGCTTCCGTCGTAATAATTGCACGAATTTTCAAGCCATTCTTGAGGATTGGCTTGCGTCATAACAAAGCCGTACACCTTAAGTATCAGCTTTCTGAACTCCTTATCCGATCGGTTTTTGTACATGCTCTCGTACAAAACGAGAAAATCTTCGTTGTCGGGTCTGCTCAAAAATTTCTCGAGCGCGCCGTCTATTGCCTGCATCAGCATTGCGTCGCTCTCTTTATCGTCCAAAATTTCAAATGCGGGATCTGCATCGATTGCATAAAAGTAATTACGGACGAGCTTGACGCACCATGAATCTATCGTGGAAATATCGGCAATGGGAATGAGCGATATTTGCCTTTCAAACTTTTGTGGATTTTTGCTCTCGTTCTTCTTTTCGATTAGTTTGTCATACAGTTTTTCCTTCATATCCTGAGCGCTCGCTCTTGTGAAGGTACATATAAGCATTTTGTCGAGCGATGCATCAGCCTTATCGATAAGGTCTATTATTCTACCTATCATAACGGTGGTTTTTCCGCTTCCAGCAGAAGCCGAAACGAGAAGGTTTTCATTTCTGGACTGTATTGCCCTGAGCTGAACGGGTGACCAATTAGGTTTATTTGCCATTTTTCGCCTCCTGCTTTATTAAGTAATTTTTTGCAACCTTATCCGAAACATATCTGCTTCTTATAGGCGTTTCATCGTCTTTTTTGCATATACCGCTAAACTCACAGTACGCGCAAACGTCACTACGCGCAGTCTTTATCGGAGAGGGTTCAAACTTACCTTGCTCTATTGCATTTATCGCATTTTGAACCATACGTATTGCGTAATCGCACACTTTTTGAATTTCGTTTTCTTCAAGACCGTTCTTCTTGTTTGCAAGACCCGTCTTTTTGTCTATGGGCATATCGAAGATTGTTGCACCGCTTGAAAGCGAGCCAATTTCCATTGCTCCGATATTTTCGTCACTGCTTTCAAACACGCCGTTCAGCATGCTTGCGCTCTCGTCATCGCTCCAGGACGATACGAACGGAAAGTAGAAAAATCCTCCTGCCTTATATCCGTTTTTAATAACTACCTGCTCATACAGCGGAAGCTGAAGCTTGGTTGCATAATACAGATCGGAATAGGCAAACACGCCTCCGCCACCCGTCTTATAATCGATTACACGCGCTCTTCCCTCCCACTCGTCCACTCTGTCAATAGAGCCTTTGAGCTTAACTTCTCCGCCCTTACCGACAAACGTAAGAGTATTTAGCGAGCTGTCCTCGTATCCAAAGGACGCCTCGCAAGCTTTCACCTTGTACTTGCCTTTTTTAAGCTGATCATAAGCAACACCGCACACCTTTACAGCTTCCGACTTAAGTCTTTCGACAACGGAAAAGTTTGCCTCAAGCGAAGCTTTGGGCTCTTGTTCAAGATATCGGTTTATGATTTCGGTTACTTTTTCTTTTATCGGTTCTTTTTCCTCAAGCATCAAAAACTCGGACACGGTTGCGTGCATAATATTTCCCACGTCCAAGGGCGTAACCTTACCGTCTTCGTTCTTGCTTAAACCGAGAACGTACTTGCAAAAGTAAGAAAACGGGCAGGAATAGTAAGACTGAATAGCGCTTACAGAGGTCATACTCAAAGGCGATGCCGTTTCGTCTGTTTTTCTGACAAACGAGTAGCCGTCGTCAACAGCTCCGCCCGTAGATGCGATCAAAGACGCCGAAAGCTTTTCGCTGTCTATAACGCCTGCAATCTCTTTACCGTTTGCCCGCGTTGCAACAAGCCGAGCGAACGCTTCTGCATCCTCGCAAGTATTGAGAGTGGATATGTACGTGTGCAAGGAATACTCTCTCGGTTTGCCGAACTGATCGTGTAAAATCTGCAAATCGTACGATTTTTTACCGTTTTCCTCGCATACGTATGACGCAAACACGTCACACTCGTTTTGTAAAAGTTGCCACAGCTCGTCGCGATAACGTTCGTTTAATACGGAAATTCTGCCCTCAAACTCAAGTCCAAACGATTCCATTTCGGCAATATCGCCGTCGGTAAGAAGCGCGACGTCCTCTTCGGTTTTGGGAAGTATTCCGTCATTGAACGAGAGCAGATATATCTTTTTGAAGCTCTGCCCTCTAAAGTCGTTAAGCGTACCGACTTTTACCACACCCGAAGTCTTTTGGACAACTGAAAACTCGGTGGAAGCAAGAAGATCGCGCAAGGAATCGATGAGAAAATCTCCGCTCATAGTATCGTCGCCGTATACTCCGCAAATAAAGTCCAAAGATTCCGCAAGCGTGGTCTTTACCTTATCGAAATCCAAGCCAACCTGCACAGAGGGAATAAACGCGTTCTCCAACACGGTTTTGCAATTTTCGGTAAACGTTTTTACTGATACGGACGAACGTAACGCTCCTGCTTTATTAAACAACTTTGCCAATCTTTGGCGCACCTTTTCCGCCTTTTTCACGTATTCGCTCTCTCGTGTAAACTCGCTCACAAAGCCCTTGTAATCAACAAGATTTTCGTATACGTATCTACAAAACGCATCACGTTCCTGCTTACTTGCCTCCACCGCGGGGTTTTTGGCAAGCGCAATCACGTCCTCTCTTTTCATGCCTTTTCTTACGCATTGAAGAGTTCCGATAAGGAAAGATGCAAGAGGGTGAGATCCCAGAGCTTCTTTTTTGCTCATATAAAAAGGCACGTCAAAATCCGAGAGTACGCGTTTGATCGTATCGTAATTAAGCTGTTCGCCGGCTATGATAATACCGTCTGCGCTCATACCCGAATAAAGATCTTGCGAAACGTTGCGAGCTACGGTTTTGAGCTGATCGATCATATCCCTTGCCTTGTACACGGTAAGAGTTTTGGCTTTACTTAAAGTGGGAGCTGGCTCTGCGCTAAGCAACATTACCCCGTTACTCTTTTTATCTATTGCGCCGAGAACTTCCAACGTTGCAGGCGTAAGAACGTCAAAATTAAGCACGTAATAGTACTTGTTCTGTTTTTCCGTCAATCCGTTAAAATACTCGGCAAGCTTAAGCTTTTTTCCTGCGGTATCAACGTACTTATCCTTAGTTCTGTTTACGTACTCTTGATAGATAAGCTTAACGTCGTTTATCTTATTCTTTTTCAAACTTTCCGCCCTCATGCTCTCAGGATCAATCTTCTGATCGCGAAGACGAGAGATCGTTTCGTACATTTTGAGTGCAAAACCGCTTTTTGCATACGAATTCTTAAAGCACGTCAAAGATTCGGAAATATCGTACGTTATTTTCTTTATGAGTAGAACGGCGCCCGATTTGCTTATAACGTCACCCGTATCGCAATATGCGGAAAAAAGCCTGTTGAAAGACTTGACCTGTATGGAAAAACTGCCCTTGCCCTGTCCATAGATAAGTTTTTCAAACTCCAACGTGTAAACTTCGGGCACTATAATAACGTGCTCGACGTCCGGATTTTCTTCAACCGCTTGCATTATTTTTGCAAGATATTCGGTTGCGCTTATATAATTAGGAAAATTTAAGGTATTCATAGATATATTATAACGCATAATTATCACTTTTTCAACTCTATTTTTGTACAATTGCAAAATAAAGCAAATACGATTGCAAAATTTATTAGATTGTGTTATACTGTATATGATATAAACTTTTCGGAGACGATATATGAAGAAATTTTTAACACTTGCACTTTGCTTGCTTATAGCGCTTTGTAGCGTGGGCTGTACTTTTACCCCCACTTCAAACCTTACTATGGACGGAACTCAGCCCTGGGCAATATATAGCGGATATGAAAGATGCGAGTACAAGGTAACCAAAAAAAGCGCGGACGGAACTATTCTTGGGGAAGGAGTTCTTGTAAACACGGTGCTCATTCACACGGAGGCAAACAAGCCCGAGGAAACCAACACCGATAGCGCAGAGCTTGGAATTTTTACTACGATAAAGAGCGAATTCTCGTTTACCACCGCCGATACCCTAACACCAATAACCGACTACATTACATCCTCTTCCACCTTCCTTACTTCGTCGTGCGCCGCGATAAAAAGCGAAAAGACGGTTACACTCAATTCTAATCCCGACCTTAGCTACAGATTCGTTGCGGATTACGAGCATAAAAAAGTAGAGTATTACGCAAAGAACAGCAGTGAAATTACAAAAACTCTTACCGTGCCTGATTCGGAAAAGGTTATTTTTGACAACGAGGCGCTTTACTGCATTACAAGAGCATTTAATCCGCAAGAGGAGAAAGAGGGAAACTTCCTGCTCACAAACTTGTACGACTGCTATCTTGACAACAGAATTTCGTCGTACTCAGTATACTTCCGCGCTGCCGATACTTATGCAACGCAAGAGCTTTTTAACGAATCGAACCGTACGTTAACTTGGAATCTGCTCACTCAAAACTCGGATATCGTGGACAATAAAATCGAATGTTATCTTGCAAAAATCAACCGCAACCGTTCCAACATGTCGGGTTCGCCCATTGAAATGTGGTTTACGAAAACACCGTTCAAGGGTGGAAAGAAGCGCGTTATGGTAAAGATGAGAAGCACTATTCTCACCATTCCAAGCGCACACGTTGACTATACGACGGATTACGATCTGATCTCATACTCCATCACTCAATAATTTATGAAATACGATCTTAGAAACAAAACTGTAATTATAAGTGGCGCGAACGGTGGTATCGGACGCGCCCTTGTGCTTTTACTGACTGAAAAATACAACTGCAAAATTTTCGGCATAGGCAGAAACCGCGAAAAAATGCAAAGTCTGATTGACGCGCTCGGCGAAAAATCGGAGCAATTCACTCCTATCTATATGGATATCACGTCAAGCGATTACTCACCGCTGAACGTAATTGACAATGCCGATATGCTTATTAACAACGCAGGATTTATGCCTCCGTTTTCTCCCACCGCACAAAATAATACGGAGGATTTTGAAAGGGTTATGAAGTGCAACTTTTTTGCACAGATATCTCTTACCAAGCATTTATTGCCTAAGCTTAAAAAAAGCGAAAAGGGCGCGGTTGTCTTTATTTCATCCTCAGACGCGCTATGTCCCATATCGGGAACAGCCTCATACGGAGCGAGCAAAGCGGCGCTTAAAGCGTACGGCGAAACTCTTTCGCAGGAAGAGTGTGGACTGTACGTTGCAACCGTTATGCCCGGCTTTACTAAAACGGAGCTGTTCAGCGACATATCAATAGATTCGGGGCTTATTGCAAAGCTTGCCTCCACGCCCGAAAAAACCGCTAAACATATAGTGAAAGGTCTAAAAAAAGCCAAACCTCGCATTATTACGGGAGCTGACGCGCATTGGATGAATTTCTTGTATAAAATAATGCCCGTAAAAGGTCCGCGTCTTATACGTAAAATTCTCAAAAAAAGCGGGCTTGATGCTTTTAAGGATATCTAATTTGTCGCAAAATCACACGTACGTATACTGTTTTTCAGTGAAAACCGCACCCTTGCAAAAGTAAGAGCGCGGTTGTTTTTTATTCGTATTTATTAAAGTATCAACAGTTATCGTCCGTACTGCGGAGCGTATAAAACTCGTACTTAAAGCCACCGATTTTTACTTTAGGACCTTACGGATAAAGTTCTCCTTTTTTTCACTGTACGGGCGAAATCTTGCAGGCAAATCAAACTTTACGTAATTGTTAATAATGCTCTTTTTGTGAGAAAAAGCCTCGAATCCTGCCTTGCCATGGTATGCGCCCATTCCGCTGTCACCAACTCCGCCAAAGCCCATTTCCGACGTTGCGAGCTGAATTACGGTATCGTTTATACATCCTCCGCCAAACTGAATCTGCTCGGTTACGTAGTTTGCGGTTTTTTCGTTTTCGGTAAACACGTACAAAGCCAACGGGTGAGGCTTAGAGCGAATGATATCGATTGCTTCTTCTATGTTGTCAACCCCAATAATAGGCAGTATCGGTCCGAAAATCTCCTCTTGCATAACGGCATCGTCAAAACTCACTCCGTCCATAACGGTAGGCTCTATTTTGAGCGTAGTTTCATCGCTCTTACCGCCATACACCACTTTATTATTATCAATGAGAGCTTGAACTCTATCAAAATGCTTGCGGTTAATTATTTTGACATACGTTTCGTCCTTAAGCGGATCTTCGCCGTACTGCTTTTTTATTTCCGCAATAATTGCTTTGATAAACGCGTCTTTTTTCGAATTATCACAAAGAACGTAATCGGGCGCAACACAGGTTTGTCCCGAGTTTATGAATTTGCCGAAAACTATGCGCTTGGCTGTCTTTTCAATATTTGCTTCCGCATCCACCACACACGGGCTTTTGCCACCCAATTCCAACAGTATGGGAGTAAGGCGTTCGGCGCACTTTTTAGCAATCTCTCTTCCCACGGTATTACTGCCTGTAAAGAACACGAAGTCAAACTTCTTATCAAAAAGCTGTACGTTCTGCTCCCTTCCACCCGTTATGCAAGCAATATACTTTTCGTCGAACGTTTCACTTATCAACTCACTTATTATCTTGCAACTATGCTCGCTATATGCACTCGGTTTTACGATTGCGGTGTTGCCCGTTGCTATTGCGTGAACGAGAGGATCAAGCGTAAGCATAATCGGGTAATTCCAAGGCGCAACTATAAGAACGTTTCCGTATGGACAGTTTTGCGTGTAGCTTTTACTTCCAAACTGCGTTGTAGGCGTTTTTCTGTACTTTTTGGATGCGAACTTTCTAATGTTTTTAAGCATATACTTAATCTCGC
Organism: Clostridia bacterium; assembly: GCA_017623455.1. Classification (GTDB taxonomy): domain Bacteria; phylum Bacillota; class Clostridia; order Christensenellales; family Pumilibacteraceae; genus RUG12826. The sequence continues at coordinate 50,033 of JAGAPA010000079.1, read as the reverse complement.
CGTACACTATACCAATCTCGCACATATACGTTTCCAAAGATGGTTTGTTCAGATCAAGAAACAGTGCTTGCCTAATTTTATCTTCGCGAACGACAATAGCTTCGTACAGTTTTTTGAGCATACGTATGCGGAAATTTACGTCAAAAGTTTCACCGCTCAAAAAGTATTCGCGTTGTTTTTTTAAGATCGTGTCTATGTTATGCATTTTTTTCTCCTTAACTCTTAATGTCGTAACGTGTGAACACAATTAAAAAATACAGGGAAGCGGTCTAATAGAACCGCCTCCCTTAACAGCAACAAAATAAAGCCGGTTAAAATTTATGGCTATGTCTCAACAAATGGTTGATAAATATTATTATGTTTTGACGAGAAAAACACAAGAAAGACAAGTGTTCTTGTAAGGGCGGTACGCAGGCGTACTCCCAATATTGTTATTCAGCAAAACAATAACACAGATTTTGTAAGCACTTTTGCTCTAAATATAATAATTTAAGTTATTACCTGCAAAGTCTGTAACCGAACAAAACACGCTGTATTTCGTAGCGGCACTAAAAAGCTATAAGTCATATCAAAATTCAATAACCCACTAAAGTTTGTACTTTTCTTTGTATAACATACTATTTTAGGTCAAGCGTTACGCTTGAATATCAACCTACTGTTGCGACTGAGCCAAATTTATTAAGCTGAAATGTTACTGCAAACGTTTTTTATTTTAGCAGACTTAATCTGCCTTAAAATTAAAGTCTTGAAAGACTTTCCGTCATTCTTCTGATACACTCGTCTTTACCGAAAAGCTCTGCCATCTCGGTCGCTCCGCCCGGGGTTACCTGAGAGCCCGTAATTGCGATACGGAAAATCCAAAGCACCTGACCTTTCTTATAACCCTTTTCTTCAGCAAACGCAACGAGTCCATCGTGAAGCGTGTCAAAACCGTTCTTAACGAGCGTGATAAGCTCGGGAATCATTTGTTTTGCCAAAGCGCAATCGGTTTTCCACTTCTTATTTTCAAACGCGGTAAGGTCGAAGCCTTCGAACTTGGTTATAAACTCGGTAAGAGGTCCTACGTCGCTGAACACCTCGGTTCTGCCCTGCAAGAGTGTTGCCAAAAGCTTGTAATCGTAGCCCTTAAGATACTCTACCTTATCAAAGAAGGGAGTTGCGTACTCAAGGTAAGCTTCGGGAGTCATTTCCTTAACGTAAAGAGAGTTAAGCCAACGCATCTTTGTTTCATCGAAGATAGACGCAGATTTAGAAAGTCCCTCTATGGAGAACATTTCTTCCATTTCCTTTAAGGAGAACTTTTCTCTGTCGTTCTTGGGCGACCAACCTAAAAGCGCGATATAATTCATAATAGCCTCGGAAAGATAGCCTTTTTTAACAAAATCCTCGTAGCTTGCATCACCGTGACGCTTGGAAAGCTTTCTCGTTGCGTCCTTCATGATAGGCTGAAGGTGGATATAATTGGGAATCTCCCAGCCGAAGCTTTGATACAAATGATTATATTTGGGTGTAGACGAGAGGTACTCTGTTCCTCTTATAACGTAATTGATACCCATAAGGTGGTCGTCGATAACGTTGGCAAAATTGTAAGTGGGCATTCCGTCCGACTTGATGAGAATGTTGTCCTCGAGATCCTTATAATCTACTGTAATATCGCCAAATACCATATCGTGATACGTGGTTTCTCCGCTTTCGGGGATATTTTGACGAATAACGTATGGCTCGCCGTTTGCTATACGTCTGTCAATCTCTTCCTGAGAAAGGGAAAGACAGTGCTTGTCATACTTGGTAGCTCCGTTTGCGTGAATTTCTTCAAGTCTTTCCTTAGAGCAGAAGCAGTAATACGCTCCGCCTCTTTTAACAAGCTCTTTTGCGTATTCAAGATACATTTCCTTTCTTTCGCTCTGAACGTACGGACCGTAATCTCCACCCACGTCCGGACCTTCGTCGTAAATAAGACCCGATTCTTTTAACGTGCGGTAAATAATTTCTACCGAGCCGTCCACGTAACGTTCCTGATCGGTATCTTCAATTCTCAAAACAAACTTTCCGCCGTTCTTTTTGGCAAAAAGGTATGCGTAAAGCGCGGTTCTCAAACCGCCAATATGAAGATAACCCGTTGGAGAGGGCGCAAATCTTGTTCTTACTGTCTTATTCATGATTTCCTCCATTGACAAATTGCAAATTTTAGGATATAATATATATAAGCTTTCGGAATTTGCGCATAATAACGCAAGCCGACCGCTATAAATTTACCGCAAACAAACGTTAGTTTACTGTAACAAGTATATATTATACTACAATTTGACCGTATTTGCAAGCATTTTTACGGTCTGAAGGCAGGTTAGCACATGAAAGAGTTTTTAGCAAGACTTATAAGCGCTCCTTCGGTAAAGGGAATGAGCGAAACAAACGCTCCGTTCGGCGCGGATATCCGCAAGGCTTTGGACGTGTTTTTGTCCGAAGCGGAAAAAATGGGGCTTAAAACTTTTGACTGCGACGGCTACTACGGCTGGGCGGAATACGGTGATGGGGAAAGCATGATTGCAATAGCGTGCCATATTGACGTCGTTCCCGCTACGGGTAACTGGGACTATCCGCCCTTTGCTCTTACCGAAAAAGACGGTGTGTATTACGGCAGAGGCGTCGCTGACGACAAGGGCGCGATCGCCATAGCTCTCAAACTTTTAGGCGAACTTAAAAGCTCCGACACAAAGCTTACTCACCGAATAAGAGTGATAGTCGGATGCGACGAAGAAAGCGGAAGCGAATGTATGGAAAAATACAACGCGGTAGACGAACCTCCAGCATTTGCAATCGTTCCCGACGCAGACTTCCCCGTAGTTAACAGCGAAAAGGGTATTCTTCACGTCACTTTAGCAGTTCCGATCGGAAAGCTTGACAACGAAATTATTGAAATTTACGGCGGAGAAAGACCCAATATCGTATGCGATAAGGTTTATGCAAAGATTAAAAAAGACGGCGTTATCGGTACGTATATTACGCAAAACGGAGTGAAAAACACCTCAAATTGTCGCAAAATCTCGGATACGTTAGCAAAATTTTCGGTAAATCCAAAAGATATTACCTTAGAGGAGAACGAAGACTGCTACCTTATTTCTTGCGTCGGTATTGCAAGCCACGCCATGTGTCCTAAAAACGGAGATAACGCGATTTTTAAGCTTGTTTCCTTCCTCTATGCTTTTGCTAACGACGTAGATCTTGGCGCGCTCGTATGTTTAAGGGAAAAAATTTGCAGTAAAGATATTGCCAAAAAGCTGTGCATTGACTGCGCTGACGACGAATCGGGCGAGCTTACGGTTAATCTTGGAATGATACGCTTTGACGGAAAGAATTTTACTCTCACGTTCGACTCACGTATTCCGCTCTGCGCAAAACCCGACAGAGTAAAAGACGCTTTGATTTCGGCATTAGACGGCAAAACGGTTTCTTCCACCTACTCTCCCAATCTCTACATTCCCAAACATTCACCGCAAATTCAAGCGTTACTTGCTTCTTATGAAGAGGTTGTAGGCGAAAAAGGCTACTGCATTAAAACGGGCGGAGGCACTTACGCGCGATCTCTACCCAATGCGGTTGCATTCGGACCTGCTTTTGAGGGATTTGAAACTGATATACACAATGCAAACGAAAAAATTCGCGTATGCGATCTTGATAAAGCTTACAATATTTATAAAAACGCTATACTAAAACTTGACAAAATTATAATATAGGAGGAATAAAACTATGGATATCACAATCAACAACTTTGATGCGGAAGTAAAGAATACTAAGGGCATTGTATTAGTAGACTTTTGGGCGTCCTGGTGCGGTCCTTGCAGAATGCAGTCCGCTATACTCGAGCAATTCAGCGCAGACAATCCCAACATTAAAATTGCTAAAGTTAACGTGGATAACGAGCCCGTGCTTGCTCAGACGTTTGAAGTAATGAGTATTCCCACTCTCGTTTTTTACAAAGACGGCGTGCCTGTAAAAAAAGTTGTGGGCGTGCATAACGCAGATGCTTTAGAAGAAATTATAAGCTCGTTATGACATCAAACGCACACCCTGTGCTCTGTTTTTAATTTTTTTACGAACAGAGCGCAGGAGTAATTACCGCAAAAAACGCAACGTACTGTCAATTTCAGATACGTTGCGTTTTTTTTACGCCTTTATAAGCTTAAAGCTGTTTACTGATTTTAATATATCTTCCGGCAGTTGCGCGTTGCAATAAACCTCGTCAAACTCGGAAATATGGCAAAGATTGTTCCAGCATTGCTTACCTACCTTACTGTCGTCCACGAGCAAAATTTTACGTTTTGATCTGCGCATAATCGCCCTTCTCACGTCATTTTCCGCAACCGACGAATCGGTAACGTAGCCGTCCATACTTAGCGCGTGACAAGAAACAAAGCATACGTCCGCATTAAAACCGTTAACCGTGTCTATTGCGCTCTGTCCAACAAGCGAGGACGACGCAGTTATTGCCATTCCACCCGTAGAGTAATGTTTTATTGACGTCTTACTTAGCTCAAACAAGGTTTTTATACCGCTTGTAATAACGATTACGTCGCTGTATTTGTCAAGATATTTTACCGTGTGCATTGCAGTAGAGGACGCGTCTAAGAACACAACCTTCCCCTCCTCCATGCAGTTTTTTACGGCATTTTGAGCCAATCTGTCTTTCACCATGCCCGCAAGGTTTTCACGCTCGGAAAAACCCGTATTTTTGTCTGCGTACCCACGCAAAAGAACCGCCTTGCCGTGTGGTCTGAGTATAAGTCCCTTACTTTCCATACTCTTAAGCTCACGCCTTACCGTGGCTTCGCTAACAAACAAACGCTTTCTTAAGCTTTCTACGCTAACCTCGCCCTCAGACTTTAATATCTCCAAAATATCACGCTCTCTTTCCGTACGCATGCCTTGATTCTCCTTTTTATTCTTATCTTATTGTAATACGTTTTTCCTTTTAAGTCAATCAAAAATGAGCGAATAGTGAGCGTTTTATTATCTTAAAACAGCAATCACGCTCTTTTTATGAGCGTTTCATTCAACTACGGTGGAAAAAGTTGACTAAAACGCTCAATGTGATATAATATGAAAGAAAACAGTAACACCTTGTATAAGCAAACTGAAATCAAAGGAGAATAATATGAAAACTACTGCGGTAAGAATGTACGGTGCGGAAGATTTGAGAATGGAGGAATTTGAACTTCCCGAAATTAGCGACAACGAAATACTTATGGAAGTTATAACCGACTCCTTGTGCGCGTCTACGTACAAGGCGGTAAAACAGGGCACGGCTCATAAGCGCGTTCCACCCACCATTGCCGAAAAACCCGTAATAATAGGACACGAAATGTGCGGAAAAATAGTAAAAGTGGGCGCAAACCTTACAGACAAGTGGAAAGAAGGACAAAAAGTCGTTATTCAGCCTGCGCTTAAACTCGATACGGGTTACGATCCTGGATATTCTTATCAGTACGTGGGCGGAAGCTCTAAGTTTGTAGTTGTTCCCGAAATTGTGCTCGAGCGCGGATGCTTGCTTCCTTTTGAGGGCGACAGCTATTTTGAAGGCTCGCTTGTAGAAGCTCTTGGCTGTATTTTGCGCGGATACAAGGGATTTTACCATACCGATTATACCGACTATACGCGTACGGACGGAGCTAAGAGGGGCGGAAGAATTGCAATACTGGGTGGTGCAGGCCCCATGGGAATAGGCGCGGTGGAACTTGCTATTGGCTATGCAGGCGTAAAACAAATTGTTGTAACCGACCTTAACCAAGACCGTCTTGACTACGCCGAAAAAATGTGCTCGCCCATAAAAGCAAAGGAAAAAGGGGTAGATCTTACGTATCTCAACACCTCTTCTCTTACCGATGCAGACCAAACGCTTATTACCCTGTCGGAAGGCGGATTTGACGACGTGTTCGTAATGGTTCCGGTTCCTGCGCTCTTTACGCAAGCGGAAAAAATTTGCAGAGAGGACGGTTGTATTAACTTTTTTGCAGGGCCTGCCGTGCACAACCTTCAAGGCTCGCTTAATCTGTACAGGGTTCATTACGACGGTATTCACGTTGTAGGAACTGCCGGCAGTATACCTGCCGACACGGTAGAAACCATTTCTCTTATCGAAAACAAGAGCATTAATGCAGGCGCGCTTGTATCTCACGTTTTGGGACTTGACGCCGTTATTGACGCGGTTTTGGATATGGGAAAACCGAGCGGTGCGAAAAAAGTTTGCTACACTCATATTTCTCTTCCTCTTACCGCTATTGAAGATTTTGAAGAACTTGGAAAATCGGATCCTATGTTTGCTCAACTTAGTAAAATTGTAAAAGCAAACGGGGGACTTTGGTGCAAAGAAGCGGAAGAATATTTGCTTGAAAACGCTAAAAAAATCTAAAAAAACTCGCATACGTATATAAGAAAACGGAACACAAACACTATTGTTTGCGCTCCGTTTTCTATTTTGACCTAAACGTTATTTCAAGTATTCGCCAAGATATTTTTCGGTGTTTTTAATCATTTTATCAAACAGCTCTCTACCCTTTTCAATCGACAAATTCATTTGAGGATCGCTCATAAATACAGCAAAAGCCTTATCTAAATCACGCTGAGCAATCGCCTCGTTTAAGGCTTCCTGTTCTCCAACTATTCTTGCTATAAGCGAATAAATACTGTTGGGAACGTTTCCTGCGTTTACCGGAGCAACTTTGTTTGCAGTAAACACTGCATTTGTTTCTACAACCGCTCCAAGCGGAAGGTTTGGAATTTGTCCTACGTTGGGCAGGTTTACGTTTGTAACCATTTCACTAAGTCCCAGCAAAGAGCGCATTTGGTTTACTCCGTCCTCACCGGTTTTTCTGAGCTTTACGGGCTTTGCTCCGCTTATATAGTCGTCGCTTTCCTTATAACGGTCTTTAAGTTGCTGTTTTCTAAAAGATACGGGCGTGAGCGAATACATCCAGCTTGCCACCGTTTCCTTATCTTTTAAGTACCAACTGCTTGGGCAAAATTCCACAAGATGCCTATCCCCTGCCGCGGCGATATATCCGTAGCGCTTAAACAAGTCCATTTTAATTCTTTGCATAGACGAAAACACGTTATTCATCCAATTATTATCCTTACCCTCGCTAAAACCGGTCTTGTGGTATTTTTCAACGAATTTAGGATAGATATCAAATAAATCGTAATTTTTATACTTTGCTTCGGTTAGCCAAGTAAAGTGGTTTACGCCAACTACGTTTACTTTTACGTCCTCTCTTCTGACGCCTTCCACGCCACACATATCCTTAAGCACGCAAGCTAACAGCCACTGAGTTCCAAAAACCTCGTGACAGCATCCAAACGCCTTTATTTGCGGAAACACCCTATAAAGCGTTTTGATACACATCGTCATAGGATTAGTGTAGTTTATTACCCAAGCATCAGGACAGTTTTCCTTGATTGCTTTACCAATAACTTCTATCATAGGACAAGTACGAAGCGCTCTTATAATACCACCAAGACCGATAGTATCGCCAACGGGCTGATAAATACCGTACTCTTCCGGTGCGTGCACGTCGCTTTCCATTTCGTCAAACGTTCCGGGAAGAATGGATATAACGACAAAGTTTGCGCCCTTTAACGCTTCTTCTAAGGTGTCGGACACCGAATATTCCCACCTGGATTTAGCGCCCTGAGCAAAATTGAACTTGTTTCCTATAATCTCATTTCTTTCCGACGCGCTTTTATCAATATCATACAAAGCAACTCTGCCACTCATATCGTCGCACGAAACAAGGTCGGACATAAGCCCCCACGCCCAACCTCGAGAGCCTCCGCCCACATACGCAATTTTTACGTCTTTTGCTTTATTGTCTTCATAAATCATAACTCATTTCTCCTTAACAAGTTTAGTCCATTTTCAAATACTTGATAGAATTATTGTAGCAAATATCTTTAATTACGTTTCCTACAAGCTGTAAATTGTTTGTCATCTCGCCTCTCTCTATCATGCATCCTAAATAATTGCACAAAATGCGTCTGAAATAGTGATGTCGGGGATAGGAAAGGAAAGATCTACTGTCTGTAAGCATTCCCACAAACGCGCCTATATGCCCTGTTGCGGTGAGATCTTCCAAATGTTTTTCCATTCCCACCTTGTTATCTAAAAACCACCAGGCAGGACCGTATTGGATTTTTCCTCTTGCGCTTTCGTCTTGAAAACATCCAATCAAGCTCATTATTTCGCTATTCATTTTTGGGTTCAGGTTAAAAACAATAGTTTTGGGAAGCTTATTCTCACAGTTAAGTCTATCAAACAGCGCAGACATTTGCTTTATGCTGTTGTCCTCCGCAATGCTGTCATATCCCGTATCCAATCCAAGCTTGTTTAGCATAACCGTATTGTTATTGCGCATTGCTCCTACGTGTAGCTCGGTAACTATGTCATACTTTGCATAAAGTTTGAAAAGAAAATAGGTAAGATATCCTTTGAAAATTTCACATTCCGAGCATGTTACACTATCCCCACCTCTGCGTTTTGCAAAAATCTTTTCCGCTTCCTCTCTGACACTCACCTTATAAACACGTTGTAATGCAATATCCGCGGCGGTTGTTCCCACTTTTATAAATTCTTGTAATCGCTCTTCAATCTTTTTTTCAAGCTCTGATAGCGAACTAACGTTACCGAGCTTGTCCACAAAAACGTTGTATGCGTCCGCTTCGATATTCATTATTTTATCCGCTCTAAAAGCCGGAATTACCTTGAATTTATAATTCTTTTTCGCAATCTTTTCAAAAACGCTCAGGTCGTCGAAAATCTCGTTTGTTGTAAAAATATGCGTAACGTTGGACTGCTCGATTATTTTTTGCGGTGTTACGGTATTTTTTGCGATATACTCATTGCACTCGTTCCAAATATCTTCCGCATTTTCGGCGTTTATCTCTTTATCGCAATTAAAAAATTCTTTCAACTCCACTTGCGACCAGTGGTACAAAGGATTTCCGAACGCCGTACCCAAAACCTTGCAGTACGCCATAAACTTTTCCTTATTACAAGCCTTTCCCGTAATTAATTCTTCACTTATCCCATAATTACGCATCAATCGCCACTTGTAGTGATCGCCGGACAACCACACTTCAAACAAGTCTGCAAACGGCTTGTTTTCTAAAATTTGCGTTTCAGATAAATGACAATGATAATCGAAAATCGGCATATCCTTTGCATATTCAAAATACAACGTTTCCGCCGTTTTATTAGTCAGTAAGAAGTTTTCTTTTATATAGCTCATTTTTTCATCTCCTTTTATAGCGTTACACCGGTTTTGTAAAACGCAATCTCTCTAACGTCCTCGCTTTTGCACGTATATTCGCCGTTTACCGTCTTTAGCATTAGCTCGAACAGACCGTCTTCGTCCATAGTGTACGCGTCAAAGTCTATCCACTTATGCTTGTTTTTTGCAAGCGAAGTGTTGGTAGCAATCTTCATTGTTGGCACAAAGGTAGAAAAAGGTGTTCCCCGTCCTGTCGTAAACAACACTATCTGGCATCCACTCGCACCAAGCGCAGTTGAGGCTATAAGGTCGTTCCCGGGAGCATTAAGCACGCTAACACCGCTTTCCTCAACAATCTCGCCATAGTCAAGTACAGACGTTATTTCGCTTCTACCGGCTTTCTCTACGCACCCTAAAGACTTTTCTTCAAGCGTAGTAATTCCGCCCTTTTTATTGCCGGGGCTTGGATTTTCGTATACGGGAAATCCCTGTTTTGTATAATACGTCTTAAAGTTTTCAATCATTTTTTTATACCGTTCATACACTTCTGCGGTTTTGCATTTGTTCATTAGAAGCTGTTCTGCGCCGAACATTTCGGGTACTTCTGTCAAAATTGCTTTTGCTCCCAACGCTACGGCTTTATCGGTAATTTTGCCCACGAGCGGATTTGCAGTAATTCCCGAATATCCGTCGCTTCCTCCGCATTTAAGACCAATACAAAGCTCAGAAAAATCAACGGGCTCGCGCTTATAATTTTTTGCAATGCTTGCAAACTTTTCCAAAATTGTCATTCCGTACGCATGTTCGTCTTCTACGTCCTGACAGTTAAAATACTCAATATTATCCCTTTTGTACTTAGCAAGATATTCCTTGATCCCGTCCATGCCATTATTTTCGCACCCAAGACCAACGAAAAGAACAAAGCTCGCATTTGGATTTAGCGCAATAGAACACAACAGCTTTTTGATATTCTCGTTATCTTCTCCAAGCTGTGAACAACCGAACTGATGAGTTAGTGCAAAAATTCCGTCAATGCTTCCGCCTATTAGCTTTTGAGCGCATTTTTGAAGGCGTAAACACACGTTATTTACACACCCTACCGTAGGGATAATATAAATATCGTTCCTTATCCCGGCTCTTCCTTTCTTTCTCTTATAACCTAAAAACGTAGCGTTACCCTTAGCTATCTCAAATGGTCTAAAATCATATTTGTAGGTAGGCTCTTCGTCAAGATGTGACTTAAGGTTGTGAGTGTGAACCCATTCACCTTTCTTTATATCCGCAGTTGCTCTGCCAATAACCTGACCGTATTTAATAACGTATTCGCCCTCTTTTATGTCCGCAAGGGCAAACTTATGTCCTGCAGGGATTTCCCCCTTTTGCATCAGCGCAACGCCTACGTTATCCTTTTCGTTGATAATAACCGTATCTTTCATTTATTACTCCGTTTTATTACTAAATCAAGCATATTCCCTTGTCGATTTTATCCATATTTTTAAGCACTTGGTCGCAAAATCCCGCATACGTAGTCAAGTTTTCACCCCAAACGCTCGCATCGGACATAATGCTTTCGAGCGACTCTTCGTTTGCAAAACGCTCTAAATACTCCTTGTTGTCCACAAGTTCAATCGTTCTGTTTTTTAGCTTTACAAAGTATTTTTCGCCATGTTTTTTCACGATAGAATACAGATACAGCAGGTAAGAAAATCCGATTGTAAGACAAGGCGCGATCTTTCCGTGCTTTGAAAAATAGTCCTTAAAACTTGGCAAAACTCTTGCTCCCCACTTGGAAATACTGTTAAGCGAAATGCTTGTGAGCTGATGATTGAGATATGGGTTCATAAAACGCTCTTTGACGCTATCGGCAAATTGGATTGTAGCCTGCGCGTCGTTGGACACGAACGGAATAATCTCATCTTTCAGCGTATTTTCCATAAACGCCAAAAGCTTTTCGTTGTTCATGCAGTCATAAACCGTTTCCAATCCCAAAACAAGTCCGACGGGTACGAGGTTGGTGTGGCTTCCGTTAAGCACACGCACCTTTCGCTTTTTGTAATAGCTTATATCGTCAGTTAGCGCAACTTCAATATTGTGAACACCTTCTTTTATACACTTGGCTATATCCCCCTTCTTTTCTACCGCCCAAAAACCAAAAGGTTCGCCGATAGAAACAAGCTCGTCATTACAACCGATGATGGAAGTGATATGCTCTATCGTTTGAACGTCTTTAGGATATCCCGAAACTATTCTGTCTACAAGCGTATTGCAGTAAAAGTTTTGCGTTTTATTCCAATTTTCAAACTCCAACGGCAAATTCCACAGTTTAATATACTTGCTTACGCACTCGCTAAGCTTGTCCGCGTTGTTATCAATAAGCTCTACAGGCATAAGATATACACCGTCCAAACCAGCCTTAAACCTTTCGTACAAAAACTTAGTGAGCTTTGCAGGATAGGTTATACCCTCAAAATCATCGAATTTGTCATTTCCGTTATAACAAATCCCGGCTTCGGTAGTATTGGAAACTATTATTCTAAGCTCCTTATCCTTAGCAAGCGTATAATAGCTATCGCGATCACCAAAGGGATCTATAACCTTGTTAAGAACGTTTACGGCATAAGCATCTTCTACCGTTTTTCCACCCTCGTACCCCCTAAGCACTACGTGATATTTATTGTTTTGACGAACAAACTTATCAAGCGAACCTAAGGTAATTGGCTTTATGATACTTACGGAATACTCGCCCAAGCCTTTCTTATTTAACGTATCAAAATACAAATCGACGAACGTTCTTAAAAAATTTCCTTCGCCGTACTGCAAAACCTTTATCATTGACTCTCCTCCAATTTAAGTTACTTTTATAATATATCACAAAAACACTTGACATTCAATACAAAAAATGATAAATTTTAGTTAAATTACATATATATTATAAACAGAGGGAAGTATATGAGCTTTTTGGAAATTGAAAAATCTGCAAGACTTGACGAATGGTCGATGCAAGACTTACATTCTCATCCCCACCACGAAATTTATTATCTATCGAAGGGCAACCGTAAATTTTTGTTATCAAACGCGTTGTACAATATTCAAGCGCCTGCAATTATTATAATACCGCCCCACGTTATGCACAAAACGGAGGGGGGGGCTTTTGAGCGTTACAACATAAACGTAACACCGTCGTATCTTGACGCGTTCCAATCCGAAACGTTGGAAAAACAGTCACTGAAAATTATAAAGCCAAACGCTGATGAAGAAAATAATTTCAGACGATTATTTGATACTTTTGACAATCTTGACCCCCGTCAGAAAAATGTAAAGCTGATAAAAAAGGCGATTTTTTCCTCGTTTATTCTTGAGCTTTCGCTAATTGACACGTCTAAAGCCACTCTATTCGCAACTTCTTCAGAGATTATTCCTCCGCTACTTTTGAATACGATTGATTACATTAACACCCATTATAAAGAAAAAATAACGTTAGAAACGATTGCTGAAAAATTTTACGTTTCTAAGGGCGCTATTATTTACAACTTCAAAAAGCACATGAACTGCTCTCCTATTGACTTTTTGCTAAACGTTCGTCTTACTAAAGCTAAGGAACTATTGATTAATACAAATAAAAAAATCGACGAAATAGCGGAACTTTGCGGTTTTTCGTCGGCAAACTATTTAGGATTGATATTTAAGCAAAAGGAAGACCTTTCGCCCATAGGATATCGTAAACACGAGCGAACAAAAATCTGATTTTTGAGCATACGTATAAGACATTTTGCGACAAAAATAATAAAACCGAACGACTTTTTAGCGTGTTATCCTTAACGGAGAACACGCAGCGATATAAATCCCTTGCGGGATTTGCGATATGTTTTGAACACCTCGCCACAGGCGAGATATTCAAAACTCGATATAAGGCTACGCCTTGCGATATGCTTTTGCATTCCTCGCCACAGGCGAGATATGTAAAAGCGTGAGGGGATTTATATCATATCGCATTGGAGCGAAGCGACAATATATCGCGCGAGCAAAGCCAGTATATCGCGTTTGCTTGCAAACATATCGCAGAGCAGAAAAAAGAGATAACATTTCGGCTACGAACCGATTTGTTATCTCTTTCTGTTGTATAAGGGTTTGGGCTTAGCCCATAAAGTATTTGACCGGTCAAATGCGATGCTTGCACTTTCCTCAAAGTCAAAATTCTCCGCTAAGGACATCGCCCTTTATTCGTTCGGTTTTTTGTTATTATGCTACCTTCTCTTCTGTTTGGCACTCTTGCGTTTGAGTGTGTTTTTTAAGTTCTTTGTGCTGTGTAATGAAATAGAATACCATTTGCGCAAGTCCGGTAAGAAGCCAAGAAATGGGGTATATGATATACACCATAGAGGTTGTATGCATAAAGTCGGGGAAGTATGGGAACACGAAAAGCATATACAATACCCTGAAAATACAGGTAAAGAAAATGTTACATATCATGGGGAATATCGAGTACCCCATACCTTTAAGTCCGCATGAAAATCCGTACATGGGTACTACGCATATATACAATCCTCCTAGCATATACAACGGGATCAGCGTCCATTCAATAACAACCGGATCGGTATTGTATATCATGCACAAATACCTTCCTAAGAATAAAACTATCAACGAATACGCAAGTGTAACGACAAGCTCTAAAAATAGACATGCACCCACAACTCGTTTTATTCTGTCATATCGCCTTGCGCCTACGTTTTGTCCAACAACCGTTACAGCGCATCTTTCTATAGACGTAACGATTGCATCGATAAAGCCGTTAAGAGAACTGCATATCGTGTGTCCCGTTACGGCGAGCGGACCAAAGGAATTTATCGTGCCAACAATTAGCATATTAGAAATCGAGAATAACGAACTGCTAATACCCATCGGAACTCCAATTCGCAATACCGTTGCCGTTTCCTTTTTGTGAAACTTCATTCTGCCAATTCTAAACTTAAGTCCTCTATGACCTCTTATCATGTCGATAACGACCCAAATTGCCGATACGTATTGAGAAATTACTGTGCCTAAGGCAACTCCGATTACGTGCCAACCGAAAAACACTACGGTTATGACGTTAATAACAATGTTAACGACGCCTGCAATACAAAGGTACAAAAGAGGTTTTTTTGTTTCTCCGACCGCACGGAAAAGCGAAGATCCGAAGTTGTAGATCATAAGCGCGGGAATGGAAGTAAAGTATATCATAAGATACGTTACCGAATAGTCGATTATCTCACTTGGCGTGTTAAGCATTTGCATAACAGCACGAGATGCAATCAAACCTATTGTCATTACAAGTAAACCTGAAACGATGGAAATAAGCATGGACGAATGAACCACTCTATCCATTCTTTCTTCATCTTTTGCTCCAAACGCGTTTGCCATAGCAACGTTTGCTCCTACCGAAATTCCGATAAACAGGTTGGTAAGGAGATGCACGAACGTGGAAGTCGCGCCAACGGCGGCTTGATACGTAGCACCGTTAGGTCCGCTAAACTGACCAACGATAGCAACGTCTGCTGCGTTAAAAAGTATTTGAACCAAGTTTGCGACAATCATCGGAATTGCAAATACTATCAGTTTTCCAAGAATCTTGCCTTGTGTAAAATCAGCCTTTACTTTTGCCACTTTTATCTGCTCCTTTATGTTTTTCAAATAGATTATAACACTTTACAAATAAATAATCAATTAATTAATGAGGTTAAAAAGTTTTAATATCAAATATTTTTATACGCTTTATTTTACTACTTCCACTAAGTTTTTTCAAGATAAAAAACGATTATAATATTTCATTTTTCGATACTGTTTTCATATGCTTAAAAGCGCACGTATAGCTAAAATTAACGTTTTACGTCATATACGTGCGTTCTTTCTCATATGCACATGTGCACATATGAAAAAGAACGGCTTGAAAATTCAAACCGTTCTTTGTTTTCTTAGATTTCTATCAACCGAATTAAACCAACTCGATGATAGCCATTTCTGCAGCGTCGCCTACACGTGCGCCAAGCTTAAGAACTCTGGTGTAACCACCATTGCTTTCAAGCTCCTGAGCACGATTGTCGTACTTAGGTGCATACTCGTTGAAAATCTTTTCGATAAGCGGATGCTTGATACCCTTAGTACGCTCCTTGAATGCGATAGCGGACTCTTTGGGCTGACGAAGCTCAGCTCTCTCGTAAACGAAAGCCATGATCTTACGGCGAGCCGCAAGCTTCTTAACTCCGTCGTTTACTATTTCTACTTTGATTTCCTTAACTTTACCCTTAGTATCGGTCGACTTTCTGGTCTCAACCTTAGTATAAGTATCTTTATAAGTCTTGATAGCCAAAGCGATGATCTTTTCTGCTTCTCTTGCTACTTCTTTTGCTCTTGCAAGAGTGGTTTTAATCTTGCCGTTCCACAAAAGTTCGGTAACCTGTCCGCGGATAAGAGCCAATCTCTGGTCTGTAGGCTTACTAAGTTTTCTCTGATTTGGCATAATGTCCTCCTAATCTTCTTGATTCCTCAAAGAGAGGCCGTAAGACTGTAACTTCTGGATAACCTCGTCAAGAGATTTTCTTCCAAGGTTACGAACCTTAAGCATATCTTCTTCGGATTTTTTTGTTAAATCTTCTACGGTGTGGATTCCCGCGCGCTTCAAACAGTTGAAGGAACGTACGGAAAGCTCCATTTCATCAATACTTCTGCCCAAAATATCCGGCAAGCCGTTTGATTTGGGTCCGGTAAGAATATCTTTACCGGTAAATTTGTCGCTTACTTCGAAAATTTGAATGTGCTCGATAAGCGCCTTAGCCGCAAGGGAAATAACTTCCTTTGCAGACATGGATCCGTCGGTCTTAACTGAGAGAACGAGCTTGTCGTAGTCGATGCTCTGTCCTACACGAGTAGGTTCTACGGTGTAAGATGCATCTCTTACGGGTGTGAAGATTGAATCGATGGGAATATAGCCAAGAGGCTTTCCTTCTACCTTGTTGTCTTTAGCAACAACGTAGCCTCTTCCCGAGCCGATTGTAAGCTCCATTCTAAGCTGTGCGCCCTCGTCAAGTGTACAAATGTACAAATCGGGGTTAAGAACTGTAATTTCAGGATCTTTTTCGATATCAGCGGCAGTAACAATTCCAGGAGTTGTTTTTTCGATACGTAATGTCTTTTTGATGCTGGGATCAGAATAGTTAGCTTTAAGGTTAAGTCCCTTAAGGTTGAGAATAATCTCAGTTACGTCTTCCTTTACTCCATCGATAGTGCTGAACTCATGATTGATTCCGTCAATCATAATTCCTACAACAGCAGTACCGGGAAGCGCAGATAAAAGAACACGACGTAAAGCGTTGCCGAGTGTAATTCCGTAGCCTCTCTCCAAGGGTTCAACCACGAAGTCTGCATATCTTTCGTCGGCGCCGTCTTTAATTGTGATGTTTGGTCTTGCGATTTCCATCATATTTTGTTAATCTCCTTTTTGATTATTACTTACGCAATATTACTTAGAGTAATGTTCGATGATAAGCTGTTCATTGATTGTAAGATCAATGTCTTCACGTTCGGGCTTTGCAAGTACCTTTCCGGTAAAGTTTTCGGTGTCGAATTCTACCCATTTAGGCATAATGATCTTAGCACCTCTAAGCTCTTTGAAGAACGCGTTATCTTTCTTGCTCTCCTTAACTGCAATAATATCGCCTACCTTAACCTGGTAGCTGGGGATGTCTACTACGTGACCGTTTACAGTGATCAAACCGTGATTTACGATCTGACGGGATTGAGCACGAGATGCGCCGATTCCCATACGGTATGCTACGTTGTCAAGACGCATTTCGATAAGACGAAGCATGTTTTCACCTGCTACACCCTTCATTGCGCTTGCTTTTACGTAATAGGTGTGGAACTGCTTTTCAAGCAATCCGTAAGCTCTCTTAGCTTTCTGTTTCTCACGAAGGTGAACGTTGTATTCACTTGCCTTCTTTCTAACTGTTCCGTGCTGTCCGGGAGCAGTGGGACGAACTTCCAAAGGACACTTTTTAGAGGTGCACTTCTCGCCCTTCAAGAACAACTTAGCGCCTTCACGTCTGCAAAGTTTGCAATCTGCATTGATATATTTAGCCATATTATTCTCTCTCCTTATACTCTTCTACGCTTGGGAGGTCTGCAACCATTGTGAGGAATGGGAGATACGTCGGTAATTGCAGAAACTGCGATGCCTACTGTTTCCAATGCTCTGATGGTGGACTCTCTTCCTGCGCCGGGTCCCTTAACGAATACTTCTACGCTTCTTACGCCGTGATCTTTAGCAACGAGTGCTGCCTTTTCACATGCCTGCTGTGCTGCAAAGGGCGTGCTCTTTCTGGAACCTCTGTATCCAAGAGCGCCTGCGCTACACTGGCAAATTGCGTTACCCTGTTCGTCTGTAAATGTGATAAGAGTGTTGTTGAAAGATGCGTGGATATGCACCTGTCCTTTATCGATACTCTTTGTAATCTTCTTTTTTGTAACTTTCTTAACTGCCATATTCTACACCTTATTTATCCTTTTTAGAACGAGATACAGTACGCTTCGGACCCTTTCTGGTTCTTGCGTTCGTCTTGGTCTTCTGTCCGCGAACGGGAAGTCCTTTACGATGTCTCACACCACGGTAACAACCGATTTCCATAAGACGCTTGATATTGAGTGCAATTTCACGGTGAAGGTCGCCTTCTACGAGAAGATTGTTTTTGTCGATATAACCCTTAATCAAAGCGATTTGTTCTTCTGTAAGATCTTTAACACGAATGTCGGGATCTACGTTAGTTTCTTTCAAGATGCGATTTGCCATGGGACGACCGATACCGTACACGTAGGTAAGTCCGATCTCTACCCTCTTATCGTTTGGCAAATCAATACCTGCTATTCTTGCCACTTTAATTTTCTCCTTAAATTATTTTGATAGATATTGTATATATTGCTCGCTTTTTCCGAAACGGTTTGGAATGATACCGATAACGGTAAAAACTGTTGTTTTCGCTTCTTTACGCACATACAGTCCGCGCGCTTTTGCGCCGGACTTGAAGTTGCGTTTGTAGTTTTATTTTAGCCCTGTCTTTGCTTGTGGTTAGCGTACTTAGCGCAAATAACCATTACTTTGCCGTGACGCTTAATAACTTTACACTTATCACACATGGGCTTTACGGATGCTCTAACTTTCATAATTAAACTCCTTTAATTTTTGTTTCTGTAAATGATTCGGCCTTTGGAAATGTCGTAAGGCGACATCTCGATCTTTACCGTATCACCAACAAGTATCTTGATGTAATGCATTCTTATCTTACCGGAAATCGTGCATGTTACGATGAATCCGTTTGCTAACTTTACCTTGAAAGTAGCGTTTCTTAAACATTCGACTACTACTCCGTCAGCTTCGATATTATCCTCTTTTGGCATAAGACCTCCATTAAATTTTGCAGTACTTTCTGATGTCCGTATCCTTGGCTACAAAATCTTGTACGGATGCGAGCACCTCAAGATGCTTTACGTTTTTTTTCTTTGGGTTTTCTACAGTTCGGTTCCGTCCGTTCGCAAGATACGCAATGCCGTCTTTGATTAAAATCACGGCATAAATGCTACCCGCATCGCGTCCTTTCAAACTTTTTACTACGTCGCCTCTTTGCATAAAACTCCTGATTTTTGTGACTTGCGAAGAAAATTCCGCAAATTACCACAAATACAATTATATCATAAATCGTCAAGGTTTGTAAACTGTTTTGACCCTATATTTTAAAAAATTATAAGGTAATTATTTCCGGATCTCCATTTGTAACGATTATTGTGTTCTCATAGTGAGCGCTTGGCTGTCTATCGGACGTAACACAAAGCCATCCGTCGATATCAACCTTGAACGTTCCTGCGTTTACCATTGGCTCTACAGCCAAACAATATCCGTTTTTAAGCATAGGTCCGCTGTTTGCCGTGCCATAATTGGGAATGGACGGATCTTCGTGAAGAGCTCTTCCTATTCCGTGTCCGCACATTGAACGAACGACAGAATATCCGTGACCTTCCACGTACGTCTGTATTGCGTGGGACATATCACCCAATCTTCTGCCTGCTCTCGCGTGCTTGATTCCTTCAAAAAAGCTTTGCTTTGTTACGTCAATAAGACGTTGCTTTTCCGCGGAAATCTTACCAACCGCAAAGGTACGCGCGGCATCACCGTTAAATCCGTCTATAAACGCACCGACGTCTATGCTCACAATCTCGCCCTCTTTAAGTTCTCTTTTTGAGGGTATACCGTGAACGACTACCTCGTCTACGGATATACATGCGGATCCGGGAAAGCCGTAAAGTCCCTTAAAGCCGGGCTTGGCTCCTGCTTTTCGGATAAACTCCTCCACTCTTGCATCAAGCTCAAGTGTGGATATTCCGGGCTGAACGAACTCTTCGATATACTTAAGAACGTCGCCCGTTATCCTACCTGCTCTACGCATTTTTTCGAGATCTCTGCTGTTTTTTACGGGTATCATTATTTTATAGCCTTCTTAATGTCAGCGTAAACTTCGTCAATAGACTGCATTCCGTCTACGGTTACGATATTGCCTTTTGCGGTATAGTAATCGATAAGGGGCGCGGTCTGTGCGGTGTATACGTTAAGTCTGGACTGAACGGTTTCGAGCTTATCGTCATCTCTTTGAATAAGCTTTCCGCCACACTTACATGCGTCGTCCTTCTTTGTGGAAATATGATAGCTTTCTCCACAATCGGGGCATACTCTTCTGCCCGTAAGACGAGCGGCGAGCGCGTTAAGATCTACGTCGATATTGATAACGGTAAGATCTTTTGCAATCTTGTCAAGAGCCTCAGCCTGAGCTACCGTTCTGGGGAAGCCGTCAAGTAGATATCCGTTCTTGCAATCGTCTTCAGCAATTCTTAAAGCTACGATTTCAACTACAACCTCGTCGGGAACAAGCTGTCCCTTGTCAATGTAGGATTTTGCCTTAAGACCTACGGGAGTTCCTTCCTTGATGTTCTTACGGAAGATATCGCCGGTAGAGATGTGGGGAATGGAAAAATCCTGAGCAATTTTTACTGCCTGAGTGCCTTTTCCTGCGCCGGGAGCGCCTAATAAAATCAAATTCATAATATTCTCCTATCTGATAAAAAATCAACCTACGGGTCTGCCCCTGTTTTTGAGCAAACCCGATTGGTTGAACTGACTTTTTTATTATTTCAAAAATCCTTTGTAATGCTTCATCATCATCAAGCTCTGAAGTTGTTTGTCAAATTCAAGAGCAACAGATACGATAATCAACATACCGGTAGACGTCATTGCATTCACAAGCGTTGCGTTTCCGATTGAGAAAATCGAGAACAAAACGGAAGGAATAAGCGCAATGATCATAAGATATACCGCACCGAAGAAAGTAATTCTTCTGGTTACCTTCTTAAGGTAATCGAGAGTGGGCGCGCCGGGTCTGATACCGGGAATAAATCCGCCGTACTGCTGAATATTTCTGGATACTTCCTCGGGATTGAACTGCATCTGCGCATAGAAATACGAGAAGCCGAGGATAAGCAACGATACTACGATTGCGTACAACCAAGCGTTAGAACCGTTGGGAGTCATCCAATCATTCCACCAGATGTAGAAGGGTGTTCCGTTCCAGAACAACTGTCCTAAAAGCTGAGGGAAGGTGATTATTGCGGTTGAGAAAATGATGGGCATTACTCCGCTTGCGTTAACCTTGAGCGGAATAAAAGTGCTCTGTCCGCCATACTGCTTTCTGCCTTTAATTTGCTTAGCATACTGAACAGGGATCTTTCTTTCTGCCAAATCCACGAATACGATAAATCCGAAGATAAGGACTGCCATAAGAAGGAAGCCTAAAAGTTCCCAAATAGCGGTTTCTGAGCCTGCTATCATATCCTGAATAACAGCAATAATGGACAAGCCTGTTGTTGAAAGAATACCGATATAAATAAGAAGGGAAATTCCGTTTCCTACTCCGTTTTCGGTTATTCTGTCTCCAAGCCACATCGTAAACATAGAGCCTGCAACGAGTATAATTGCAACCATTGTACCCAAAACTCCGGGATAAGCAAGGAACGTTCCGGTAAAGAGCGCGGTATCAAGTCCGCCACTGTTTGCCCAGTTGATAGTAATACCAACCGCCTGAACGATTGCAAGAATAAAGGTTACAACACGTGTTACGGTATTGATCTTCTTTCTTCCATCATCTCCCTGCTTAGACCACTCCTCGAGTTTTTTGATTGCAACTGTAAGCAATTGAACTATAATTGAAGCGTTAATGTAAGGTGAAATACCAATTGCCAAGAATGCACCGTTTGCGAGCGCTTTACCCGTTACTGCCGAAAGTAATCCGAGTAACGAATCGCTTTCGGTTGCACCCATTCCCGCAACGTTAAGTCCGGGAATAGGAAGCCAACATCCGATACGGAAAAGGATGAGCAGTCCGATAGTAATAAGAATCTTCTTTCTTACTTCGGGATTCTTGAAGGCATTGATGAGGGTCTGAAACATTATAACACCTCTACTTTGCCACCGATTTTTTCAATCTTTTCTTTTGCAGCTCCGGTAATTGCCTTTGCTTTAACAGTAAGAGCCTTTTCAAGGTTGCCGTTGCCGAGAACCTTAAGACCGTAGGGCTCGATCTTGCTGAGGATTCCGGCATTCAAAAGTGCTTCTGCATCAACAACGTCGCCGTCATTGAATACGTTGAGCGCGCTTACGTTAACAACGGAATATACCTTCTTCCAGTTGTTGTCAAAACCACGCTTGGGCAATCTTCTTGCAAGAGGCATCTGTCCGCCTTCGAAACCGATACGAACTCCGCCACCGCTTCTTGCCCACTGACCCTTGTGACCTTTACCGGAGGTCTTACCAAGACCAGAGCCGGTACCTCTACCAAGTCTTTTTGCAGACTTTTTAGCGCCTTCCTGAGGACTCATTTCATGAATTTTCATATTACGCCTCCACTTCTTCGACGGTAACCAAGTGCTTTACGACGAAAATCATACCGCGGATAGCAGCGTTGTCGTCTTTAAGGGTAGTCGAACGAATTTTTTTAAGTCCGAGTGCTTCAACGGTCTTCTTCTGCTTTTCAAGACAACCGTTAGTACTCTTAACCAATGTAATCTTTAACTTTTTCATAATTGCACCACCTGATTATCCCAAGATTTCCTCTACAGTCTTACCGCGTAATGCAGCAACCTGTTCGGGAGTACGAAGCGAAGTAAGTCCGTCAAATACAGCCTTAACTGCGTTGATGGGGTTTCTTGAACCGTAGCACTTCGTAGTAATATCCTTGATACCTGCAAGCTCAACAACGGAACGAACGGTCGTTCCTGCGATGATACCGGTACCTTCGGGAGCAGGCATCATAAGTACGGTAGCCTTACCGAACTTACCTACCGTCTTGTGGGTAATGGTGTTGTCTGCCTGCGCGATCTTGATCATGTTGCGCTTTGCCTTAAGTTCTGCCTTCTTAATAGCCTCGGGAACTTCTGCAGCTTTACCGGTTCCCATTCCGATACGGCCTTTGCCGTCGCCAACTACGATAAGAGCGGCAAATCTCATGTTTCTACCACCTTTAGTAGTCTTGGTAATACGGTTAACTTCAATAAGTTTGCTCTGCAAACCGTCGTCGGGCTTAAGTTCTTCACGTTCTCTTTTTGCCATGATAAAGTAACCTCCTATTAGAATTTAAGTCCGGCTTCTCTTGCAGCTTCTGCAAGTGCCTTAACTCTTCCCATGTAAAGGTATCCGCCTCTGTCGAATACAACATTTTCGATACCCTTGGAAATAGCGAGCTTTGCAATTTCCGCGCCTACAAACTGAGCAGCTTCGGTCTTGGTCATTTCGCTTACGTCAACACCCTTGCTCTTGGTCGAGAAAGCGCACAAAGTAACGCCTTTAACATCGTCGATAACCTGAGCGTAAATGTTGTTGGTAGAACGATATACGTTAAGACGGGGAGCTTCTGCCGTTCCTTTAAGGTGAGCGCGCAAACGCAAATGTCTTTTCTGTCTGATTTCGTTTTTATTCTTCTTTGTAACCATAACTTACTCTCCTTATTTACCCGCGGTCTTTCCTTCTTTTCTGATAACAACTTCATCAGAATAGTGGATACCGTAACCGTGATAGGGCTCAACAGGACGCTTAGCCTTGATCTTAGCTGCAACCTGTCCAACCAACTCTTTGCTTACACCGGATACTACTACGGTGAGCAAATCGGGGCAAGTGATCGTGATTCCTTCGGGAATTTCAATCTCTACAGGATGAGACAAGCCCAAGTTAAGGGTAAGCTTCTTACCGGAAACTGCTGCTTTGTAACCTACTCCTGCGATAACCAAGGTCTTGGTGAAGGGAGTTACAACGCCTGTAACCATGTTAGCGATAAGCATTCTGTAAAGACCGTGCAAAGAACGAGATTCTTTATCGTCGTCCGCACGAAGCACCGAGATTTCGTTGTTTTCCATCTTGATGGTGATCTTGTCGGATTTGATAGCAGTAGAAAGTTCGCCCTTGGGTCCCTTTACGTATACAACTCTGTCTTTTTCTTCTACGGTAACACCAGCAGGTACCGCAATCTTCATTTTACCGATTCTTGACATAATACCCTCCTTTATTACCATACGTAAGCGAGAACTTCGCCGCCGATCTTGAGTTTACGTGCTTCTTTATCCGTCATAACGCCCTTAGAGGTGGAGATGATTGCGATTCCGAGTCCGCCGAGTACGGAGGGAAGCTCTTCATAACCGCAGTACACTCTAAGACCGGGCTTGGAGATTCTCTTAAGGTTGGAAATAACCTTCTGATTCTTTGCGCCGTACTTAAGGGTGATGAGGATTTCTTTGTGTCCGTTGTTTTCTACAACTTCTGCGCTCTTAACGAATCCTTCGTTTACGAGGATGTCCGCAATTGCCTTCTTCATGTTAGAAGCGGGAACTGTTACGGTTTCGTGTTTAGCAGTAAGAGCGTTTCTGATTCTTGTGAGCAAATCTGCAATAGGATCTGTAATTAACATATTAACCTCCTCTTACCAACTAGCCTTCTTTACGCCGGGGATTTCTCCCTTGTACGCAAGTTCTCTAAAGCATATACGGCAAATTCCGTACTTGCGGAGAACGGCATGAGGACGACCACAAATAGAGCAACGGGTATACTCTCTGGTGGAGAACTTCTGAGCCCTCTGTTGTTTATTTATCATTGATTTCTTAGCCATTTTTGTATTTCTCCTTTAATCCTGTTAGTTCTTGAAAGGCATTCCAAGCTTAACAAGAAGTGCTCTCGCTTCGTCATCCGACTTAGCGGTAGTTACGATGCTTACGTCAAATCCTCTTACTTTCTCTACGAGCTCGTAGGAAACTTCGGGGAAAATGATGTGTTCTTTAATTCCAACGGAATAGTTTCCTCTGCCGTCGAAAGACTTAGAAGATATTCCTCTAAAGTCTCTAACTCTGGGAAGCGCGATGGAAATAAGTTTATCGAGGAATTCGTACATTCTCTTACCACGAAGAGTTACCATTGCACCAATGGTCTGTCCTTCTCTGAGTTTGAAGTTTGCTACAGACTTCTTTGCTACGGTAAGAATTGCTTTCTGTCCGCAAAGTGCCTCAAGTTCTTTAACAGCTCCGCTAATGCTTTTGGAATTATCCTTGATATCGCCGAATCTCATATTGAGAACGATTTTATCAATAGCAGGAACTTCGTTAACGTTCTTGTATCCTTTCTCTTTCATAAGGGCAGGAACAATTTCCTCTTTATATTGATTTAACAAACGGTTTCTGTTTTCAGCCATGTTATCCTCCATTAAGCATTGGAAGTTTCGTCAGCGGTCTTTGCAGACTTCTTTCTAACGGGCTTCTTAGCTTCGGTCTTAACTTCTTCGGTTGCAACAGCTTCCTCGGTCTTTGCAGACTTCTTTCTTACAGTCTTCTTCTTGGGAGCTTCTTCGGTAGCAACTGCTACTTCTGCATTTTCTGCAACCTCTGCACTTTCTTCTGCCTTTTTAGCGGACTTCTTTCTTACAGTCTTCTTCTTAGCGGGCTTAGCTTCCTCTACCTTGAAGTCAAGAACTGCGCCACACTTTTTGCAGATTCTTACTTTCTTGCCGTTTTCACCCTCTTCGGTCTTAACGGTGTATCTTACACCCTTGTTGCAAACGGGGCACAACAACATAACGTTGGTTACGTTGATAGGTCCGTTCTCCTTTACGATACCGCCCTGTTGCTGAGCAGATCTGGGTTTAACGTGCTTGGTGATTTCGTTTACGCCTTCTACAACTACGGTAGATTTAGCGGGATTGGAGGAAAGAACTTTTCCGCTCTTACCCTTATCTTTACCGGCAATTACGATAACGTTATCGCCTTTTTTGATACTCAAAGCCATTTTATCTTACCTCCTTCCTTAGATTACTTCGGGAGCCAAAGATATAATTTTCATATAATCTTTGTCACGAAGTTCTCTTGCAATCGGTCCAAAGATACGAGTACCTCTGGGCTGTTTCTGTGTATCGATGATAACTGCTGCGTTGTCGTCGAATCTGATGTGGGATCCGTCAGCTCTGTTGATTCCCTGATGGGTACGAACGATAACCGCTCTTACAACGTCGCCCTTCTTTACAACACCGCCGGGGGTTGCAGTCTTTACGGATGCGATGATTACGTCACCGATGTTACCGGACTTTCTGAAAGAACCGCCCAAAACACGAATACACATCAATTCTTTTGCGCCACTGTTGTCTGCGGCTGTTAAATATGTCTGTGGTTGTATCATGATGGATCTCCTTATTTAGCCTTCTCAACGATTTCAACAAGTCTCCAGCACTTATCCTTGGAAAGATGTCTGGTTTCTGCGATTCTTACGGTGTCACCGATTCCGCACTCGTTGTTCTCATCGTGAGCTTTAACCTTCTTGGTCTTGTTGATTGTCTTTTTGTAAAGAGGATGCTTAGCCTTATCCTTGATTGCAACAACGATGGTTTTGTCCATCTTGTCGGAAACTACAAGGCCTACTCTTTCTTTTCTTTCATTTCTCTGTTCCATAGTATCCACTCCTTACGCCTCGAGCTTCTTCTTAGCTTCGAGCTCTCTGTCACGCAAAATAGTCTTGATGCGTGCGATATCCTTCTTGCAGGTGTTAATTTGCATGGGGTTGGAAAGCTGACCGATTGTGTGGTTGAAACGAAGATTGAACAATTCCTGCTTAAGATCGCCGAGTTTAACGGTGAGCTCTGCATCAGACATTTCTCTCAATTCCTTGATTTTCATTATGCGTCAACCTCCTCTTTCTTTACGAATTTGCACTTAACGGGGAGCTTGTAAGATGCAAGACGAAGAGCTTCTCTTGCTACTTCCTCGTTAACTCCTGCCATTTCGAACATTACCTTACCGGGCTTTACAACTGCAACCCAGAACTCGGGAGAACCTTTTCCGGAACCCATTCTGGTTTCTGCAGGCTTCTTGGTTACGGGCTTGTGGGGGAAGATGTTTACCCAAACCTGTCCACCACGCTTGATATAACGTGTCATTGCAATACGGGCAGCCTCGATCTGGTTGGACTTAATCCAAGCGGGCTCTAAGGATACAAGTGCGTACTCGCCGTATCCGATCTTGCTATCCCAGTCGCTACCTTTCATTCTGCCGCGCTGTACACGACGTCTTTTTACTCTCTTAGGCATTAACATATTAGTTCTGGCCTCCTTCTGTCTTTACCTGGGGAAGTACTTCGCCCTTGTAGATCCATACCTTGATACCGATGCAACCGAAGGTTGTGTGAGCTGTTGCTACACCGTAATCGATGTCAGCTCTAACGGTCTGAAGAGGAATAGATCCCTCGTGGTAAGACTCGCTTCTTGCAATTTCTGCACCGTCAAGTCTTCCGCTGGACATTACTTTAACACCCTTTGCTCCCGAACGCATTACTCTAGACATAGCCTGTTTCATAGTACGACGGAAAGAACTTCTCTTCTCAAGAGCCTGAGCGATGGATTCTGCAACAAGTACAGCGTCCATATCGGGCTTCTTAACTTCCATGATGTTGATGTGAACGTGCTTGGTTTCAACAACCGTTGCAAGTTCCTTCTTGAGCTGTTCAACGCCTGCTCCCTTAGTTCCGATAATCATACCGGGTTTGGAGGTGAAGATGTTGATAACTACTTTTGCCTGACTTCTTTCGATGGTTACCTTAGAAATTCCGTAAGAGAAGTACTTCTTCTTGATGAAGGTTCTGATCTTGTTGTCTTCTATGATAAACTTAGCGAAGTCTTTCTTGTTTGCATACCATTGTGCATCCCATCCGCTGATGATGCCAACTCTCATTCCATGAGGATTAACTTTCTGTCCCATTGTTATTTCTCCTCCTTAGTATCAAGGATAACGGTAATGTGGCTCGTACGCTTATTGATTCTGTACGCTCTACCCTTGGAAACGGGGTTAACACGCTTGAGGATAGGACCACCGTCTGCAAAAATTTCTGCAACGTAAAGGCTTTCGCGAGCAAGATTGCTGTTATGCTCTGCGTTAGCGGTAGCAGATGCGATCAATTTGTAAACTACGGTGCTTGCAGCCTTGGGGGTTGCCTTAAGCATAGCGAGCGCTTCGTTTACCATCTTGCCTCTTACGGTGTCGATTACTACTCTTACCTTAGTCGGGGATATACGGATATATTTTGCGCAAGCGGTAGGTCTGGTATCTTTTTCAGCCAAACGCTTAGCGGTTTTCATTTTACTTCTTGTAGCCATAATTATCTCCTATTATCTTGCGGAGCTCGACTTCTCACCGCCGTGACCCTTGAAGGTACGGGTGGGAGCGAACTCGCCCAACTTGTGTCCTACCATTTCTTCCGTGCAGTATACGGGAACGTGCTTTCTTCCGTCATAAACGGCGATTGTGCATCCGATAAACTCAGGGAAGATCGTTGAAGATCTCGACCAGGTTTTGATAACCTTTTTGTCGGTGCTCTCCAACTGTGCTTTTACTCTGTTAAACAACCTTTCTTCTACGTAAGGTCCTTTCTTTACACTTCTGCTCATGGTTCACCTCTAATTGATACGCTTAACGATAAACTTATCGCTAGCCTTCTTGTGCTTTCTTGTCTTAAATCCGAGAGCGGGCTTACCCCAAGGAGTAACCGGGCTGGGCATACCTACGGGGGACTTACCTTCACCACCACCGTGGGGGTGATCACAGGGGTTCATTACAACACCGCGGACGGTGGGCTTGATACCCATGTGGCGCTTTCTTCCTGCTTTACCTAAGGAAACGAGCTCGTGATCGAGGTTACCTACCTGACCAACGGTTGCCTTACATGTTTCTAAAACCTTTCTCATTTCGCCGGAGGGAAGCTTTAAGGTTACGTATCCGCCTTCTTTAGCCATAATCTGAGCGAATGCGCCTGCGGTCTTAACCATCTGTGCGCCACGCTTGGGCTGAAGCTCTACGTTGTGTACCAAAGTACCCAAGGGAATGTTTGCAAGGGGAAGACAGTTACCTGCCTTGATATCCGCGTCTGCGCTGGATACTACCGTGTCGCCAACGGAAAGTCCCAAGGGAGCGAGGATATATCTCTTTTCGCCGTCTACGTAGTTCAAAAGAGCGATGTATGCTGTTCTGTTGGGATCGTACTCAATGGTAGCAACCTTTGCGGGAACGTTTTCTTTATCTCTCTTGAAATCGATGATACGGTACTTGATTCTGTTACCGCCACCGATGTGACGAACTGTAATTCTACCTGTATTGTTTCTACCGCCGGTTCTCTTCTTTTCTGCAAGAAGGGACTTTTCGGGTTTTGTAGCAGTGATCTCTTCGAAACTGCTTACAGACTTCTGTCTGGTACCCGGCGTCATGGGCTTAAATCTCTTAATTGCCATATCAAAACTCCTTAATTAAGACTCTCAAAGAAAGCGATGGGCTTGCTCTCTGCGGTGAGCTTTACGTATGCTTTCTTGTACTTTGCGGTAAAACCTTCGGTTCTACCCTGTCTCTTGTATTTTCCGTCTACGTTAACAACGTTAACTTTTTCTACCTTTACTCCGTCGAATGCTTTTTCAACGGCTGCCTTTACCTGCTTCTTGTCTGCGTTTACATCAACGATGAAAACGTACTTCTTGTCTGCGATTCCCGCATAGCTCTTTTCGGAAATCAAAGGCTTTTTAATGATATCGTAAGCGTTCATTATGCTCTATATCCCTCCTCGATTTTTTCGATAGCGGCAGCAGTAGCAAGCATCTTCTCGTTTGCAACGACGTCGTAAACGTTGATGAGATCGCTGTTGATAACCTTTACGGTAGGAATGTTTCTTGCTGCGATTACTACGTCGGTATCAACGTCGGTAACTACGAGCAATACTCTCTTTTCTACGTTAAGAGCCTTAAGCACTGTTGCTACTTCCTTGGTCTTGGGAGCGGTAAGTTCGAACTTCTCAAGTACGATAACGTCGTTCTCTCTAACCTTTTCGGAAAGCGCACTCTTAAGTGCAGCTACGTTAGCCTTCTTGTTAACCTTCTGAGAAAAGCTTCTGGGCTTGGGTGCGAATACGATTCCGCCACCTGTCCACTGGGGAGCTCTGATAGAGCCCTGACGTGCACGGCCTGTTCCTTTCTGTCTCCAGGGCTTGATTCCGCCTCCGCGAACCTCCGTTCTGGTGAGAGCGGACTTTGTTCCCTGTCTTGCATTATTCAACTGAGCTACTACAACCTGATGAATAAGAGCTTCGTTATACTCTACTCCGAATACGGTTTCGTCAAGTTCCTTGGTTGCAACTTCTGCGCCCAGCTGGTTAAAAACTTTTATACTTGGCATTGTCCTTTATCCTCCTACGCTTTCTTTACGGTAACGAGTCCGCCCTTGGGGCCGGGAACTGCGCCACGAAGCAAAATTACGTTCTTCTCGGTGTCAACTTTAACAACCGTAAGGTTCTTGATCGTTACGTTCTCATGACCGTAATGTCCGGGCATGTGAAGTCCCTTGATTACCTTACTGGGAGTGGAGTTAGAACCGGTAGAACCGAGGCTTCTGTGTACAGGGCCGGTACCGTGAGTCATCTTAAGACGACCTTGGTTCCATCTTTTGATTACGCCTGTAAATCCGTGTCCTTTCGTTACTCCGCTTACGTCTACAACGTCGCCGGCTGCGAACATATCGCAGGTAATGGTTGCGCCTACTTCGTAAGCAGTTTCATACTTGAATTCTTTTACATATCTCTTGGGCTGAACGTCAGCTTTCTTGAACATTCCCAACTCGGGCTTGTTAAGCTTGCGCTCGGGGATATCTTCGAATGCAACTACGGTTGCTACGTATCCGTCTCTTTCTTCCGTCTTGTTTCTTACAACTGTCATAGGACCTGCTGCAATAACGGTTACGGGAATCATAAGTCCGGTTTCGTCGAAAATTTGTGTCATGCCCAGTTTCTTTCCTAAAATTGCTTTTTTCATAATCTGTTACCTCCGCATGACTTATAACTTGATCTGAATGTCTACGCCTGCGGGTAAATCCAATTTCATGAGTGAATCAACTGTCTTTGCCGAAGGGCTGTAGATGTCGATAAGTCTCTTGTGGGTACGGATCTCGAACTGCTCTCTTGCATCCTTGTACTTGTGTACCGCACGTAAGATAGTTACGACTTCTTTCTCTGTGGGAAGCGGAATAGGACCGCTTACCTTTGTGCCTGTTTTCTTTGCCGTCTCAACGATTCGAGCAGCCGACTGATCGATAAGATCGTGGTCGTATGCTTTAAGCTTGATACGGATCTTCTGACTTGCCATTTTTTTATCCTCCATAAATAGCATTTAGTGACAACTTGTTCGTGTGTGTCATTTTTGCGAATTTTTTTAGAGCCTCTTTTCAGGCTCCCGAACTACAGCCACTACCGTGTAGATGTTTTACACTAGTCCGCCCGAGTTATCCGAAGCACTAGCAATTTTACCTCGGCAATCTCTGACATCAACCTTATTTCGCACAACACGCCATAATAACCATTATAGCATAGGTATTATACCAAAAGACAAGCTCTTAGTCAACTGTTTTTACACTATTTTGGTCTTTTTTTTATAAAATTTGGGAAAAACGCGCATTTTTAAGCCAAAAAATATTTTTTTGAATGCTTGACAACATATGAAAATATCGAAAACCGCTGTAATATTTGTATTCTACCCCCTTTTTCTTCGCTTTTTAAGTGCTGTTTCGCATAAAAGCTTATATTTACAACTTTTTCGGGTGTGTCATTTTTATCCAAAAAATAACGTTTAAAAACACTTCATTTATATTGTATTCAGCGCAATTAGGAACACTATATAATGTGGTATTTGAGAAAAAAAGGCATAAATATAGGCGTAAAACAGTATAATATAATATGAAAACGACGTTAAAAAGCGATTTTGATTGTGTATATTCGATAAACGGACGCATTGTGGAAGGTGGAACGGTAAACCTTGACGAAAACGAGGTGTATTATATTACAGCATTTCCGTTAAACGCGGTTCTTTTGCCGTATACGGTAAAGACGGTGGGAGGAAAGGTGTGTTCAAATAATGATCTTTGCATAAAAGTATGCGCCAAAGACTGCTCTTATCTGATGTTTTGCAAAAGATACTCTTACATTTACTCCCCCACGCCCTTTTCGGACGATTGCGATACGGTTAGCTCGTTTTTCTCTTTTGTAAAGCAAAACCGTATCGATAAAGCTCGAGGGCTACTCTCTCCCGCACTGTCCAAGAGCGTCAGCGACGAAATGCTGACAGGATTTTTTGAAAAATACGAGTACGTGCTAAAAGCGGACGAGGAAGAAAAATGGATACTTGCTACAAAGGAGGGAGAGGGCGACTACTTTACTTTCATCTTAAAACACGGGCTTATAGACGATATAAGTAACTGACGGAAGCAAACGTAAAAACAACGCAGAACCGACGCGATCGGAACTGCGTTGTTTTTATTCGTTCAATTTTTTAGCGGTCTATCCTAAACATCTTGGTTTGACCAAACGTCATATCAAAAGTTACTTCGTCTACGTTTTTACCATAGTACTTATTCTCATACACTTCGTAGATATTCGATTTTTGCTTAAAGCGAATTGTCTTTACTCCGCTCTCCGACGCGTGAATCGTTACGTAATTATCGTTTGCGTATATTACGTCGTTGCTGTCCGAATATATATGACAGCCTGCAAACTTAGCCATAGCTCGCAAGGTATCACAACTAATACTCTTAGAGCCGTAGTAAACGGAAGTAAAGTCACCGTTCTTACCTACGCTTATAGCCGGCTTTCCGCTAAGCACGAAAGTCGCAATATTCTCTGCGCTTTCGTCGTTTGCATAGAAAAGCGGGTATAGATAGGTTTCCCATCTTGCTCTGTCGTTATCGCCAAACGCCATAATACGCTTCCTATCAAAAGTTCCGTAAATTTTTCGAGCGTCCAACGCCTTTGTTATCGGATGGTTTCTGTCCGTTGCTCTAAACTTTGCGTCAAATCTCTCGTTTATCATTTCCATACTAAAGCCCGTAAGCTCTTTCATATACTCGGGATTAAACGAAGGCGTTTTGTCGGGATTTACTACGCCCGGCGCGTACATCCACACGGCAACTGCCTTTTCGCGGTTGAGCTTGTCAAGAATAGCTTTTCTCTCGCTATCCGAAAGCGAAAGCGTGTTGAAGAAGATATACATCTTATACTTAGGCATACTTTCAAGCGCCATATCGTTGTGATAATAATAGTCAACGGGCGCGCCTACGCGCGGAAGCTCGTAATTTCGGGTAAGCTCCACAAGCTCTCTGCTACTTTGAGAGGAGATCATAAACAAGCTCTCTTCATCGTAAATGCAAGCAATCTCGTTTCCCTTGACCCTGCTACGCTCAAAGCTTTCCTTTGCAATTTGCTGTTGCTTGGATATAAGCGAATACAAAGCCTCGTCCTTATACCGCCTTCCGCCCAATATCTGATCGAACCACCAGCCCTGAATATCCTCGCAAAGAATACGACCGAAGTCGCGTTTCATTATATTTACGCTGTCTTCCAAATCGTAAACGCCGTATTTGTCGGCATAATATCTGTTTTCGTGATGAGTTCGGGTATCTTGCTCTACTATGAAAATCTTCTCTCTCAAAGCAAAGCTGTCCTGATGCTCGCGCCCTCCCTCGCATAGACCTATATGTCGGTTTTCGTACACGTCGGGACAAGACAAAAACTCAACAAGTCCGCTATCCAGAATTTTAACAACTCCACCTGCGTTTCCCATACCCAAAAACGAAGTACAACCATTGTATCCATAGAACGCGCCAACCAATTTTTCGGGCGTAAGCGTTTTTATTACGTTAGCAAAATATATCACGCTATCCGCAGACCCATCGTCTAGAGCAGTGTAAAAATCCCACACGGCTCTATTGGTATCCACGTTTGCAAACGCGCCAATATTACTATCGTTTCCGTACGGTGGGGGCACTTCGGAATTAGAATACATTTTACATCTTGGCACGGCGCAGTCATTATCGCATTGCAAAGCGAAGAAATGCTTGTCTGGCTCGGGAATTTTGGGGTTTTCGAGAGTAGAAACACCATCTTTCCAAGCTTTTTGTAAATTTTCGTCGCTACCGTATTTCTTTGTAAGGTACTTAGTGAAATGGCGCTTGAACGCTTCACTGTGGTCGGCAACTGCTCCGCCACGCTCCATAGGCAACATATAGTACCACTCACTCGTTCCGCCTGCGCAAAGAAAACATCCGATAATACGTTCCGCGTACGGCAATTTCATAAGAATATTCCAAGTTTCAGCCAACGCTTCGCCTGCTCTTTCTCTCCATTTTTGAGAACAAAGCGAATAATGCATCGGTATATCCGTTTCGTAAGACTCGGAGAAAAGATGCACGCTAGGTCTACTTCCGTCACTGTACGTTAAGCACTCTTCGGGATGCTCTTTTATCCACTCGTTTGTAGGATGCATGCCAATACGCGGTACTATGTATGCGTCGGGAACGGCTTTGAGAAGTGCTTCCGCTTCTTCCTTAAAAAGCTCTATTGCATTGGGTTTTAGCCATAAAGTATCGCAAATAAGATAGAATATCTTAATTCCACTCTCCCCCAATCTTTTCATATACTCCTCGTCCATAACGAGATTTTCTCTGTTGTTGGTACGAAGAGTTGCCATCATTGGTGCATAAGGTTTTCCGTCTATAAAAATTGCAGGTCTGCCGTTGTGATTTTTTACTTGCGCCATAACAATTCTCCTTGTTTCCGTATGCTTTTATTATAAGCTAAAACTCTTTGAGTGTCAATACCGAAATACGTGGAAAACACGTTTATATTTCAATCAACAATAGAAAAAACTACCGTATCCTTTTGAGATACGGTAGTTTTTTTGAGAATTTAAGTTGATACTGAAATTACTTAAGTTCAACGGTTGCGCCTGCAGCCTTAAGCTTTTCTTCTGCAGCAGCAGCGTCTTCCTTAGAAACGTTCTCCTTAACAGTTGCGGGAACTCCGTCAACAAGAGCCTTAGCGTCGGAAAGTCCAAGACCAGTGATTTCTCTAACTGCCTTGATAACGGCAATCTTGTTGCCACCGATTTCCTTAAGAACTACGGTGAACTCAGTCTTTTCTTCTGCAGCGGGAGCAGCTTCTCCACCTGCAGCAGGAGCAGCAACTGCCATAGCAGCAGCGGAAACTCCGAATTCTTCTTCAAGAGCCTTAACAAGGTCGTTAAGCTCAAGAACGGTCATACTTTTGATTTCTTCGATCATTTTATTCAAATCAGCCATTTTTGTAATCTCCTTAATTAATAATTAAATAATGTAAATTTTGTTTGCGTGTAAGCTTCGCCAAGCCACTACGCTTCCTGCTTCTTTGCGATTTCGGAAAGCGCAACTGCAAGACCTCTGATGGGAGTCTGCAACATACCGAGAAGTTGTGCAACGAGTACGGGTTTTGCGGGAATAGATGCAACACCGTTAATTTCGTTAACGGAAAGAATCTTTCCTTCAACCATACCGCCCTTAACTTCGAGCTTATTGTTCTTCTTTGCGTTAGTCACAAGAACCTTTGCGGGCGCAACTGCATCGTCGTAAGAGATAGCAACAGCGGTGGGGCCTGTAAGAACCTGGTCAAGACCGGCAAATCCTGCCTTTTCCATAGCACGAAGAGTAAGTCTGTTCTTAACAACCGAATACTCTACGTTATTCTCACGAAGCTCTTTACGAAGCTGTGTATCTTCTGCAACGGTAAGTCCGCGATAGTCAACGATAACGAAAGACTTTGCTTTAGCAAGTTTTTCTGCATAGTCGCTGACAATCTGCTCTTTGACTTTCATGATTTCAGTAGACATTGATATCCTCCTTTTTAAATTCTCATATAAAAAAGTTCGCTTGCTCCATAGGGATAAACGAACTTTTCCTTGAGAAAACCTGTTATGGTCTTCGATAATTCTTAGGTTTGTTGTTCACCTCGGCAAGTTTCCTTATCGGACTGTTACGCTACTGCACTTGCTGTCTATGGCAATTAAACTTAATTATTAAATTGATTTTTGTTTTAATTAGATTTTGTAGTTAACCTTGATTCCGAGGCCCATGGTGGACGCAAGAGTTACGCTCTTGATATAAACACCTTTTGCTGCCGCGGGCTTAGCCTTTACGATAGCTTCCATCAAAGTTTCAAAGTTCTCTGCAAGCTTATCGGTACCAAAGGACTTCTTACCGATGGGGCAGTGTACGATAGCGGTCTTGTCAACTCTGTACTCAACCTTACCTGCCTTGGTTTCGTTGATTGCTTTAACAACGTCCATGGTAACGGTACCCGACTTGGGAGAAGGCATCAAACCCTTAGGTCCGAGGATTCTTGCAACTCTTCCGAGCTGACCCATCATATCGGGAGTAGTGATAACTACGTCGAACTCCAAAAATCCCTGCTGGATCTTTGCGATCATTTCTTCTGCACCTACAAGGTCAGCGCCTGCTGCCTTAGCTGCATCTGCCTTGTCACCCTTTGCGATAACAAGAACTTTAACTGTTTTACCGGTTCCGTTGGGAAGTACAACGGTTCCTCTAACCTGCTGGTCAGCCTGTTTGGGATCTACACCAAGACGAACGTGAAGTTCTACGGTTTCGTCAAACTTAGCTTTTGCGGTTGCAAGTACGTTTTCAATAGCCTCTTTTGCGTCGTATGCTACCTTGGTATCAACGGCTTTAAGGCTCTCTCTATAAATCTTTCCGTGTTTCATATTTCAAGCCCTCCGTTAACCTTCTACTACAACGCCCATAGAACGAGCGGTACCTGCTACCATGCTCATAGCAGCTTCCAAAGATGCTGCGTTAAGGTCGGGCATCTTAAGCTCTGCGATTTCTTTAACCTGAGCTGTGGTAATCTTTGCTACTTTCGTGCTGTTGGGCTTAGCCGAACCGCTTTCGATTTTGCAAGCTTTCTTGATAAGAACTGCCGCGGGGGGAGTCTTAAGAACGAAAGTGAACGATCTGTCTGCGAAAATAGAGATAACTACGGGAATGATAAGTCCTTCCTGTCCTCTCGTCTTTTCATTGAATTCCTTGGTGAATCCGGGGATGTTGATACCGTGAGGTCCAAGCGAAGAACCAACGGGGGGGCCGGGGGTCGCTTTACCTGCCGGTAACTGAAGCTTTACAACTGCTTGTAACTTCTTAGGCATAATAATGTGTCTCCTTGTAAAAATTTTTATTTATACAATCGTGGTGATAGCGGATTTGTCGTCCTCCCAGAATGTACGAAAGTTGATTATTCCGCAGAAATGCTCTCGAGCTTTTCTACCATAGCAAGCTCTATTTCCACGGGGGTGAGATGTCCGAACATGTTGATGCATATCTTGCACTTCTTTGACGTAAGATCGATGCTTTCCACAGTACCAACCTGTCCTTCAAACGATCCGTCGACAACCTTAACGGTGTCGCCTACGACAAAGTCAACCACGGTGACTTCTCTCTTTTCGAGGTGCAATCTCTTTACTTCGTCATCTTCTAACGGAAGAGGTCTTCCCTGAGGACCTACGAAGCCGGTTACGCCTCTGGTGTTCGTTACCATATGCCACATGCTGTTGTCGTAAATCATTTTTACGAACACGTACGTAGGCATAAGTCTGCGCTGTACAATTTTCTTTTTGCCGTTCTTTTCTTCAACAACGTCTTCCATAAGGATTACGGTCTCAAGAAGACGGTCTTCCATGTCGTTCTTCTTGAATACGAGCAACAGGTTTTCTTTAACCATGTTTTCATATCCCGAATAAGTATGAAGAACGTACCATTTTGCGGTCTGATTTTCTTCCATATTAAATCCTTATAAACTCAGGTTCAAAGTACGCCTGTGAACCAATCGAATACCAAACCCAAAAGACTGTCTACGCCGATTAGCAAAATAAGGAATGCCACCGTAACTCCCAGCACCACGAGGAGCTGTTTTACGACAGTATTCATTTTGGGCCAAGTAACCTTTTTAAGCTCGATGAAAATGGACTTTATCCATCTTCCTGCACGAGCAAAAAAGCCGTTACCTTTCTTTGCCTTTTGTTCGGATGCTTGTTTAGCCATTTCTTTCTCCTTAAAGGAATTATTTGGTTTCCTTGTGAACGGTGTGCTTCTTGCAGAACTTGCAATACTTCTTCATTTCAAGTCTGTCAGGATCGTTCTTCTTATTTTTCATATTGTCGTAATTTCTCTGACGACATTCTGTGCAAGCAAGAGTAATTTTGTTTCTCATTTTACTGTATCTCCTGTTGATTGATTACTTAAAAATAACACCCCTTACAAAGTGGCGCTGTAGTAGAATACCACTTTAAATGGCGATTGTCAAGCAAATTTAACCGATTTTATCTTTAAATAGCGGTTATTTTTGCATTTGGGGGTTCATTTTGACACTCAACCGCCTATATTAACGTTTTTTAGTTTTGTTAAGCCTGTCGGACACGATAACCGCCACTGACGAGAGTAAAAAATCGGCAGGCAAACATATCATGGCAAAAAGCAATGCCGTAAACCATATTCCTATTTTACCCTGCACCTCGTATAAAGCGGACTGCGCACCCGTTACGAGCGCGGATAAAGTCATGAGCAACAGTGCGTTCACGAAAAAGAACACGAACACAACGGGTGCTCTTATAAACACCGTTTTGTTTGTATAACTCAATTTTTTTAGCGCGTAAGCTATGACGCTATACGGCAAAAACACAACCGCAAGAGCAAAGAACGTTACGGATAATCCCGTAAACACAAAGGTTAGTATGCCCGTTACCGCTACAAACGCAATTCCTCCGCCCCATCCCGTAAGACTGAACGCAACGAGTCCGATAAGCGAAATCAAAGCCAAGGGCGCGGTTTTTGCCGGTATCACGTAATGCACGAGCGCCGATATTGCAACGGCGAGAGCGCAAAACACGGCAACGTACGCTATGCTTTTGGTTTTCATTGTCAGCAACGACAGCAAAGGTCGCAACACATAGACATAAGACAGTAGGTTGAACAGCAGTTAAGTAAGCTGTTACCGGCGTCCATGTTTTGTTGCTCAAACTGCGCCTGCTGACCTTCCGCATGCAGATTTTCGGGATTGGCGTTTTTATTGCCGATAATCTGGTTAAGCTTATCTAACGTCCTCTTGTATTTATCGTTGGTAGGATCGGTACTGATTGCTATCTCGAGGTGCTTTTTACATTCGGATATCCACTCGCGGTTGTAATATATTCTGGACTGAAGATAATGCCATTCCGCATTACGGTCATTGATATCGTCCAACACCTTCTGAGCCTCGTCAAACTTCTTTTCCTTTATCAGAGAGTCGGCAAAAGCAAGCGCGTCGGTTTCGACACTCTCTTTCTTTACCTCCTCAGCCTTAAGCTCTATGCTTTCGGATTTAACCTCTTCCGCGTTTACCTCTGCGGCAGTATCGGTTGCCTGCTCTTTATTTGCTGAATCCGAGAACTTGGAAACGGTATCTCTTGCTCTCAAGTCTTCACAGATATCAAGCCATGCGTTTTCGAGGTCGTTAAGATTTCTTGCGGCTTTCATTCCTTCTGCGCCGGGCAAAAATCTTCCCTCAGAGTAGATTGCCTTAAGCTCTTTGTATTTAGCCTCGAGCTCTTCTTTGCTTGAACTTTTATCAAGCCCTAAAATTGAATATGGATCTTTCATTTTTTCTCCGTTCCCCATTACAAAACACGTGCAGTGAGGGAATAATAATTAATTAAGGACGCGCGTACGCGTATATATTGCAAAAAACGATGCGGATTGGAGTGCTTTAACTCTATACCTTTTGAGGCTTACGTTGGGCGAAAACGTCGTCCGCTCTGCGTTTCAAGCCGTGATGCATAATGTTTTTCAAGAGCAAATAGCTTTGATTGTACTGTCTGTCGTTAAACGCGCAAATCGCCTTGTTTATCGTGCCGTACACAACAAACTCAATATCTTCTCCGTGCTTTTGCATAAACTCTTCACGCGTAGTATATTCGCCGTAGCACGCGATAAAAGGATTGTAGTTACCGCTTCTTGCATCGTCGTCAATATCGTCGACCGCGTCGATAAGATAGATGTATTTACCCACGTTATACGCAAGCGAATACACGTTAGCGTCACACGAGGGAATCACAAGCTCAAAAATTTCTTTAAGCATGCTTCCAAAGCAATCGCTCACCTTGTCGACAACCTTCTCGTTTTGCTCCTCCATTTCTCGCAGTTTTTCGTAATAACTGCTGATAATCTTATCCGCTTCGGGAAAGATTGTTTGCGCCTTTTGTACCTGTTTACTAAACAACGTACTCAAGATTTTGCGACTTTTCTTTCCGTCAAGCACGTCGTCTTGGAGCTTGTAATACACAAGCAAAACGGCTATTGCCGAAACCTTTCGCATAAGCGGATTATCCTTTACAATAAGCTTTTTTTGGAAAGGATTGGCAATA
This sequence comes from Clostridia bacterium, assembly GCA_017623455.1. Lineage (GTDB taxonomy): Bacteria > Bacillota > Clostridia > Christensenellales > Pumilibacteraceae > RUG12826. The sequence continues at coordinate 9,883 of JAGAPA010000079.1, read as the reverse complement.
CAGTTCTCGTTTGTTAATTGTACAGGATAATTAAGACAATCGTGTGATAAAATGCTTAAAAACGTGATATCATAGCCCGTACAAGCTCTCGTGAGATTTCCGTACTCCTGCTTTACGGTCTTGCACACTCCGCAATAAAAAGCACGGTAAAGCGCGTTTTCCTGAGGGGTGAGCTTTTCTTTGTCTACAACGACGTAACCGAACATTATCTTACAAGTCCTACCTTGCGGTAAACCTTGGAAAGAGTTTTGTTTGCAAGATACGAAGCCTTGTCAGCACCCTGCTTCATAATTTCTTCAAGATACGCCTTGTCGGCAATAAGCCTGTTATACTCCGCTCTGATAGGCTTGAAGAATTCCACAACGCACTCGCCTACGCCGTTTTTAAGGGTTGCGTAATCGGACGATGCAAATCTTGCCTCAGCCTCTTCGATAGAACAACCTGCAAACACCGAATAGATGGTAAGAAGATTGCTGATACCGGGCTTATTTTTAACGTCGTAACGAACGACCGTTTCGCTATCCGTTACCGCGCGTCTGAACTTGCGCATCATGGTATCGGGATCGTCGAGAAGGAATATCGTTCCGTTTGCGTTATCATCCGTTTTACCCATTTTTGCGGTGGGGTCCGCAAGCGAATATATCTTAGAACCTTTTTTACCCGTTATACCCTCGGGAACAACGAACGTGGGGCTGTATTTATTGTTAAATCTTTCCGCAATCGTACGAGCAAGCTCGAGATGCTGAAGCTGATCTTTACCTACGGGCACGTAATCCGCCTTATAAAGAAGAATGTCCGCCGCCATAAGAGTGGGATAAGCAAAAAGTCCTACGTTTACGTTTTGAGGAGCTTTTGCGCTCTTGTCCTTAAACTGCGTCATACGCTTTGCTTCGCCAAACTGAGTAAAGCAGTTAAGTATCCAAGCAAGCTCCGCATGCGCAGGCACGTGGGATTGAAGGAAAAGCGTGCACTTTTTAGGATCGAGCCCTATTGCAAGGAAGAAAGCCATAAAATCGTAACTGCGCTTTCTTAACTCTGCGGGAACACAGTCCACCGTAAGCGAATGTAAGTCTGCAACGGCATACAAGCAGTCGTAGTCGTTGGTCATATCTATCATGTTTTTGAGCGCGCCGATGTAATTACCGATGGTAAGGTCGCCCGTGGGTTTAAGCGCGCTGAATACTATCTTTTTCTCGTCCATTTTTTTCTCCTGCGTTATTTCTTTACGTAAGCAAGTACCACTGAGGGCACTTCTTCTTTATGCACCGAATCGGTGTGAAGCTTTTTGAGTGAAGGAAGCTCTTTAAGCGAATCGGGAAGGGGAAGAGCCGTTACGTTTTCAAGCTTTTCGAGCGCCTTCATTTCATCCTTTTCGGGCTTTTCTCCTATTGCAACAAGCACGTCGTTTACAAACTTGTAAGGGCTTGCGGTTGAAAGAACTACCGTCTTATGCTCGTCGTCCGTTTCCGCAACGAACTTCTCGCACACGTACAATCCTACCGAAGTATGAGTGTCTGCGATATATCCGTACTCGTCGAAATATCTGCCCAAAGTGTCCGCAACTTCGTCCTCGCCGGCACATCCTGCATAGAAGTCTTCTTTGAGTTTATTAAGCTCGGTTTCCGTAATTGCATAAGTCTTTTCTGTCTTAAGTTGAGCCATACGTGTTGCCGTAAGCTTGTCATTTCTACCCGAAAGCTCAAACACAAGACGCTCTAAGTTGGAGCTTATAAGAATGTCCATAGAGGGGCTTGTGGTCTTGTAAAACTCTCTGTTGATGTCGTACTCACCTTTCGTAATAAAGTCTGTAAGTACGTTGTTTTTGTTGGAAGCGCAGATAAGCTTGTTTACGGGAAGTCCCATCTGCTTTGCGTAGTAGCCTGCAAGAATATTACCGAAGTTGCCAGACGGTACACAGAAGTTTATCTCTTCACCTTTCTCTATCTCTCCGCTTGCGAGAAGGTCTGCATACGCCGAGAAGTAGTAGGTAATCTGAGGAACAAGTCTGCCCCAGTTAATGGAGTTTGCAGACGAAAGCTTTACTCCGTTCTCCCAAAGCTGTTCCGCCATTTCCTTATCCGTGAAGATCTTTTTAACCGCAGTCTGGGCGTCGTCGAAGTTACCCTTAATAGCGCATACTTTAACGTTGTTTCCGCGCTGTGTCATCATTTGGAGCTTCTGAAGATCGCTTACGCCTTCTTCCGGGTAAAGAACGATAATATCCGTACCCTCCACGTCCTTAAATCCTTCAAGCGCCGCCTTGCCTGTGTCACCGCTTGTAGCTACGAGAATAAGAGTTCTCTCATTAGCCCCGATAAGCTTTTTAGACGACGTCATAAGATAGGGCAAAAGGGTGAGCGCGATATCTTTAAAAGCGTGAGTAGGACCATGCCAAAGCTCCATAACGAAAAGATTTTCGTCAAGCTTTACAACGGGAGCAGGCTCTCCGTCGAACTTGGAATACGCTTTGTTCGCGCTGTCCAAAAGCGATTCGTAGCCAATCTCCGGCACGAATTTATCTATAATAAAAGCCGCGCGCTGAGCATACTCCATTTCGGTCAAATTGTCGATATCCTCTCCCGTAACGGTTGGGAAAGACTCGGGAACAAAGAGTCCGCCGTCATTGCTCAAGCCTTTGACGATAGCCTCACTGCCCTTTACGCTTACCGTAATATCTCTGGTACTGATAAATTTCATACTAACCTCGTAATAATTGTTTTAGATATATTTTTTCATATAGTCGGGGACTTTATCTACCGTTACGGTAAAGGTAAAATCCACCTTATGATCGGACGACAGTAAATCTATATCCTTATAAATATTCTCCATATCTTCCACTTTCATACCGGTAAATCTTGCCAAACCGTCTACGTAAATATCGGTTATGTCATAATTTCCGGCAAGCAATCCCTTGAAAAACGGAACACAGCTACTTTCGCTATCGATGCCGTAATCTTTTACGCACACAAATCTGATTTTATTGGAAACTGCGCGCGAGTGATCTCTTCTGTCCGTAAGAAACAAAACCGTTCCCTTGGTTTCTCTCACCTGATCGTTTGCTCTGTCGATAATTTTAGCAGTTTTACCGCTTCCTTTAAGTCCATAGATAATATTAATCATACTGTTATCCCCTCGTTATTAAAATTTTATTTCTCGCTGATACTTTTACTTTTTGTTGTATTCGTTCATTTCATTCCAAAGCTTGTTTTGCAAAACCTTATGGAACGACGCATTGTACATTCTTACCATATCGTCAAGCTCGCCGTCGCCGAATACGGTATTTCTGCCACCGGCATACTCCTTATCCACCTGCTCTTTTATTGCTAAGCATACGGGATTACTCTTGTTGAGAGAATGTTCGGTGGGAACTCCGTAGTAAGAATTGATCCAGTATGCAATTCCTGCAAGACCGGAAGTGTTGGAAATGGAAACAACGGGTTTTCTGCCAAGAATCTTCTCGGTATCAAATACGTTGTAAATCTCCTCATCTTTCAAAAGTCCGTCCGCATGAATTCCTGCTCTCGTGGTGTTGAATGCTTTTCCCACGAAAGGCGTATGAGGAGGAATACTGTAGCCTATCTCGTTTTCAAAGTACTCCGCTATCTCGGTAATAGCCGTAAGATCCATTCCGTCGAGCGTACCCTTAAGCTGAGCATACTCGATACACATAGCCTCGGTGGGGCAGTTACCCGTTCTCTCGCCTATTCCAAGCAAAGAACAGTTGATACTGCTACATCCGTACAACCAAGCGGTGGTAGCGTTGGTTACAACCTTATAAAAATCGTTGTGACCGTGCCACTCAAGAAACTCGGGAGGAACGTCCGCGTACGTGTTAAGTCCGTAAATAATTCCCTGAACGCTTCTGGGAAGCGCGGCACCGGGGAAAGATACGCCGTAGCCGAGAGTATCGCAAGCTCTGATCTTGATAGGAACTCCACTCTCTCTTGAAAGATTCATAAGCTCCAACGCAAAAGGAACTACGAAGCCGTAAAAATCCGCTCTCGTGATATCTTCAAAGTGACATCTGGGTCTAATTCCCGCATCGAGCGCGCTCTTTACGATACCGAGGTATTTATCAAGCGCCTTTTTTCTATCAAGGTTCATCTTTTTGTAGATATGATAATCCGAACAGCTTACCAAAATACCTGTTTCGGGAATATTCATTTCCTTTACGAGCTGGAAATCCTTTTCGTTAGCTCTAATCCAGCTGGTAATCTCGGGGAACTTAAAACCGAGCTCCTGACATTTTCTTACAGCCTCTCTATCCTTTTCGCTGTAAAGGAAAAATTCGGACGCTCTTATAATACCTTTAGGTCCGCCCAACTTCGCCATGAGCTTATAAAGGTCAACAATTTGCTTTACGGTAAGTGGCGCTGTGGATTGCTGTCCATCTCTAAACGACGTATCGGTAATCCACCACTCGTCGGGAGTAATCATGGGAACCTTACGGTCGTTAAACGCAATCTTGGGGATCTCGTCGTAAGAGAAAAGATACCTGTAAAGCTCGGGCTCTTCGGGATTTTTAAGAATGAAGTCGTGCTCCTGTCTTTCGAGCAATCCTCTTTTTTTGTTAAGTTTAAGTTTTTCCATATATTGCCTCCGTATAATGATCTGTTAGTTGAGAAGTGATGCAAACTTGCCGATTCTGGTTACGCCTTTTACGATATCACTGTCCGAAATTGCATAAGAAAGTCTAATGCTCTCGTTGTTTCCGAAGGACTCGCAAGGAATTACTGCTACGTCAAAATCGGAAAGCAATACTTTTGCTATTGCAAGAGGAGAGTTAAGCTCAGCTCCGTTATACTTTTTGCCGAGAAGTCCCGACACGTCCATAAATACGTAGAACGCACCTTCAGGCTTAATATAAGGAATACCCGTCTTGTCAAGCTCTGAACAAATAAGCTTTCTGCGTCTGTCAAAGCTCTCGTGCATCTCGCTAATAAACTGCTCGCCTGCCTCGTCCGTGTATGCGGCGATCGTTGCATACTGAGCGATCGTGTTGGGATTGGACGTCATGTGGCTTTGCATGGAAGATATTGCCTTTGCAACTGCGGTATCACATGCGGTAAAGCCGATTCTCCAGCCCGTCATTGCGTAAGACTTGGACACTCCGTTTACGATGATCGTATTGCTCTTCATTTTCTCGGAATACTGAGCAATGGAATAAATAGGCTTACCCGTATAATTGAGCATCTCGTAAATTTCGTCCGAAATTACGGCGATATCGGTTTCTTCCAAAACTTTCGCAAGAGAAATAATCTCCTCTTTGGAATATACCGAACCCGTGGGATTGTTGGGATTATTGAGAATGATCGCTCTCGTTTTGGGAGTGATAGCAGATTTAAGCTCTTCCGCGGTCATCTTATATCCGTTTTCCTTTTTGGTATAAACGTATACGGGTACTCCGCCGGCAAGCTTAACAAGCTCGGGATAAGTAAGCCAGAAAGGAGCGGGAATAATAACCTCGTCCCCATCCTCCACTATTGCCTGCATTGCATTGTGAAGAGCGTGCTTTGCTCCGTTTGATACAACGATATCGGAGGGAGCGTACTTAAGTCCGTTATCTTTTTCAAGCTTATCGCAAATAACTTGCTTTAAGGGAACAAGTCCGCTTGCCGGGGTATACTTGATTAGACCCTTATCCATCGAATCTTTTGCGGCGTTTCTGATATAAAGGGGAGTATTAAAGTCGGGTTCTCCCGCGCCGAAAGAAACGATGTCCTTACCTTCACTCTTAAGCTTCTTTGCCTGAGCGGTGATTTCAAGCGTAAGAGAAGGTGCGATTTGCGATGCTCTTGCAGTAATTTTCATAGTTTTGTATCTCCTGTAAAATGGTTTTTTGAAAATTTTCCGAAATTTTGCATTATAAGTATACTATATACTTAAAAAAAAATCAAGAATAAGACGGTTAAATTACAGTTAAATTTAGGTGAAATTATGCGATTTTTTGTTTTTTCTCTCACGTGCACGCGCATTGGAAGCGGTTTTGAGCAAAAAAAGCCCGTCGTGCTAATGGGTGATGTTCTTAGCGGAGAATTATAAAAATACCACTAAGTGCGAGCATCGCATTTGACTAGTCAAATACAAATGGACTAAGCCCGAACCCATATTACAAGCAGAAAGAGAGAACAAAGCGTTTTGCTAAATTCTCTCTTTTTCTGTTGGTGAGGTTCTGTCGGTGAAGTTTTTGCTGTCGCAAAAGTGAAGTTGCTACGCAGTGAAGTTTATGCTATGCACAAGTGAAGTTAAGTTTGCCCATAACTTCGCCGTCAGGCGAAACTTCACTCACGAAGTGAACTTCACTATCGAAGATAACTTCACTTGCCCAAAGGGCAAACTTAGTTTTAGCGTGTTCTCCGTTAAGGATAACACGCTAATTTACGACGGGCTTTGATTTTTTCGATTGAGCAATCATACTGCTTCTTATACTAATCGCAATACGTTATTTTGACCGCGTACTTATTTTATGCGAGCTTACGCTTGTCCTTATATTTCCTCTTCGTTATACTCGATAAACTTGATAAACGGCATATCCTCGAGAGTCTTTTTCCAGGCATTATCATCTATATTGTCAGCGGTGCGGAACACAACTTTGCCTTCAAGCTCGGCTTCTCCCACCACGCGTGACAGATTCATCTTTTCTACGGTGCACGACTTGAAAATTCCTTTAATCTTATCTATTGCGCCCTCCTCCGCCTTGAACTTCACAACAACGGTATGATAGGTACGGGTGCGGAAAAGAGTTATGGGAAGACGGAACAAAAGGTGCGTGCATATAACCAAAAGCGTTACGACGCCTGCAAGAATAATCATGGGTGTAAGACCTGTTCCCACAGCCATTCCCACACCTGCGGTAGTCCACACGCCTGCAGCCGTGGTAAGCCCGTGCAACGAGCCTTTTGTATAAACTATTATTCCTCCGCCCAAAAAACCGATACCGGACACAACCTGCGCTACTATTCTCGCAGCGTCACCCGTACTTTGTACGTCGCCAAATCCGTACTTGGACAAAATCATCATCAAACACGAACCCATAGCAACTATAGTATGCGTACGTATTCCTGCTTCCTTGCTTCGCATTTTACGCTCGAACCCTATACCAAATCCGCAAATACCTGCAAGAACCACCCTGAGTATCACGTCAACCCAAGGCGGAAGCGCGCCGAAAAGCACGTGCTTCATAAATTCCATTTTCTTCTCCTTTTAGCCAACTTTCTTTATTTACCCGTTGACAATTCGTTTTTTTTATAGTATAATACAAAAAATCCATAATGTAAAATAATGTTTTTTTATGTTGTGATAAAAAAAATTTATAAGAGAGGTAATTATGCTTAACCAAAGACTTGAAACGTTATTATGCGTATACGAAACCTTGAATTTTACCAAGGCATCAGAAACCTTAAATCTGACTCAACCTGCGGTAAGTCAGCACATAAAAGCGCTTGAAAACGAATTTAAGTGCAAGATTTTTATAAGGGGTGAAAAATCGCTAAAAGTCACTCCCGAGGGCGAAATTGTCGTAAAATATGCAAAACGTATACAAAATTTGTTTAACACAATCCCCTCTGCTTTAAGGGATTACAGAAACAACGCACGCCACATTCGTATAGGCGTAACGCAGACCGCCGAGCTTGGGCAACTCTCCTCAATGCTTGCAAAATACTGTCTTGAAAACGACGGAATACACATAACTCTTATTTCTGACACCATAAATAATCTTTATGTCAAGCTAAAAAATTATGAAGTTGATATGATTATTGTGGAGGGGAAAAAGCAGGACAGCAACTTTAACTCCATACTTCTTGACACGGACTGCCTCATTTTGGCGGTAGCAAACGAAAATCCGCTGTCTAAAAAAAGCGTGGTTACTATGGAAGAGCTAAAAAAGGAAAAGCTGATACTCCGCTTGCCCGAATCGGGAACGCGCGCGCTGTTTGAAGCTCATCTTAAGAGCGTTAACGAATCGCTTGACTCGTTTGACGTAATACTGGAAGTTGACCACATTGCCACTATTAAAGATTTAGTTCACCAAAACTTCGGAGTATCGGTGCTTGCTAAGAGTGTATGCTACAACGACGTACAAAAGAACAAGTTTGCAATAGTATCTATCGAAAACCTAAGTATGATACGCGATATTAACCTTATTTATCACAAGGACTTCGAAGCTTACGATATTATTAATCAAATAGTAAACCTTTATCAAGAAATGGTTCGTCATCAATAAAAAAGGGACTGCAAATCCTCACGTTCAGGAAAATGCAGTCCTTTTTCTTTATGCAAATACACCGTAAATAAGAACGTTGTAACCGTTATTTAATAAGCGCAAAACAACTTTTTCTACCTCTCCAAAATCTTTAGGCAAACTTAGGTCAAGACGATTAATAACGTAGTTTTCAAAATTCTTATCGTACGAAAAATACGCATACGTATACGACTTTTCAGCAATAGGACGTATTCTTGACGAGGAAAGCGTTGTATGCAAAGTCGTTATATGAACTCCGTTTTTTAACGTTGCACAATACTCTTTTCCTCCTTTTGACACAATGGTTAAGTTAATACATTCTTCGCCATATGCTCCGCTTATCGGATAGCCTTTTGGTGAGCTTGTAAGCCCCACTATACTTATGCAATCCTTACCCACCCCATCAAACACCAAGGTCGAGCCGTATGACACAACAAACGGAACATCTTGTAAATTATCGCTATTATTATTAAATACCATATAATATCCGTATGACATATTACGCTATGCTTAAAATTCAAAGTAAACATTTTTTATTCAACCGCATTAAAACTCTTGACAAATTAAAATCATTATCTTATAATATATAGGCTAAATAACTTAAGCACTAGTAGCTCAACTGGATAGAGTACTCGGCTACGGACCGAGCGGTTGGGGGTTCGAACCCCTCCTGGTGCACCAACAAAAACACCCTGTGGTTTCCACAGGGTGTTTTTGTTGTAGTACTCAGTATGAGGTGCGGACGATATTTTGCCATCGGCAAAAATCGTTCGCGACACGAAGTGTCAAAGGTAACGCAGTTACCGCTACCCCTCCCTCTTTGTTTTTCTGTGGTTTCCACAGGGTGTTTTTGTTGCACCTAGTATGAGGTGCGGACGAATAATTGCAAAGCAATTTTCGTTCGCTGTGCGTAGCACAAAAGGTGGCGTAAGACACCGCTACCCCTCTATCTTTGTTTTTTTATGGTTTCCACAGGGTGTTTTTGTTGTAGTACTCAGTATGGGGTGCGGACGATATTTTGTCATCGGCAAAAATCGTTCGCGACACGAAGTGTCAAAGGTAACGCAGTTACCGCTACCCCTCCTGATTGTTATTTGAGTTAGTGAGAGAAGTAATGTTGATTCTATTTCCCTTAAGGGATTGGAAACGTAGACGTTTCATCCAAACAAAAAGACTAACGTCTGTCAATTACTACCTTAGTCAAAGAACAGTAGTGACTGTGGATCTCCACGGTGCGAAGGCGCACTCCCAAACAAGAAGGACTTACGTTGCTTATGAGATTGCCACGCCTACTACGTAGGCTCGCAATGACGTCGGGGGAAAGGACTTACGGTAGTTGATTGTTACGTTTAGTCAAAGGACAGTAATGGGTCAAGCGTCACGCTTGAAATATCAACCTACTGTTGCGACTGAGCCTAAAATAAAAGGGCGATTCGTGAATCGCCCCTACAAAATAAGTAACTATGCTCAATTACTAGTGTTTACTCAAAGCACAATATTAGGTCAAGCTTTAAGCTTGGAGATTGCCACGCCTACTACGTAGGCTCGCAATGACGTCGGGGGAAAGGACTTACGGTAGTTGATTGTTACGTTTAGTCAAAGGACAGTAATGGGTCAAGCGTCACGCTTGAAATATCAACC